>JACQXY010000001.1 GCA_016208485.1 Acidobacteriota bacterium | reverse complement strand
GCAGATGATGGTGATGATGATGGTGGTGGTGGTGGTGGTGGTGATGAAGCAGCAGCGCCCGAGACCGGGGCCGAGCCCGAGGAGGCGACGACGACCGCCGCTCGGTGCTGCTGCATGTGTGTCCGGCACAGCGCCGCCGCCGCGCACACCGCCGCGACCTCGTCCGCCGTCGCCGCCCGCTCGACCCTCGCCGCGTACCTCCGAGCCAGCTCCCGCAGCGCGCCCTCGCTCTTGGCCGACAGGCACAGCAGCAGCGCCCGGCGGCCGCCGAGGCCGCCGCCGCCGCCGCCGCGCCGCTCCTTCCCCTCTGGGGCGGCCTGCGACGGCGAAGAAGAAGAAGAAGCAGATGATGACGACGCCGCCGCAGCAGCAGCCGCCGCCGCCGCCGCAGGAGAATCGGGCGCCTCGCCGACGACCGCGTGCGCGTTCGTCCCGCTCATCCCGAACGAGCTCACGCACGCCACCCGCCTCTGCCCAGCCGTCGTCGTCTCAGTCGCCGCCGCCGCCCCCGTCCGCCTCCTCCTCCTCCCCGTCGCTGCTGGCCACGCCAGCGCCACTCGCGGGATCACCGCCCGCGCCAGCGCCACTCGCGGGATCACCGCCCGCACGCCCTCCCGCAGCGCCGGCAGGTGCGGGTTCAGCCGCCTCAGGTGCAGGTGCGGCGCCACCTCCCCCTGCTCCAGCTCCAGCACCACCTTCAGCAGCCCCGCGATCCCCGCCGCCCCCTCAAGGTGCCCGATGTTCGTCTTCGCCGACCCGAGCACGAACGGCTCCCGCCCGATACGCCCGCTTCCCGGTCCGTACACCGCCGCAAGCGACCCCACCTCGATCGGGTCCCCCAGCGCCGTCCCGGTCCCGTGCGCCTCGATCACCCCCACCTCCCTCGCCTCCACCCGCGCCCGCCGCAGCGCCGCCCGGTACACCGCCTCCTGCGCCGGCCCGTTCGGCGCCGTGAACCCGCTGCTCCGCCCGTCGTGGTTCACCGCGCTCCCGAGCACCACCGCCATCACCCTCCGCCCCTGCTCCGCCGCCTCCGCCAGCCGCATCGCCACGACCACCCCGACGCCCTCCCCGCGCCCGTACCCGTCCGCCGACGCGTCGAACGTCTTGCACAGCCCGTCCGCCGACAGCGCCCTCATCTGGCACAGCGCCACGAACGGCCCTGCCGTCAGGCTCGCCTGCGCACCGCAAACCAGCGCGATGTCGCAGTCGCCCTTGGCCAGCCCGTCCGCCGCCAGCGACGCCGCCACCAGCGATGACGAGCACGCCGTGTCCACAACCATCGCCGGCCCGGTCATCCCGAACGTGTACGAGATCCGCCCGCCGATCGCGCTCTGCGACGCGCCCGTCACGGCATACGGCGAAGACGACAATGCCGCTGCCAGATATGAAGACGATGTCGAAGGCGACGGCGGTTGCTGGGTCTGGGGCGGTTGGAGGAAAGTGAAAGAATAAGCGGCCGCGGATGCCCCGGAAACAAGCGCGCCGGCGACAAGTGCAATCCACAGTACAGCGGCACATTCGTCTTCGATAACGATTTCGCGGCATTGCTGCCAGATCCTCAAGAAGCAAATCTGGATGAGCGCGGCTTGATTCGCGCCGAGAG
>JACQXY010000036.1 GCA_016208485.1 Acidobacteriota bacterium | reverse complement strand
TGAAGCTCGTCATGGTGGTGAAGCTCGCCGAGGACCCCGAGCGGGAGCACTGGCGCTCCCGCGTCGAGCCGCGCCTCACCGGAGAGGAGACGATCCTCGGCGAGGTGTCCCACGAGGAGAAGGTCGACCTGCTCGGCCGCGCGCGCGCCGTCCTGTTCCCGATCCAGTGGGAGGAGCCCTTCGGCCTGGTGATGCCCGAGGCAAACGCCTGCGGCACCCCGGTGGTCGCCTTCGCGCGAGGCTCCGCTCCCGAGGTGATCGCCGACGGCGAGACCGGGTTCGTCGTCGAGGACCTCGACGCGATGTGCGAGGCCGTCCTGCGCGCCGGCGAGATCTCGCCGGAGGCGTGCCGGCGCCGCGCGGAGGAGCGCTTCAGCGCCGAGGCGATGGTCCGGGGCTACGAGGAGGTCTACGCGCGCGTGCTGGGCGCGCGCTGAGCGCGCCTGCGCCCACCCAAGCGACTGGATCTTTGGGAGTTTCGTCTTCTTCTTCTTCTTCTGCGCCTTTCATGGACACACCGGCGATCTAGGCGTACAATCCCGTAGCCTCCATTCGTGTTTTCCATCGCTGTCCGGGCGCATCGTGCTCATCGTCCAGGGAGATGCCGGTGGCAGGAACCGGGTGCCGAGGGATCATCTCCACCTCGATCTTGCGCTCCCTGCGCTCCCGGCGCGCGCCTCGCCTGGCGGCCTCGGGCATTGCGTTCTCGCTCGCCGTCCTGCTCGCCGTCCTTCTACCCGTCCCCTCCCGCCCCGCCGCCGCCTCCGGCCCTAGCGTCCTCGTCCAGCACTTCGAGCTTCTCTCCGAGACCCAGGACGCCCTTGCCCAGGAGACGAACCTCGTGATCCGCAGGGGGATCCTGCCGGGCGGAACCCAGGCCTTTGACCCCGCACCCTCCGCCTCCTTCGAGGTCTCAGGATCGGTCCAGGGCGCCCAGCAGGGATCCTCCTGGACGGTGAGTCTCTTGGGCAACTTGGACGGTGAACTCGCCCGGGTGACCTTTTCCCCCGAGGACTCAAGCGTTGTCTTGAAGCGAGGTTCCCTGCCCTGGCCCGGCTTCGGCTCCGCCGAACTCGCCCAGATCCTTGCCACCCCCCAGGGCTCCTTTCCGGGGACCCTCAGCCTCCGAAAGGCCTACGTCGCGATCCGCCAGCAGGGCACCATCCGCCGGACCTCCGCCCGCATCCCCCTTGCCTCCCGCCAGCTCGCCGTCACCTCCCAGGACTTCGCCGATCTTGGCGATCCGCTGTACTACCGC
>JACQXY010000035.1 GCA_016208485.1 Acidobacteriota bacterium | reverse complement strand
GTCTGCACGAGCTGGAAGGTCCGCGCGATCCCGAGCCACGCCCTGGCGTGCGGGGCGAGCCTGGCGAGATCGGTGCCGTCGAAGGCGATCCGTCCGCGGTCCGGGGGGATGAGGCCGGAGACGCAGTTGAAGAGCGTGGTCTTCCCGGCGCCGTTCGGGCCGATGAGCCCGATGATCTCGCCGCGGTTCACGAGCATGGACACGTCGGTGAGCGCGGCCACGCCGCCGAAGCGCTTGGCGACGCCGGAGATCTCAAGCAGCGCCATCGAGCGCCTCCGGCGCCGGCGCGGCGGTCTGGCTACGCGGCCACAGTCCCCAGAAGGCCCCCTCCAGGCGCGCGAACGCGCCGGCGATCCCGCCGGGGAAGACGAGCACCTGCACGATGAGGACGATCCCCGTGATGAGGTCGTCGGTGCCTCCGCTTCCTCCGAGCACGCGAGGCAGGATGTAGCGGAAGGCCCCTGCCGCGGCCACCGCCGAGATCGATCGTACTCCCGCGATGGTGCCGATGGCGACGAGCGTGATCGACTGCCGGAAGTCGAATGAGGCGGCCGACGCGCCCTCGAAGGTCCCGGCCACGAGCGCGCCGGCGGCACCCGCGACGAACGCCGAGACGGCGAAGCCGAGGAGCTTCAGCCGCGAGACCGGCCACCCGAGAGCGGCGGCGGCGATCTCGCTTCCCTGAACCGCCGAGAGCAGCTTGCCGGTCTTCGAGCGGCGGAGGTTGACGGCTCCCCACATGAAGAGCAGGAGGAACGCCAAGCAGACGAGGAACCACGTCCGGTCCGATCCGAGCGAGGCCCCGAAGAGGGTCGGCCGCTCGAAGGACCACGAGCCGCTCTGGCCGACGAGCTCCGCCCGGTTGAACAGGAACTTGTCGAAGGCGACGCCGACGGCGAGCGTGACGACCGCGAGGTGGAGCCCCCGCGCGCGCAGCGACGGCAGCCCGACCACCGCGCCGATCGCCGCCGTCGCGAGCGCCGCGAGCGGCATCGCGACCCAGAAGGACCAGCCCCAATCGGCGACGATCTTGGCGGTGACGAACGCCCCGAAGCCCATGAACGCGGCCTGGGCGAGCGAGATCTGCCCCACGTAGCCGGTGAGCAGGACCACCGACAGCGCGGCGATCGAGAACGTCGCGGCGAAGGAGAACGTCGTCGCCCACGACGACGGAAGGATCCCTACGAGGACGATCACCGCCAGCGTGGTCCCGAGGCCGAGCCCCCCGCGCAGGAGGGTCCTCGCGCGCGCCGACGGCGGCTCGCCGAACGGCAGGATCCCCCGGCTCGTGCGCGCGCGCCTCGCGAGAAGCTCCCAACCGCCTGAGAACTTGGCGGCGAGGCTCTCCCGGTGGGAGGCCCACAGGACGGCGACGATCATGGCCACCGCGATGACCTCGCGAGATCCGATCGCGGTCCAGTACCTCGGGATCACGTTTTGCAGGATGCCGAGCGCGAGCGCGCCGACGAAGGTGAGCGGGAGGCTGACGAGCCTGCCGACCATGGCCGCGGCGTACGCTTGGGTGATGAGCAGCGTGAGCCCGACCGTGTCGAGCGGTTGGGAGGGGGAGAGGAGGATTCCGGCGAGGGTCGCCAGCGCCCCGCCGATCGCCCAGGTCGCTGCGGTCACGCGGCCGGTGCGGATCCCGATGAGGCGGGCGGAGTCCACGTCGTCGGAGACCGCGCGCAGGGACACGCCGAACTCGGTCGCGCGGAAGACCCACGCGAAGCCGCCGATGAGGACCAGGGTGATCGTGAGCAGCGCAATCTGGTCCACGCCGACCGGGATCGTGGCGATCTCGATCGCGTGCAGGGGGAACAACAGGATCTGGTCGTGGAAACCGCTGAATCCCCAGATCAAGCCGGCCGCGGCCTGGAGGGCGAGCAGCCACCCGAGCGTCACGACCACCCGCGG
>JACQXY010000007.1 GCA_016208485.1 Acidobacteriota bacterium | reverse complement strand
GGTCTCCTCGGACCTGTACGCGCTGGGGGTGATGCTCTACGAGATGCTGGCGGGGCGGCTGCCGTACGAGGCGGCGGACCGGGCGAGCTACGTACGGCTGCAGATGACGCGGGACGCGGAGCCGGTCTCGTTCCACGTGGAGGACTTGCCCGCCGGGACCGACGAGCTGGTCTCGCGATGCCTGGCGCGCACGCCCCCGGAGCGACCGGGGACGGCGGCCGAGGTGGAGGAGACGCTGGAGCGCCTGGCGAAGCGAGCTGGGTTGGCGAGGCCGGCGCGACCGGCACAGGGTGGGGCCGCGGGGTCCCCGCGGCCCCCCGCGGCAGCGGACGCCCGCGATCCCAGCCACGATCCCAGCCGCGAGCGTGAGCGAGCGGAGGCAGCCTCGGCCCCGGGAGCTGTGAAAGGGCGAGGGGGAACGGCTCGTCCGCGGACGGGCACGGTGCTGGAGACCCCCGCGGCAGCGGACGCCCGCAATCCCAGCCGCGAGCGTGAGCGAGCGGAAGCCCCCGTCCCCCGCGCCGGCACGCCGGTGCCGCGTCCGAGCCCGAGCCTGGCGTCGGGGCCGATACCGATCCGCAGGTCTGCTCTTCCCGGCGGCGTGTGGGCGTGGGTGGTGACCGGGATGGTGGTGGCAGCGACGGTCGGAGGATTGGCCGTTCACTGGGGGAGTCCGACGCCCGGCCGGGTCGAGATGGCCGGCGTGGGACCGCCGGGCCCGACGACCTCGGTCGCCGCTGGCACGGCGGTGGGCGCTGCGACGGAGGGTCCCACGCCGACGGTAACCTCCGTCTTCATCGGGGACCCCCCCGTGCCGCCGCCGGGCCCGACCGCGCCGACGACCGGGAGCGTGATTGTAGAGAGCGTGCCCTCGGGGGCCTCGGTGGTGGATCAGGCGACGGGCCGCGAACTGGGGTTCACGCCGTATCGGAGGTCGTCAGTACCGGCGGGGACGTGGGATTTCACGCTGGTGCTGCCTGGACACCGCGACAAGCCGATGACGGCCAAGGTGGAACCCGGCCGTCCGAAGCGGGTGAAAGCGACGCTGGAGCCGGTGATGCCCACAGCCTCTCCGGACCCGAGCCGCTCGCCAGACGATCCCGGCCGCACGCAGCAGCGTGCGGTCAGCACCCACTCGGACCCAGCTACTCAGTGGAAGAACGAGAAGGACGGGTCGGTGATGGTACGGATTGCCGGGGGGACGTTCCAGATGGGGTCGACCGATGGCAGGGACGACGAGAAGCCGGTCCACTCGGTGACGCTGTCGGCGTACTCGATCGGGAAGCACGAGGTGACGAACGAGCAGTTCGAACGGTTCGTCACGGCCGAGGGATACCGGACGACGGCCGAGACGAAGGGCTCGGGCTGGATGCTGGGCTCATCGGGCGCCTGGGAGGAGGTCAAGGGGGCGGACTGGAGGCACCCGCGGGGGCCCGGGAGTCAGCACTGGGGGCGGGACCATCCGGTGGTGCTGGTGAGCTGGGATGACGCCAAGGCGTACTGCGAGTGGGCGGGGTTGCGCCTTCCGACGGAGGCGGAGTGGGAGTACGCGGCGCGGGGGGCCGACGGGCGCAAGTATCCGTGGGGCGAGCAGGCGCCTGACGAAGGAGGCGTCTACCGGGCCAACTGGGGGGAAGGCGGCGACCACGAGGTCTGGAAGCGGGACGGTTACCAGTACACGGCGCCAGTGTCGGCTTTTCCGAACGGGGTTTCGCCGTTCGGTTGCCTGAACATGGCTGGGAACGTGTGGGAGTGGTGCGAGGACCGGTATGGCAGCTACCCGTGGGGGCCTGTAACCGACCCGGTTGGGCCCACTGACGGCTCGAGCCGGGTCCTCCGTGGTGGCTCGTGGAGCGGCGTCGCGGTCATCGTTCGCCCGGCGAACCGCAGCAACGGCGGACCCGACCGCCGCGACGCCATCTTCGGCTTCCGCCCTGCCAGGTCGCTGCCGTGAGGCAGCGGGGTGATCCCTTGACTCTTGATCGCTTGGCAGCAGTTCGAAGGAAGCAGAGCGGAGGTGGACCGCAGGGGACGAAGCGAAGCCGGCCCCCGGGCCTCCGACGCGTGGAGACGGGAGGAGCGTCGGGTGGCGCGTCGTGAGGGTCGGGGGGATGCAAGGGGGGCAAGCTCCCAATGACATTAAATCCAGCGTCAGGAGAGGCATGACGGGCGTCGGAAAGGTAGAAGCGGCATCTTGCCGCTTCCACAGGTCCGGCCAAGTCGCTGTCGTGTGACCGGGCGCCCAAGAAGCGGCTGGAAGCCGCTTCTACCTGGCGGCGTGGCCATCGTTGCGGCCTCGCCGGCAAATCCACGGCAGGAGATGAGAACCATGAGGATTTAATGCCATTGGGCAAGCTCCCCTTGCCGGGTCCAGGGAGTAGCCCTGGGGTCGAGAAATGTCCCCCACCCGCTCGGAGCATGGGAGGCCGCGTCACGTCTCGAAAGGCGGGCCGAGACATGGCAGAAGCTCTCAACGCAAAGACGCCAAGGCGCAAAGCGAGAGCGGCTTCAAAGGTCGTTGACGACGCGGCGGGAGCCTGTTCAGCGTCGCAGGAGCTCGTCGAGGAACTTCTCGCAGAGTTGCTTGTCCAGCCAGATATCGTCGCGAGATGTCATCAATCGCACGAGTGCCGTGAGCTCACTCGAACCCAGAAGGGCATCGCGGTGAGCCAGCGCGAGGAGCCCGAGGGTGCCTCGTGCGGGGATGCCCAGTGCGCGGGCCGCCTCCCTGGCGCTCAAGTCGTCGAGAAGGGCCGTTCGACCGGGCTTCGCGACGGCCAGCGAAAGGACCTCCAACTCGCCTCTCCCCAGCGCCAAGGACGATAGCCGGGAAACGGGCGCGCCACACTTGACGATCTTGGTGTTGCCCATGCCGAGAAAAGCCTCGATTGCAGCGGCGTCGGGCTCGCCGCGTTCCTGACCGAGCACCACGCATTCCTGTCGGACCCCTGCATGGACGATGAGATCCGGACACACGGCACCCAGAAAGCGCAGCCCATCTACCTTCGCCAAGGCCATGAGTGGGCCGGAATCGCAGACCGCGCCCTCGAGCTTCACCGTCCGAGATCCTCATTCAGCATCTGCTGGTCCCAGCGGGGATGCAAGCCGCGCAGCCGGCAGAACGCCGCCATCTCGGTGCGAGTGACGCCCGCGTACTCCGCCGCGAAGGCCAGCGAGGCCCCCGCGTCACGCAACAGGGCCACTGCTTCTTCCAGCCGCAGGTCGCGCAGCCCCAGCGCTATCAACTGACGAACGAATCGGGCGTCACGGCTTCTGAGTTGGGAAACCAATTCGTCAGGGACTTCGATCTCGAGCTTCATGGCTGGCTATCAGTCTACCATTCGACTCCACTGTGGCGTCATGCCCTGGACCACGCGCCCGACGCCGCCGGATCCGCCCCCGCCCGCCGTGCTACACTTTTCCGCGCCGGCAGAGCGAGGCTACGGGAGCGGCGATGACCAGGTGCGAGGTGTGCGGACACGAGGGTGAGGGGGCGGGGGACGGCTGCGCTGCCTGCGGCACGCCGTGGGCCCGCGCGGCCGTGGCCGGGGCGGCGACGCCGAAGGTGGAAGGGGCCGCTGGGTCGCCGCGTCCGGGCG
>JACQXY010000030.1 GCA_016208485.1 Acidobacteriota bacterium | reverse complement strand
CGCTCCGCTCGCCCGGCTCGCTCCCTCGCCCCCGGACCCAGGGCCGTCGTAGACGAACATCACGTCGATGTCGCTCGAGTAGTTCAGCTCCTCTCCCCCGAGCTTGCCCATCCCGATCACGCAGAAGCGGGCTCCCGGCGGAGCGGGGTGCTCCTCCATCAGGGAGGCAAGCGCCGCCTGCAGCGCCGCCTCGGCGAGGTGGGCGAGTTCTCGGCCGACCTCCTCGACGCTCGCGCCTCCGGCGAGGTCGCGGGCTGCGATCCGGAGCAGCTCGCGGCGCTTCCACACCCGGAGAGCCGGAAGCGGGTCGTCGGCAGCGCGAACCGCGCGCATCGCCTGCAGGGCGAGCTTCGGACGGCGCTTCGGCGTCGCGAGCCGCCGCCCGTCGCGCAGGACCTCGGCATGCTCTGGATGACGAGCGAGGAACGCGCCGAGCGAGGTCGACAGACCGAGCACCGGAGCGAGCCGCGCGAGGAAGGCCCCCGAGGGAACGCGCCCGCTGATCGCGATCCAGCGGCAGACCTGTACGAGCGCGAGGTCGGGGTCGGCGGCGTCGGCGCAGGCGGCGACGACCCGGGAGATCCCCTCGCGGCCGAGCGCCGCGGCGCGGAGGTGCCTGACCGCGTCGGCGGGCGCCGCGAAGCCCGCGCGCGCGAGCGCGGCCTGGAGATCGGCTTCGATCGTGGGCGCGGCCACGCGCCTACCCTACCGGAGCCGCGCGCGCCGCCCGCCGCGCCTCCCCGGCTACGACCGCCCGGCGAGCCGCTGGTAGAGATCGAGCAAAACCCGCTCCTGTCCCTCCCAGGTGTAGAGCGGTGCGGCCGCGGCCGCGCGCGCGCGCATCTCCACCAGGCGCGCCGGATCCGAGGCGAGCGTGCGGAAGGCGCCCGAGATCGACTCCGGGTCGGCCGCGTCGAACAGCACGCCCACCTGGTGGCTCTCCACGACCCGGCGGATGTCGGGGAGATCGCTGCCGGCGACCGCGAGGCCGGCGTGCAGGTACTCGAAGATCTTGTTCGGAGCGGCGAGCGCGTTGTTCAGCCCGATCGGCAGGTAGGAGACGATCCCGGCGTCGGCGGCGGCCACCGAGGCGACGACCTCGTCGGGGGCAACCGCCGGCAGCAGCTCGACCCGCTCGCCGATCTCGGGCGCCGAAGCGAGCGCGCGCAGCACCGGCTCGAGCGGCCCCCATCCGAGCATCGCCAGGCGGCATCCGGGCGCCCGGCCGATCGCGCGCACAACGTTCTCGAGCCCGCGGTTCGGCGTGTAGCCGCCGGCGTAGACGAGCAGGGTCTCCCCCGCGCGGCGCAGGGCGGCGAGCGGCCCCCGCGATCCGTCGGGCGGAGGACCGGCCGCGGGGCAGTTCATCACCACGAGCGGCACGGGAATCCCGTAGCGTCCGGCGAGGTGCGCGGCGCGGGACTCCGACGGGGCGAGGACCGCGTCGGCCCGGCCGATCAAGCGGCGCTCCAGGCGGGCCCACCGGGCTCTCTCGCCCCGGCCGAGCCCGGTCAGCTCCGGGTACAGCTCGTGCGCGTCGTACACCAGCCGGGCGCCGCGGGCGCGCGCGGCCTTCCAGGCGGCCCAGAGGGTGTTCAGGTCGTGGGCGTGGTAGGCGTCGGCGGGGATCGCCGAGGCCGCTCTTGCGAATCTCCGGGAGATGAGGCGGTCGCGGAGCCAAACCAGGGCGGCCGGCCGCGGAAGAGCCCGGCGGGCCGGGCGGGACGGGCCTCCGCCGCCTCCGGCCGGGACCGCCGTCTCGCTCCGAATAGTCGGTCCCGCGAACGCGCCGGACGCCACGGCCCGGAGGACCCGTACGCCGCCCAGATCCTCGCGCTCGGGAAGCCCCGGACCCCGGAGTGCGAGGACCGTGACCTCGTGGCCGGCTCCGGAGAGGCTGCGGGCCTCCCGCAGGACCCGCGCGTCGCGGGCGAAGCGGTTGCGGACGAGCATGCAGATGCGCATGGGCGAGCCAATCCTAGCCGCGCCGCCGCGCCTGCCCGAAAGGGCATGCCGCGGCGGCTACGGAGCCCGTAGGATGGCGCCGCCGCTCCGCCGCGGGAGGTACGCTCATGCGTCGAACTTCAGTCGCGCTGGTCATTGCGCTCGCCTGGACCATCATCCTTCCCGCCCGGCAGGCGGTCTCCGACGACTCCCAATGCCTGCGCCCGCCCGGCGCGGAGGCCGGCACCGACCGCCGCCTCGCCGACGAGCTGCTTGCCGGCCGCTACACCCTCCGGCCCCATCCGACGGTGACGCTGCCGCCGAACCCGACCTGGCGCGAGAACCCGCTCCGCGACCGGAACTGGCAGTTCCAGTACCACTCGCTACGGTTCACCTACAGCCTCCTCGCCGCATGGCGCGAGTCGGGCGACCGTCGATTCCTCGACCGCGCCGAGTTCCTCTTCCACGACTGGGCCGCCGACAACGAGCCCGGCCGGCCCGGCATCTCCGCCTGGGCGTGGAACGACCACAGCGCGGCCTGGCGCGCGATGATGCTCGCCTGCGCCGCCGAGGCGCTTCCGCGCAGCCGCTGGCTCTCCTCCGCGATCGACGTCCACGGCCGGATGCTCGCGCGCGAGAGCTTCTACGTCCGGCACGGCAACCACGCCCTCGGGCAGAACCAGGGGCTGCTCGCGCTCGGGTGCGTCTCGGAGCGGCCGGAGTGGATTCGAACCGCGCGCGAGCGTCTCGCCCTGCTGCTGCCGGAGAGCGTGGACGACCAGGGCGCGACGAACGAGCAGTCGGTCGAGTACGAGCTCTACAACTACGCCCGATGGGGCGAGGCCCGCCACCGGCTGGAGGCCTGCGGGCAACCGCTGCCGGCCGGCTTCGATCGCCTCTCCCTGATGCCGGCGTTCCTCGCCCACGCGACCCTCCCGAACCGCGAGTACGAGATGCTCGGCGACTCCTCCCTGCACACCGCGGCCCCGATCGCCGGGACGATCGCGGAGTACGCCGCCACCGGCGGCGCTCGGGGGCCAAAGCCGCGCCAGGTCCGTGCCCTGTACCGCGCCGGCTTCGCGTTCGGGAGGACCGGCTGGGGGCAGTCGCGACCGTTCGCAGACGAGATCTACTACTCGCTGCGCTTCGGTCCCGCCCCGAGGATCCACGGCCACCCCCGAGGATCCACGGCCACCACGACGGCGGTGCGATCACGCTCTACGGGTTCGGACAGCGTCTGCTCTACGACTCGGGGAAGTACAAGTACGAGGACGACTCCTGGCGGCGCTACTTCACGCTCCGGCGAGGCCACAACGTCCTCTGGGCCGACGGGCTACGTCCAAACCGGAGCGTGAACACCAAGCTCATCGCGCACGAGACGACCTCGTCCTTCGACTACTTCGCGCTGTGGGGACGCCCGTACGCGCCGGTCTCGCACGTGCGGCGGGTGGTCTTCTCGCGCGGGCTCGGCTACCTGCTCGTCGAGGATCGCGCGGCATCCGACCGGGTGTGCACCTACCGGCAGTTCTGGCACCTCGGCGAGGATGCCGCCCCGACGCTCGACGGCACGACCGTCCTCACGCACCGGGCGCGCGGCAACCTGATGATCCGCCAGGCGCTCGGAGAACCGGCGCTCCGGATGTTCAGGGGGGCGCTGCTCCCGATGATCGAGGGCTGGCGCTCCTACCACTACGGCGACCGGATCGCGACCCCACAGGTCGAGGCGGTCCTTCGCGCGCGCGAGGCTCACTACCTGACGCTCCTGGTGCCGTCGGCGGCAGGTGCTCCCGACGCCGCCATCGGGCGCATCCACCAGATGAAGGACGGCTTCACGGCGTTCGTACGCCTTGGCCGCGATGTCGAGCAGGTCGAGGTCCGAGGCGCCCGCGCGACCGTGACGGCGCGGACCGACTGCCCGCCCGCCGGGCCCGCGCCGGCGACCCCACGGCTTCCCGCGCCGCTGCCGGCCTGCTCGTTCGGCGACTGGGCCTGAGCTACCCCACCTCGGACCGGCTCGCGCGCGGCAGGATCAACGCGTCCCAGGCGGCCGTCACGACCGGCACGTCGTAGCGGTCCGCCGCGAACGCGCGCGCCTCCTCCCCCTCGGTGCGGCGCGCGCCGGCCTCGATCGTGCGCAGGACCCGGCGCGCAGCCGCCTCCGGCGAGCGGTGCACCCACCGCCGGGGATACAGCTCCGCGGCGCCCTCCCAACCGAGCACGACCGGGACCGCGCGCGACGCCATCCCCTCCGCCACGGCGATATGGAAGGACTCGTCGTCGGAGACCGAGAGCATGAACCCGACGCCGCGCAGCCATGACGAGACGTCGGGTCCGAAACCCTCGAAGGCGACGGCATCGCGCAGGAGCGGCGAGGCTGCGATCCTGGCGAGCTGGGCCTCGAACCAAGCGCGCTCATGGTCGAGCCGCCACACCCAGTCGTGCTCCCAAGGGAACCGTCCCT
Source organism: Acidobacteriota bacterium (assembly GCA_016208485.1). Taxonomy (GTDB): domain Bacteria; phylum Actinomycetota; class AC-67; order AC-67; family AC-67; genus JACQXY01. The sequence goes on along the minus strand of JACQXY010000030.1, from coordinate 6,475 downwards.
TGAGGGTGAGCCGGAAGCGCGGATCGGCGGCCCGCAGGATCTCGAGCACGTCGAGCGCGCGGTCGATCCTCTTGCGCTTGGGCACGATGCCGAGCATCCCGAGCGTGAAGGGCGCGCCCGGCATCTTCGGCCGGTCGAGCGACGCGGCGTCCACCGAGTTGGGGATCACCACGAGCTTGTCGGCGGGCCAGCCGAAGCGCTCCGCCGCGCGGCGCAGGAAGTGCGGCCCCACGAAGACCACCCGCTCGACCCGGGTCATGTCCACGAGCGAAGGGAGATGCGTCTCGATCTCCGCGCGGTGGAAGCGGATCACCAGTCGCCGTCCGGCGGCGACGCGCTTCGAGTACCAGACAGCGTTCCCGAGGCACCACTCGCAGACGACGACCTCGGCCCAGCGCAGCAGATCGCGGCTCCGACCCTCGTCGTGCATCTCGAGGCTCGCCCATCGGTCCTCGCGGATCTCCACCCCTCCGAAGGACGCGAAGTGGTCCCGAAGGTCCCCGAAGAACTTGAGGTCGTGCCCCGCGACGAGCAACCGCAGCCGGCCGGGGGAGGCGCCGGCCCGGACGCCCGACGCGGCCCGGACGCCGGTCGCCGGCGCGGCGCGCTCGAGCAGCGGCGCGAGGCGCGCCCAGGCGCGCTCGCCGGTGTAGGACTCGCTCGCGGTCCGGCAGGCGCGCGCCGCGCGCTCGCGCAGCGCCCCGTCCTCGAGCGCGGCGCGCATGGCCGCCGGTAGATCGGCCGCGCGCGCGACGAACAGCCGGTAGTCGGCGCCGAGCAGGCGCTCGTGCATCGGCGTGCGGTTGAGAATGACGGCGAGCCCCGCGGCGCCGTACTCGAGGATCTTGGTGGAAAGCTCGAGCGACTCGTTCATCTCCGGATCGCGGAAGGAGAGCCCCACGCCCCCCTCTCGCAGGATGTCGCGCGTCTGGGCTCGACTCATGCCGCCGCGCCACACGAGCCCCGGGGTCGCCCGAAGACGCCGCTCGACCTCGCCCTTGTAGGAAGGATCATCGCGCGGGTCGTGGATCTTGTCGCCGATCACGTGCAGCTCCGCCGCCGGGACCGCCCTCCGTAGCTCGGCGAACGCGTCGACCGTCTCGAGGAACCCCCAGAGGGGGGCGAGCTTCCCGGCGTACACGAGCCGTGGGAGGGTCGGCGCGGGGGCGTCGCTGAGGTCGGACGCGGGGATCATCGGGGGCAGCGGCGCGAGCTTCGGCGCGGCCCGGGGCACCACGCCCTCGAGGAACGCGCGCAGCTCCTCGGTCTGCGCGAGCAGGTGCCGGCTCGCGCCGGCGATCTCCTCGAGCGCCGAGACGTCGGCCGAGGTGACGGCGCCGGCGCGCTGCGGGATATCGGTGAGGGTGACCCAAAGCCGGCCGCGAAGTGCCTCGCGACGGGCGGCCGCGCGCGCGAGCGCGTAGCCGCGCAGCATGACCACGTCGAACCGCCGATCCCGGTCGGCCCGCTCGATGGCGTCGAGCGCCTCGTCGGGACGCAACCGCGCACCGCGGCGAAGATCCGCCGGATCGAGGATCGCGAGCCGCGCGCGCCGCCGGAGGGCGCCGGTCACGACGTCGCGGCGCTCCGGCGCCTTGAGCACGAGCGTCACCTCACACCGGGGCCCCTCGAGGAGCATCTCCGCGACCGACTGCACCCAGATGGCCGAGCCGTCGATGATGTTGAGGTCGACGTCCCCGTAGAGCGCGACCCGGATCGGCCGGGCGGTCATCGCGGCTCGATCGGGGCGGGCGCCGCGCCGGCGGCGGCGACGAACCCGTCCCGGAGCGCGCCGTAGAACCGAACCCCTTCGGCGAACCAGGCACGGAACGCGGCGTTCGCCTCGCCCGAATCCGGCCAGCCGCGCGCCGCGACGACCTCGCGCCGCGCGATCGCGGCGTGAGGGTGAACGCCCGTCGTGTAGCGGTTCTCCAGCTCGGGAAAGACCGCGACGGCGGGCTCGCCTGCGAGGAACGACGCCTTGCCCACGACTTCGGCGTCGGCGAACCGCGTGCAGGCCGCGAGATCCTGAAGGTAGGTCGCCTCGTACCGCTCGCCCGGATCGAGCGGAGCCACCCACGGCGAGGCCGCAAGCGCCGCCAGCTCCCTCCGCCGCCGCGGCGCCGCGGAGGCGCCCTCCTGCTCGATGACTCGGAAGGAGGTGCCGCCGAAGCGGCCGCGCAGCTCCTCGATCAGCCGGTCGCTCAGCGCGCCTCCGGCCGCGCCGACCACGATCTCGGCCGGGGCGCGAGTCTGCGAGGCGACCTGCTCCGCCAGACGGAGTGCGCCCTCCGGATCGTCGAGCACGGCGAGCACCGCGACCGCCTCATCCGCCCGCGGATCCACGGCGAAGCCGGCGGCGCCGGCGATGGCGGCGAGCCGCTCGCGGTAGGTGTGCTCGGCGAGCACGAGCCGCACCCCGGCGCTCGTCACCGCGCGCCGGTAGGGCTCGTCGTGGAGGAGGCGCTCGATCGCGCCGCGCGCCTCGGCCTCGGTTTCGACCACCGCGACGAGGTCGCCGAACATCTCGCGGATCCCGCGGCTCGGCGTCGAGACCACCGCGGTCCCGCACGCGAGGAGTTCGAAGACCCGGCGCGAGAACATCGTCGGCGAGTCGGTCACCGAGTTGGCGTTCAGGAACACCTTGTGGCGCTTGTAGGCCTCCACGACCTCGCCGTACGGGAGGTGGCCGGCGATGTGGGGCTTGAACCGGTCGGGGAAGCCGAACGAGTCGTCCTCGCGGCCGCCCATCCGGTCGTAGATCACCAGGCCGTAGGGCCGGGCGGCGTCGAGGATCCCCTCGAGCTGGGCCCGCCGCTCGGGATGCCGGTTGCGGTAGTAGGTGCCGGCGAAGACCGGCTCGTCGCGGCGCGCCTCGACGGGTCCGATGGGGTTGTGGATCCGGGGCTGAGCGGCGAACGGCAGCGCGCGGGCGCTGCGGGCCCGCGCGATCCGCTCGTACCGGGGGATTGAATTGGAGTCGGACGTGAAGACGATGTCGAAGAGCGCCGCCGCCTCCTTGAAGCGGTCGAAGTGGATCGGGTCCTCCTTGTTCCAGAAGACCGTCGGGATCCCCTCCGCGCGGCACCAGCGCACGAGCGCCGAGAGGCTCGGCAGCCCGACCGAGCCGCCGTACGAGTAGGTCCCGACCTGGTACTGCCAGGATCCGCCGCCACCCTCCCACGCGGACTCGACGAGCAGCAGATGCGGCCGCCGCTCCTCGAGGACCGCGCGCCAGGAGTCCGGCCGGAACGTGATGAGGTTGCACTCCGGCGCGAAGCAGGCCCGGGACATCTCGTCGAGGATCGCCGCGACCCACAGGTCCCCGGGGCGCCTCGGAGCCGACGTCACGCCCGCAATGCGGCGCTGCGCCTCGATCGACGGGCTCCGGCGGGACGCCCCCGCCTGAGAGCCCACCGCGCCGGACCGCTGTCCGGCCCGGCGCCCGGCGAGAGCGCGCGCGGCGCTTCTGGGCCGCACGAGGAGGTTGCGGAGCGCGACGCCGAGCCTCCACCACCGCATCCGGCGGATCGCCCCGAGGCGCGAGGAGACCGTCTCCAGCTCGCCCCGCAGCGACGCGTTCTGGGACTCCAGGAAATCGCGCGACTCCCGCAGGGCCTCGACCTCCCGCCGCAGCCGCTCATCGGCTGCCGCCCGGTCCTCGGGCGGCTCCGTCACCGCGCCCACCCGACGACGGCCTCGGCGATCCTCTCCCCCGCCTTCCCGTCCCACAGCGGCGGACGGCGCGCGGGGCGGCGACCGCCGTCGAGCGCGGCGAGCGCTTCTTTCCGAATGGCCTCCGGGTCGGTCCCGACGAGCCGGTTCGTGCCCATCTCCACCGTGATCGGGCGCTCGGTGTTCCAGCGCAGCGTGAGGCAGGGCACCCCGAGGATCGTCGTCTCCTCCTGGATCCCGCCGGAATCGGTGAGCACCGCGCGCGCACAGCTCATCAGCCGCAGGAAGTCCACGTAGCCGAGAGGCTCGACGCAGGTGACCGCACCCGGCGCGGCCCGGTCCCCGCCGAGGCGCACCGATCCCTCCAGACCGTGCGCCTGCAGCATCCTCACCGTCCGGGGGTGAACCGGGAAGACCACCGGCGCGCGGCGGGCGACGTCGTTCAGCGCCTCGAGAATCCCTCGCAGCGTGGTCGGGTCGTCGACGTTCGAAGGCCGGTGCAGGGTCACGAGCACGTACCCGGACTCCTCCAGCCCGAACCGCTCGAGGGCGCCGGACGAGCGGGCGCGCGCCGCGTGGCGCTCCAGCGAGTCGATCATCGGGTTGCCGACGAACCGGATGCGCTCGGCCGCTATCCCCTCGCGCAGCAGGTTCGCCTCCGCCTCGGGGGAAGTCGTGAACAGCAGGTCGGAGATCTGGTCGGTCAGCACCCGGTTGATCTCCTCCGGCATCGTGCGGTCGAAGCTCCGCAGCCCGGCCTCGACGTGGGCGACCGGCAGCCGCAGCTTGGCGCAGACGATGGCCGAGGCCATCGTCGAGTTCACGTCCCCGACGACGATGGTGAGATCCGGGCGCTCGGACTCGAGCACCGGCTCGATCCGCTCCATGACCCGGGCCGTCTGGGCGGCGTGCGACCCCGAGCCGACCTCCAGATGGACGTCCGGCTCCGGGAGCCCGAGGTCTTCGAAGAACGCAGCCGACATCTGCGGGTCGTAGTGCTGCCCCGTGTGGACGAGGACGTTGGCCACGCCCCGGCCGCCGAGGGCCCGCAGCACAGGGGCAACCTTCATGAAGTTCGGCCGCGCGCCGGCGACGTGAAGGACCTTCATCGGGGTACAGTGTATGGCCAAGCGGCACCGATCGACGCGCGCGGGCGGGGGAGATGAGCGAGAGGATCCTCGAGAAGCTCGAGAGCTGGACCTGGAGCGCCGGCGTGGTCGGGCTCGGCTACGTCGGGCTCCCCCTGGTCGTGACCATGGCTCGGGCCGGCATCGACGCCGCCGGGTTCGACGTGAAACCCGAGGTCGTCGGCGCGCTCTCCTCCGGGCGCTCGCACATCGATGACGTCACCGACGAGGACCTCACCGAGGTCGCCGCCCACACCCGGTTCACCTCGCGGATCGAGGACCTCAGCGGGCGCGACGTCCTGTTCATCTGCGTCCCCACGCCGCTCGCCGTCGGCAAGCAGCCCGACGTCTCCTTCATCGAGAAGGCGGCGCGCTCGATCGCCTCCGTCCTGCGCCCCGGCCACCTGGTGATCCTGGAATCCACCACATACCCCGGGACGACCGACGACATGTTGCGGCCGCTTCTCGAGTCGAGCGGACTCGCGCTCGACCGCGACTTCCTGCTCGCCTACTCGCCCGAGCGCGTCGATCCCGGCAATGCGGCGTTCCGGACGGCGAACATCCCCCGCGTCGTGGGTGGGGCCTCCCCGCGGAGCACCGAGGCGGCCGCCCTGGTGTACCGGCGGTTCGTCGAGAAGGTCCACCCGGTGTCGAGCGCCCGCGCCGCCGAGATGTCCAAGCTGCTCGAGAACACCTTCCGGTGGGTGAACATCGCGCTCGTGAACGAGCTCGCCTCCGTGGCGCGCGCGATCGGCGTGGACATCTGGGAGGTCATCGAGGCGGCCGCCACCAAGCCGTTCGGATACATGCCCTTCTCCCCCGGGCCGGGGGTGGGCGGCCACTGCATCCCGCTCGACCCCTTCTACCTCCAGTGGGCGGCGCGGGTGACCGGCGAAGGAACCCGCTTCATCGAGCTGGCCGAGTGGATCAACTCCCGGATGCCCCAGGTCGTCGTCGGCCGCGTGCAGGAGGCGCTCAACGATCATGGCAAGGCCCTGCGGGGATCGCGCGTGCTCGTGCTCGGCGTCGCCTACAAGCCGAACGTGCGCGACTTCCGCGAGTCTCCGGCTCTGGAGTGCATCCGGAACCTGACGCACTGGGGCGCCGATGTCTCCTACGCCGATCCGCACGTCCCCGAGCTTCGGGAGAACGGGATCGACCTCCGCTCGAAGCCCGTCGCGCCGGAGACCTTCGATGCGGCCGACGTGGTGCTCGTGCTGTGCGACCACGACGCGGTGGACTACCAGGCCGTCGTGGCGCGCGCGCCGCTCGTCGTCGACACCCGCAACGCGCTCGGCAGGCGGGGCCTCAAGGGCGTTCACGTCCGGTCGCTCTAGCCACCACGCACCTATGAGCCGGACTCGGACGGAAACGGTCTGGGAGCGCATCGCTCGCGCGGCCCGAGGGGTTCTCCTCTCAAGGATCTTCGTGCCGGCGGCCCTCCTTGCCGGGCTCGGCATCCGCCTTGCCTGGATCGCCCTGTTCGACGCGTAGCCGGTGAGTGATTTCTTGTGGTACTACCAAGCCGGAAGCAAGCTCGAGGCGTCGCACGCATACCCGACCGCGTGGCGGCCGATCGGATACCCGTTGATGCTCGGGATGGTGTTCCGGGTTCTCGGAACCTCTCCCCTCGCTGCCCGCCTCCTGAACGTAGCCCTCTCGGTGGGAATCCT
>JACQXY010000029.1 GCA_016208485.1 Acidobacteriota bacterium | reverse complement strand
CGGGCTCGCCCTGCTCGCCTTTCTGCTGTGGCGGCCGGACACCCGTCCGGTCTCGCCCGAGGTGGAATCCCCGAAGCCGGCCTTGCCCGCGTCCGGCTCCCGGCGCTTGCGCGTGCCCCCGCCCTGGTCCGCGTGGTGGGGCGCCGCGGCGCGCCTTCCGTCGCTGCGCTCCGAAGCCGGCAGGGCCCGCGCCGCGCGCGCCGAGCGGGATTGGCTGGGCGCTCGCCGCGCGCTCGCGGCCGGCGCGATCGGTGCCGGCGTTTGGCTATGGGCGGTGGGCTTCGGACGAGGATTCCTCTGATGCGGCGGGCGGCGGCGACCGGGCGCGACCGGCGCGCGGGCCGGCGCGGTCCCGCCGGCCGGCAGGGCGCGCGCGGTGCTGTGGCCGAGCCGCGGCGCGCGCGGCCCTGGCGGCTCGCGGTTGCGACGGCGGCCGCCCTGGTCGCGGTTTTCGCGCTCCTCGTTGCCGGGATCGCGGTCGCCTACTTGATGGTCGCCGTCCCGCGCCCGGCCGAGGCGGTGCGCGCGCAGTCGGCCGTCGTCGTGGACGATCGCGGACGCTTCGTCGGACGCCTTCACGCGGAGGCCGACCGCGTGGACGTGCCGCTGCGAGACGTGCCGCGCGCGATGCGCGACGCGGTGGTCGCGGCGGAGGACCGTCGTTTCTACCGCCATCCCGGGGTCTCGCTTGCCGCCGTCGTGCGCGCGGCGATCGCCGACGTCCTCAGCGGCCGGGTCGAGCAGGGCGGGAGCACCATCACGCAGCAGTACGTGAAGAACGCGTTCGTCGGTCGCGACCGCTCGCTCGGGCGCAAGCTCAAGGAGGCGCTGCTCGCCGTCAAGCTCGAGCGCCGCTGGACGAAGGACCAGATCCTCGGGGCCTACCTCAACGCGATCTACTTCGGGCGCGGCGCCTACGGGGTCGAGGCGGCCGCGCGCGCCTACTTCGGCAAGGGCGCGCGGAGCCTGACTCTTGCCGAGAGCGCGCTCCTCGCCGGGATCATCCGGTCGCCGGAGACGCTCGACCCGTCGAGCGACCCCGAGGCGGCGCGCGCGCGCCGCGACCGCGTGCTGGACGTGATGTCCGCGCTCGGCATGGTCGGGCCGGCCGAGGCCGCGCGCGCGACGGCCGTTCCCGTTCGAGTCCGCGCGCGCGGCGCCGGCGGGTTCGCCGCGCACGCGCTCGAGGAGGTCCGCCGCGACTTGGAGGCTCGGCTCGGCCCGGCGGTGCTGTACCGGGGAGGCCTCCGGGTGCGCGTCGCGCTGGACGTCCCGATGCAGCGCGCGGCCGAGCGCGCGGTCGCGAGCGTCCTGGACCGCCGGGACGATCCCGAGGCGGCCCTGGTGGCGATCGATCCGGCGAGCGGCGCGGTGCGCGCGCTGGTCGGCTCGCGCGACTTCGCTCGGCGGCCCTTCGACATCGCGACGGGCGGACGCCGGCAGCCGGGCAGCGCCTTCAAGCCCTTCGTGCTCGCCGCCGCGCTCGAGGAAGGGATCGCGCTCGAATCGCGCTGGCCGGCGCCGGCTGCGGCGACCTTCCGGACGGCGTCCGGGCCGTGGCGCGTGCGCAACTACGACGGCCGCGACCACGGCTCGCCCGACCTCGTCGAGGCCACGGCGCTGAGCATCAACACCGTCTTCGCGCGCCTCATCCTTCGGGTTGGTCCTGAGGCGGTGGCCGTTGTCGCGCGCGCCGCGGGGATCGGCTCGCGCCTGGAGCCGGTGCCCTCGCTCGCGCTCGGCACGTCCGTGGTGAGCCCGATCGATCTCACCGGCGCCTACGCGACCTTCGCCGCGCGCGGGATGCGCGCCGAGCCCCATCTGATCGAGAGCGTCTCCTCCGGAGCGCGCGTGCTGTACCGGTGGGAAGGCCGGCCCGAGCGCGCGCTCGACGCCCAGGTGGCGGGCGGGGTCACGGCGGCGCTGCGCGCGGTGGTGGAGCGGGGGACCGGTCGGCGCGCGGCGCTCGGGCGCCCGGCGGCGGGCAAGACCGGGACGACCGAGGACCACGTGGACGCGTGGTTCGTCGGCTACACTCCCGATCTCGTCGCCGGTGTGTGGATGGGGTATCCGGAAGGCCGGCGGAGCATGGAGCGCGTGCGTGGTATCGCAGTGACCGGCGGGTCGTTCCCGGCGCGGATCTGGAGGGCGTTCATGATCGAGGCCCTGCGCGGAGCGCCCGCGCGCGACTTCGAGCCCGAGGCCTCGCCGAGCCCCGAGCCCGTCTCGTCCGGGTCCGAGGTCCCCTCGCCGTGATCGAGGCCGGCGCGCCGCCGCAGCCCGTGTCCTTCCGGGCCATGCTCGCAGTGCTGCTCGCCGGCACGCTCATCTCGCTCGGCTTCGGTTTCCAGTTGAAGGACGCATGCACGTCGCACGCCTGGGACGGCTACCAGTACCGGCACTCCTGCTACAACGACGTATACGCGCTGTACTTCTTCCGCGCGCTCAAGTGCGGGCGCTTCCCGTACGTTTCCGGCGACGGCAAGGATGTGGCGGGGCCGGAGACGTGCTCGAACCCGCGCTTCGACGCCGACCTCGAGTACCCGGTCGGCACCGGTCTCTGGGCCGGAGCGATGGCGCGGCTCGTGCGACATCCGCCGCCGCGCGGCCAGCCGGCAGACGCGAACGCCTCCGCGGACGGACAGCGCTTCTTCCGCGCCAACGCGCTCGGGCTCGCCCTTTTCGGGCTCGGGGCCGTGGTGCTCCTTGCCGCGATGGCGCGAGACCGGCGCCGGGTGCTGCTGTTCGCTCTTTCGCCGACGCTCGTGCTCTACGGGTTTCACAACTGGGACCTGCTCGCGATCGGGCTTGCCACCGGCGCGTTCTTCGCGTTCTCGCGGCGCTCGGATTCCTGGGCCGGCGCGCTGCTCGGTCTCGGCGCCGCGACCAAGCTCTACCCGGGGTTCTTCCTGCCGGCGCTCGTCGCGGCGCGCTGGCGCGAGAACCGCCGGATGCCGTGGAGCCTCATCGGCTGGTCGGCGTTCTCGTTCGCCTGGGTCAATCTGCCGGTGCTGCTCCTCAACCCGCGCGGGTGGATCTACCCGTGGAGGTTCCAGGCGACGAGGTTCCCGAACTTCGAGAACGTCTGGTACTTCGTGTACCGGCACTTCGGCAGCTCGGCGGCCGGCGGCTTCTGGTGGAAGACCTACCCGCGGCTCACCGGGCTGCTCTCCGGGCTGCTCTTCGCGGCCGGGCTCGCGTTGCTCCTGCGCGCGGAGCTGCGGCGCGAGCGCGTGCGCCCTTTCGCGCTGTCGCTCGGGATCCTGCTCTGGTTCCTTCTCACGGCGAAGGTCTACTCCCCGCAGTACACGCTGTGGGTGATCCCGTTCTTCGTGCTGGTCGAGATGCCGTGGCAGGGCTACGTGTTGCTCGTCGCGACAGACGCCGGCGTGTGGTTCGGCATCAGCTCGTACTTCATCGCCGTCCAGCATCACACCGGCGACCCAGCGTGGCGCCTGTCGGTGACGGAGTTCTTCACCTTCGCGCGCTACGCGGTGATCGCCTGGCTGCTGTGGCGCTAGCGCGGCGCGCGGGAGAACGTGCGCGCCGGTGAGAATGTGCGCGCGCTCGGCGCGCCGAGCGGGGCCGGCCGATTGGGGTATCCGGCCGGCACCTACTGAGCTTGGTGGCATCGAGGCTTGGCGACATGGGAGTATTTGGCCGGACATGTGTAGCTGAATGATGCGAGTGCCCCATCGCGGAAGGAGAGACGGAAGACTGCGGAGGAACTCTGGCGTCCGGGGAGGGGATCGCCCGCCTTGCGTCGAATCATGAGCCCGATGCGGCCGAATGGCAAGGTTCTCGTCGCGGCGCTCGCCGGTGTGCTCGTCCTCCGGGCGGGCGGGGTCGGGGCTACCTCCGAGAGCCCGGAGGAGATCCGAAGCGGCTCGCTTGTCGCACGCGTGCGGCTGAGCCCGTTCGGGATCTCGTTCGCGCAGGACGGCGGGCTTGGCTTCACGGACTTGCCTCCGGTCGCACCGGGGTCACCGTACGGGACCCTCGCTTTCTCGGTGGGGCCGCGCGCCGCCTTCCAGACCCCGTCCCTGGCGTATGGGGTCCACGCCGAGGGTCCCGGTCCCTGGTTCCGAGCCACTCACGCTCTTTCGCTCGAGGGGCCCGGGCAGTTCCTGGTCTTCACCGACGATCCTCTCGGGCGTGCTTTCTGGCTCTCCGTACGGCCGGCGAGCGACGGCGTCATCGCGGTGGAAGCCACGCCCACCGATTCGGCCGGGATATCAGCCACGGCCTGGTCGTTTGCGCGCGGACCTGGCGAGCGGTTCCTCGGTTACGGCGAGCGTTCCGACGGGGCCGACCAGACCGGACGAATGGTCGACATCTGGAACGAGGAGGGGCCGTGGTCTGCCGGCGCCCTCAAGCCTGCCACCGATCCGGCGCTCGGGGACCGCTGGCAGGGGCCGCCGCCCTTCGACGGGACCAACTACGCGATGCCGTGGTTCGTGAGCAGCCGCGGCTACGGCTTCCTTCTCGACACCTCGTACCCGAGCCGCTTTCATCTCGCGAGTGACCTCCCGCACGCGTGGAACGTACAGACGCGAGACCCGATCATGCGCTTCAGGGTCTACGCGGGGCCGGCACCGGCGGACGTGGTCGCTCGCTTCACCACCGATCCCGAGGCCGGGCGCCAGCCGAGCCCGGGGGAGTGGTTCTTCGGCCCCTGGTACGAGCCGGGGTCCACGACCGGGGCGGTGGGAGGTCCGGGCGCGGGTGCCGAGGAGCTGGCGCGACTTTGGCGCGAGGAGTGGGATGTCCCCCTCACGGTCGCGCAGAGCTACACGCACTACCTCCCGTGCGGATCGCATCTGAACGCGCGCGAGAAGGAGCGGGCTCGTGTTGCGATGTACCACGGGTTGGGGTACGCGGTGACGACGTATGTGAACTCCTTCGTCTGCCAGGACCACCCCGGTGGGGCATACCAGGAGGGCGACGGGCGAGGCTACTTCGTCAAGACCCCGGCAGGAACCACCTACCCGGTGCCGTACGTTGCCTGGTGGCGTTCGCCCTGGCACGGGATCGTGGACTTCACGAGCCCGGAGGCGGCGGAGTGGTGGCGCTCGCTCGCGGACGATGCGCTCGAGGACGGCTACGACGGGTGGATGGAGGATTTCGGCGAGTACGTTCCGCCCGACGCGGTCATGGCCGACGGGCGCTCGGGGCTCGCGGCGCACAACGAGTACTGCACCCTGTTCCACCGGGCGAGCGACGAGCTCATTCGCCGGGCGCGCCCGGAGCCCTTCGCCCAGTTCGTTCGCTGCGGGTACACGGGCACGGCGCGGTACGCGCGTATCGTCTGGGGCGGCGATCCCACCGAGGACTACTCGAAGGCGGACGGGCTCGCGGCCGCCGTGAGTCAGGGCATCTCGATGGGCCTCTCGGGGGTCGCCTACTGGGGGAGCGACGTCGGCGGGTTCCACCCGATCTTCACGGTCACGCCGACGGATGACGAGCTGCTCATCCGGTGGCTCGAGTTCGGCGCCTTCTCCGGGATCATGCGAACACAGACGGTGGAGATGTCGAACTACGTCCCCGGCTGGCCCGGAGGACGATCGCAGGTCTGGCACGACAGCGTGAGACCCACCTGGCGGCGCTACGCGAAGCTGCGCACGCAACTCTTCCCCTACATATGGGAGGCCGCGCAGGAGTACCAGCGGACGGGCATGCCGATCATGCGGCACCTGGCGCTTGCGTACCCCGACGATCCACGCGTGTACTCACCGGAGGCCGAGTACGAGTACCTGTTCGGGTCCGACGTCCTGGTCGCGCCGGTGATCGAGAAGGGCGCGACCTCGCGCGAGCTGTACCTGCCGCCGGGGGAATGGGTGGACTTCTGGGAAGCGGTCTCCTATGACGAGGGCACCGGTTCGTTCGACCGGGTCTCCGGCCCGGTCACGCGCGTCGCCGGCGGGCACGCGATCACGGTGGATGCGCCCCTCGACCGCATCCCCCTGTTCGTGCGCGCCGGCGCGTGCCTGCGCCTCCTCCCGCCGGAGGTGGACACGCTCACGTCGCTCGAGGCGGACCCCGGAATCGTGCGCCTGCCCGACGTCGCGGGGCGGGAGCGGACGCTCAGCTTCGTCCGCGGCGGCCTCCCCACGGGAAGAGCCTCTACAGCCCGAGCACCTGGTACCAGAACTTCTGGTCCTTGCGCGGCGGCTGGTCGACGTGGATGTACTTGGTCTGCTGGTACTCCCTGAGACCCCAGGTCCCCAGCTCGCGCCCGACGCCGGACTGCTTGTAGCCGCCGAACGGCGCGTAGGCCGACAGCAGGTGCCAGTCGTTGATCCAGATGGTCCCGGTGCGGATGCGCTTGGCGACCGAGAGGGCGCGCGGGATGTCGCGCGACCACACGCCGCCGCCGAGTCCGTAGATGGAGTCGTTCGCCATCGCGATCGCCTCCTCCACCGAGTCGTAGCGGATGACCGAGAGCACCGGCCCGAAGATCTCCTCCTGCGCGATCCGCATGGAGTTGGAGACCTCGGTGAAGATCGTCGGACGGTAGTAGTGGCCGCCCTCGAGCCCGGGGAGGACGACCCGCTCACCGCCGGTCACGAGCTTCGCGCCCTCCTCCAGGCCGAGCTGCACGTACCGCTCGACCGTGTCGAGCTGCGAGCGATCCACGAGCGGTCCCATGTCGGTGTCGAAGTCCATGGCCGAGCCGATCTTCAGGCTCTCCGCCATCTCCACCATCCGCCCGACGACCTCATCGAAGATCGACGCCGGCACGAAGCAGCGGGTGCCCGAGTGGCAGATCTGCCCTTGGTGGAGGAACGTCGCCCACAGCGACCCCGGCACGGCGACGTCGAGGTCGGCGTCGTCGAGGATGATGTTCGCGCTCTTGCCGCCCAGCTCGAGCGTCACCTTCTTCACCGTTGAGGAGGCGAGTTGCATGATCCGGCGCCCGACCTCGGTCGAGCCGGTGAAGGCGACCTTGTCGACCAGCGCGTTCGAGGCCAGCTCCTCGCCGGCCGCGCCGCCGGGCCCGGGGACGACGTTCAACACGCCCGGCGGGAAGAGCCCGGTGTCGCCCAGGATCTTCGCGAACTCGAGCGTGGACATCGGCGTGAGGGTCGCCGGCTTCACGACGACGGAGTTCCCCGTCGCGAGCGCCGGCGCAACCTTCCACATCATGAGGATGAAGGGGAAGTTCCAGGGGGTGATCGCCGCGGTCACGCCGTACGGCTCGCGCCGCACGATCCCCCACACGGGCGCGGGGAACTCGCTGAACGGCACGGGCTCGTACTCGCCGATCGTCGCCGACAGCTCCGCGAGGGCGCGCCAGTGCTCGACGCCGAGCGCGATCGTGAACAGGTTCGCCATGCGGATCGTGTGGCCGGCGTCGTGCGCTTCGATGTCCGAGAGGACCGGCAGGGCCTCCTGGAGCGCGTCCCAGGCCTTGCTCATGCGCCTGCTGCGCTCGGCCTGCGGCATGTCGGCCCACTCGCCGGACTCGAACTGCCGGCGCGCGGCCTCGACCCCGCGGCGCATGTCCTCCTTGGCGCCCCGCGCGATGCGCCCGATGAGCTCGCCGGTCGAGGCGTCGTGGGACTCGAAGGTCTCCCCCGAGGCCGAGTCCACCCATTCTCCGCCGATGAAGAGCTTGTAATCGCGCACCTCGGCCATGGCACCCTCCTCTGGACCTCGAGCCTGCCTGGACGGGGTCAGGATACTCCGAGTCCCGTCCGGTCTGTCCAGGCGACCGGGGGCGCGCGCCGCGCCGCCTGAGCCAACCCCCACGAGGACGTCCGGCCGAGCCTGGTCTATATTGCAGGCGCGGTGCGCCCTCCTCGCGGTCCTGCGCGCGCGCTCCTCGCCGGGGCGCTTCTCACCGGCTCGCTCGCGACGGTGGGGTCTCCGGTCGCGCGGGCTTCCCGCGACGTCGACGTCCTCATCGGCCCGGGCAGCGCGTTCTCGCCGGCATTCGTCGCAGTCGAGGTCGGCGACACCGTCCGCTGGACGCACCAGGACGCAGGCCAGGCCCACACCGTGACCGCCCAGCCCGGCCAGGACGAGTACTTCGACTCAAGCCCGAACGCCAAGCTCGGGCGCTGCGCCGTCCTCGCCGACGACTGCATGTATGAGACCGGCAACAACACCTACGAGCACACTTTCATGTCGCCGGGGACCTACAACTACTACTGCAAGCTCCACGGCAGGTCGGCCGGCGATCCCGCGCGCGGGGAGTGTGAGATGTGCGGCCAGGTGAGAGTGAACGTCCCGAGAACCGATTCGGCGTCCCCGTCGCCATCGCAGTCCCCGACTCACCGCCCGACGGCGTCGCCGTCGCCGTCCGCGTCGCCATCGGCCTCGGAGTCTTCGTCTCCCAGCCCGGGGGCGAGCGCGACCGGCACGGGAGGCCCCATCGCGGCGGGCGAGGACGGTGGCGGCGGAGCCGGGGGGCGCTGGGGCGTCGCGCTGCTCGCCGTGGCGGTGCTCGGGGGGCTTGGGTGGATCGTGTGGCGGCGCTTGATCGCTGAGGGGTGACCTATGACCGTCAAGGTGGGGACGTTCGTCGTCGTCGGGCGCGGGGACCGCAAGGCCGGGCGGCGCGCCGGCTACGCGCTGCTGCCGGCGCTCGCCGCGGTCGCGGCCCTGTTCATGGTCCTGTCTCCGAGCGCGCCGGGGGTCCGGGTCGAGATGCGGGGCGAGCGGGGGTCGTTCGGCTTCTTGCCGGCGTCGGTGTCCCTGCGCGCCGGCGGCGCCCTCACGTTCGAGAACAGCTCGCGCTCGACTCACACGGCCACCTGCGACGGGTGCCCGCTCGACACAGGCGACGTGCAGCCCGGCCAAACGCGCACGCTGCGCTTCTCCCGTCCGGGCAAGTTCACCGTCTTCTGCCGCTATCACCGGCTGTCTGACCGGGAGGAGATGACGGTCGAGGTCTCCGGGTAGCGGCGCGAGCGACCCTTTCCACCTTTCGCTCGCGAGCCCCTCGATCCGGGCGCCGGCCGGTGGAGGTCGTCCCGGCGGGGTGCTATCCTTGCGCGGCCGGTCAATGGGGCCGGCCACGGGCTCACCCCCTGCTCCTTCCGCGGGAAGGGGCCGCCCTAGACCGTAGGAGGTGAGGATGGCGGATCGCCGCCACTACGAACTCATGATGATCGTCGACCCCCGCCTGGAGGACGCCTCCATTCAGCAGGCGATCGAGCGCTACCTGGACATCGTTCGCCAGCGCGGAGGGGACGTCACCAAGGTTGACCACTGGGGTCGCCGCAGGCTCGCGTTCGAGATGAAACACTTGAACGAGGGGTACTACGCGGTCGCCGATCTCCAGGCGGATCCGGCCGCGGTCGCCGAGCTGGAGCGGGTGCTCCGCCTCGCCGACGAGGTCGTCCGGCACAAGGTCGTTCGCCCCGGCAAGGACTGACGAACGCATAGGGACGGGTCCTTCCCCGGGAGGTGGGTCAGATGGCAAATGGCAACTCGGTCGTGGTGGTGGGCAACCTCACCGACGACCCCGAGCTTCGCTTCACCCCTCAAGGGGTGGCGGTGGCGAACTTCCGCATCGCGGTCAACCGCCGTTTCAAGGACGCGGCGGGCGAGTGGAAGGACGGAGACACGTCGTACTTCCGCGTCAACTGCTGGCGGCAGCTCGCCGAGAACATCGCCGAGTCGCTCTCTCGCGGGACCCGGGTCATCGTCTCGGGCACCCTGCGCATGCGGTCCTGGGAGACCCAGGAGGGGGAGAAGCGCTCGGTCGTCGAGATCGAGGCCGACGACATCGGCCCGTCGCTGCGCTTCGCGACCGCCAAGGTCGAGAAGGTCGCGCGCGGCGCGGGAGGCGGCGGCGCGGGAGGCGGCGGCGCGGGGGGCGGCGGCGCGCCGGCCGACTGGGATGGGGCTCCGGCCCCCGCTGAGGAGGTTCCGTTCTAGATGCCCGGACGAAGAGACCCGAGAGAGTCGAGAGACAGAGGACGCGGCCGTGGCGAGGACCGGGGCAAGGGCGGCGGCAAGGGCGCCTGGGGACGTAAGCCCAAGCCCAAGGTGTGCCAGTTCTGCAAGGAGTCGGCCGCCTGGGTGGACTACAAGGACACCCAGCTCCTGCGGAAGTTCGTGTCCGACCGGGGCAAGATCCGCGCGCGGCGGGTGACCGGCACCTGCGCCCAGCACCAGGGCCACGTGGCCTCGGCGGTGAAGGTCGCCCGCGAGATGGGGCTCATGCCCTACACGGCCCGATGAAGGTCGTCCTGACCCGTGAGGTCCGCCAGCTCGGCGCGCCCGGCGACGTCGTCGAGGTGGCCGACGGGTACGCGCGCAACTTCTTGCTGCCGCGGGGACTCGGGGTGCGGGCGACCTCGGGGGCGATGAAGCAGACCGAGCAGATCCGCAGGACGCGCGAGGTGCGCGAGATCCGCGACAAGGACCGCGCGCAAGAAATCGCCGACGGCCTCGCCGCCCTGCGGATCCGGGTGCCGGCGAGGGCCGGAGAGGGCGGGCGGCTGTTCGGCGCCGTGACCCATGAGGCCGTCGCCGAGGCGATCCTGAAGGCGGGCGGACCGAAGGTGGACCGGCGCCGGCTACAGGTCGAGGGGCCGATCAAGAGCCTCGGCGCGCACCGCGTGAGCCTCAGGCTCCACCCCGAGGTCGAGGCCGAGTTCACCGTCGAGGTCGTCGCGGGCTGAGCGTTCGGTCCGAGGGCGTGCGCGCGGCTACCCGCGCCGGGCGGGGTAGAGCGTGTGGGGCAGGCCATCGATCCGGGCGAAATCTTCATCGAACGTCACCAGGTGCGCGCCACAGCCCAGCGTGGTCGCGGCGATCCAGATGTCGTTCACCGGGAGCGGAGTGCCGGCACGCCTCAGGGAGGCGAAGACCTGCCCGTAGAGCCTGGCGACGTCACCTGTGACATCGAGCACCTGGACGCACGGTTCGCGAAGGAACTCGTCGAGCGCGCGGCGGTTCTCCCGGTACCGGCTGCCGACACGGAAGCCCGCCTCAAGCTCCCCGAGCACGGTGACGGGGAGGAAGACGACCTCCGCTCGGGCGATTGCGTCGAGGGCAAGCGCGTCCCCCCGTTGCGCGCGCGAATACGCGGAGGTGTCCAGAACGATCCGCGCCGGCAGGGCCTCAGCGCCAGAGGAGGTCATCCACAACCCGCTGAGCGTTCAGGGCCTCGTCGAAATCCGCGGCGTCGCCTTCGGTCCATGTCGCCCAGCGCCGCAGGCGCTCGTGGCGCTCCTCGAACCCGACTGCTTCGGCGAGCAGGCGGAGGATCGTCGAATTGAGGCTCTCGCCCCTTGCCTCGGCGACTGCCTTCAGCCGGCGCGTCAGCTCGGGGGTCGGATTGCGGACGGTGATCTGCGGTACGGCCATGACAGCACGACATTAGCAACACGCTGTCGCGCTGTCAACTGCCCGTTCCCTCACCCCAGGTCCGCGTCACAGGCCGCTCGTCCCTCTCAGGCGCAGGCGGTCATGCTCCCCGTCGCCGGCTCTCTGACCCGCCGGGGAAAGCAGCGCCGGGCTGACTCATCCCGAGACTTTGACGCGGGCCTGAGAAAGTGTCTCAAACTCGTTGACAGGGTCCGGGGGGGGGGGGGGGGGG
>JACQXY010000028.1 GCA_016208485.1 Acidobacteriota bacterium | reverse complement strand
GCCCGGCGGCCTTGCCGCCGATGACCTCGACCGGAACTCCGGTGCACTCGGCGAGCGGCAGGATGAGCGGTTCCACGGCGCGATCCTACAACGCGCGGGCGGAAATCCGGGTCGCGGTTGGTGGTCGTGGGCCGGACTCAGGTCCAGGCACCGAGAAGGTCCGATGGCCCGTAGGCCGCATCGACCTCGCGGGCGCCGACGCCCGCCCGGGCCACGGCGATGAGCGCGGCCTGCGACGCCCCAGGAATCCTCGCCCGCGCGCCGGCCAGCGCGGCGAGGTCTCGGCGGTCGAAGGGGGACCGCTCCCGCCACTTGATCGAGCCGACGAAGAGGATGCGGCGGGCGGGAGGCGCGCGGTCCGCCCCCACGAGGTCCACCTCGACGTCCCCTCTCCTCGTCCAGTAGCCTCCGACGCTCGCCGCGCCGCGGAGCCGCTCGTCTCCGGCGGCCAGGCGAAGGACGGCCTCGCGGACCAGGGATTCCACCGCGAGACCTCGGTAGGCCGGCCATTCCCTCCGGACTCGGGTCAGGGCGAGGTCGGGGCGACCGCGGCTGATATCCGCGATGCCCGGCTCGACCAGGCGTAGCCAGAACCGGAGGTAGGGGTCCTGCACCGAGTACCGCGTGTCTCTGGAAGGACGAAGCGAGAGCGGCCGCTCCACCGCGATCACTCGCTTGTCCGTGCGCAACGTATCGAGCGACCGCGAAAGGGGGCTCGGCTGGAGGCCGGTCGCCTCGCGGAGCGCGCCGAAGGTGCGCCGGCCGGCGCCGACGGCGCGAAGGACGAGATGGGCTTGGACCTCGACCGGGAACTCGGCGGCGAGGATTCTGCTCCCGGTCGTGACCAGGCTGGTGTTCTCGTCGGCGAGGGAGTCCCCGAGGAACGACCAGAGCGTCTGGCCTCTCCGCCAGTCGAGCAAGAGGCGCGGGTAGCCGCCGGTGACGAGCTGGGCGTCGAACGCCGCCGCTGGATCCTCGCTTCCGAGCATCTCGGCTGTGTCTGCGATGTGGAAGGGAGAGACGACGATTTCCCGGGCGCGGCCGAACAGGGGGCGACCGTGGCTCGTCAGGGCCTCCATCATCGACAGGTCGGACCCGATCAGAATGAAGAGGACTGGAAGGCCCTCGAACAGGGTGTCCCAGAGCTTGTGGATCGTGCCCTCGAGGCCGGGATCGTGCTCCACGAGCCACGGGAGCTCGTCGAGCACGACGATGGACGGGTTTGCGGGGAGGGTCTGGCCGAGGAGGCGCAGGGCGCCGTCCCAGTTGTTCGGGGCCAGCGAGGCGAAGACCTCCCGGCCGGGGAGGGTCGAGCGCTCGGCCGCGTCGGCGGCGAAGCGCTCGAGGTCGGCCTCGACCCGCGACTGGCGGGATGCGGTGAAGTACAGGGAGGGCAGGCCGCTCCGCTTCACGAGTTCGGACACGAGGCGGGACTTGCCTACCTGACGGCGGCCACGCACGCTGAGCAGCCTCCCGACGCCGGTCCGGGCTATCCCGTGCAGATGGCTCTGGAGGAGTTGGAACTCCCGCCGGCGGCCGATGAACGGAGGCAGGGCCATGCGAGAATACTACCATAGATGTTCCTAACCTCCATGGTACTACCACGAAAGTTAGGAATGCGCGACGACCCGAACTCCCGCGCTACGAAGCCGCGCCCGCCCCCGCGGTGGCCGGCACCTCGCGCTCGAGGGCCTCGAGCGCTCCGCCGGCGGCCTCGAGCACGAAGTCGACGTCCTCGGGCGAGATCACGAGCGCCGGCATGAGCTGCATCGAGAACGGCCGGTTGTTCGAGAACACCGACAGGACGCCGCGCTCGAGCAGCAGGCGCAGCATCGCGATCGCGTGCACCGGGCTCGGCAGGTCGTATCCCATCATCAGGCCGCGGCGGCGGAACTCGACGAGGACGTCGGGGTGCCGCTCCCGGAGGGCGTCGAAGCCGGCTTGGAATCGCTCGCCCATCGCGCGCACGTGCTCCAGGAACCCGGGCTTGCGGACCTCGTCCATGACCGCCGCCGCGACGACCATGCCGAGCTCGGCCCCGCCGTAGGAGGACGGGTGGAAGAACGGCCGGGTCTCGAGCGCGCGCTCGAGATCCGCGCGGTATGTGCACGCCGACACCGGGTAGACCCCGCCGGAGAGGCCCTTGCCGGTGATCACGATGTCGGGGACCACGTCCCAGTTCTCGAAGCCCCAGATCTTGCCGGTCCGCCCGAGGCCGGCTTGCACCTCGTCGAGGATCAGGAGCGCCCCGGCGCGGTCGCACGCCGCGCGCACGCGAGGGTAGAAGTCGTCCGGCGGGACCAGCATGCCTCCGGTGGCGGGGATGGTCTCGAGCAGAACCGCGGCCGTGCCGGGGCCGGTGGCGCGCTCGACCGCCGCCGCATCGCCGAAGGCCACGCGCTCGAACCCCGGCACGAGCGGCCCCATCCCCTCGGACAGGCACGGGTCGCCGGCCGACAGCGCGAAGCCGGTGTGGCCGTGGTAGCCCCCCTCGGCGCAGACGAAGCCGGTCCGGCCGGTCGCGAGGCGCGCGAGCTTGATCGCGACGTCCACGGCCTCTCCTCCCCCGGGGACGAAGAAGCTCATCCAGTCGCCGCCGGGAAGCGAATCGGAGATCCGGCTCGCCGCCTCGGCGCGCCAGGGCGATGGGACGAGCCAGTCGCCGATGTCGAGGTGGTCGAGCGCGCCGCGGAGCGCCTCGACGGCGAACGCCGGGCGGTGGCCGAAGTTGAAGACGCCGCCGGAGCTGCGGCAGTTCACGTACGGCCGGCCCTGCAGGTCGTAGAGGCGCGACCCCTCGCGGCGGCCCTGCACCAGCGGGAAGCCGCACGCGCGGAAGGCGGCCGCGCGCGCCGGGGTCACGAGGCGGCAGACCTCTTCGATCGTGGGTGGAGTCCTCGCTGCGCTCATCGTCCCAGCCCCTTTCTCGCCCACCGATCTCGCCCACCAGGCGCGCGCTTCTCGCCCGCAAGGCGCACGCCCGAATCATACTTCCGAAGGCCTCGGGGACGGCACCGTGGCTCGGTAGCGCGCGTCGCGCCCCGCGCCGAACCGGCGCCGCGCGACCCCCGCTCATCGGGCCGTTTGACTCTTGCCCCCAGGCGTGAGTGACGATGTGCTTTCCGGGGCCGCCGAGAGGGGGAACCGGATCGCCCCGGGGCAGGCCCCCGGTTGCGCCCGAGGGAAGGATGATCGCTATGCTGCGTGAGGAGTCGCTGGCCTATCACAGTCAGGGCCGTCCAGGGAAGGTCGCGATCGCGATCACGAAGCCCTGCGCGACCCAGCGCGATCTCGCGCTCGCATACACGCCCGGCGTCGCCGAGCCGGTCCGCGAGATCGCCCGCGACCCGGACGAGGCCTTCCGCTACACCGCGAGAGGGAACCTCGTCGCGGTCGTGTCGAACGGGACGGCGGTGCTCGGCCTCGGCGACCAGGGGGCGCTTGCGAGCAAGCCGGTGATGGAGGGAAAGGCGGCGCTCTTCAAGCGGCTGGCCGACGTCGACGTGTTCGATATCGAGATCAACGCGACCGATCCCTCCGAGATCGTGCGCGTCGTCAAGGCGCTCGAGCCGACGTTCGGTGGTATCAACCTCGAGGACATCAAGGCCCCGGAGTGCTTCGAGGTCGAGGAGCGCCTGAAGGAGCTGATGGACATCCCGGTGTTCCACGACGACCAGCACGGGACGGCGATCATCGTCGGCGCGGCGCTGCTGAACGCGCTCGAGGTCACCGGCAAACGCATCGAGGACATCCAGATGGTCTTCAGCGGCGCCGGCGCCGCGGCGATTGCCTGCGGCGAGCATTTCGTCACGCTCGGCGTCCGGCGCGAGAACGTCGTGATGGTGGACATTCGCGGGGTCGTGTACCAGGGACGCACGGAGGGGATGAACCCCTACATGGAGCGCTTCGCGAGCGACACCACCGCGCGCTCGCTGGCGGAGGCGATGGCCGGCAAGGACGTGTTCATCGGGCTTTCGGTCGGAGGCATCGTCACGAAGGACATGGTCGCCTCGATGGGTCCCGCTCCGATCGTTCTCGCGATGGCCAACCCGGATCCGGAGATCTCCTACGTCGAGGCGCGCGAGGCCCGGCCGGACGCGATCGTGGCCACCGGGCGCTCGGACTGCCCGAACCAGGTGAACAACGTTCTCGGCTTCCCGTTCATCTTCCGGGGGGCGCTCGACGTGCGCGCCCGAGCGATCAACGACAAGATGAAGATCGCCGCTTCGCACGCTCTTGCGGCCCTTGCGAAG
This sequence comes from Acidobacteriota bacterium, assembly GCA_016208485.1. Classification (GTDB taxonomy): domain Bacteria; phylum Actinomycetota; class AC-67; order AC-67; family AC-67; genus JACQXY01. Next base: position 13,249 of record JACQXY010000028.1, on the reverse strand, counting down.
GAGGAGGTCCCGGACGTCGTCCTGCGCGCGTACGGCCTCGAGGCCCTCCGGTTCGGCCCCGACTACTTGATTCCCAAGCCGCTCGACCCACGCGTGCCCCTGTGGGTGTCGCCGGCCGTCGCGGAGGCGGCGGTCGCCACCGGCGTCGCGCGCCGCAGCGTGGACCTCACCGCATATCGCGAGGATCTCGCTTCGCGTCTCGTCCACGGCCACGAGGTCATGAGTGTCGTCATTCGCAAGGCGCAGGCGTCTCCGAAGCGGGTCGTGTTCTCCGAGGGGGAGGAGCCGAAGATCATCCGCGCCGCCGAGGAGATCCTGCGGGAGGGCATCGGCGAGCCGATCCTCATCGGCTCGGAGGTCGTGATCCGGGAGAGGATGGAGGCGCTCCACGTGTCGGGGCCGATCGAGATCGTCGAGCCCGAGCGCTGGCAGCGATTCGACCGCTACGTCGCGGCGTTCTTCGAGGCGCGCGCGCGCAAGGGCGTCACCAGCCGCGAGGCCCGCGCGTTCATGCGCGAGCCGAACTACTTCGGCGCAATGATGGTCCAGGAGGGCGACGCCGACGCGTTCGTCGCCGGGCTCACCTACCACTACCCGGACGTCATCCGGCCTGCTCTTCAGGTCATCGGCCGCGCGCCGGGGGTCTCTCGCGTGGCGGGGTTGTACCTGATGATCGTCGAGGACCGGCCGTACCTCATCGCCGACCCGACGGTGAACGTGGATCCGACCGCGGAGGAACTCGCCGACATCGCGATCATGGCCGCCGATCGCGCCGGGAAGTTCGACATCGCCCCGCGCGTCGCCATGCTCTCGTTCTCGAGTTTCGGGTCGACGCGGCACCCGCGCTCGGAGAAGGTGGCCGAGGCGGCCGCGCTCGTGAAGGCCGCGCGGCCGGACCTGTGCGTAGACGGCGAGATGATGGCCGACGTGGCTCTCTCTCCGGCGATTCGGGCCGAGGATTACCCATTCTGCTCCCTGGTCGGGGAGGCCAACGTGCTGGTGTTCCCGAGCCTCGAGGCCGCGAACGCCGCGTACCAGTTGCTCGCCCACCTCGGGCGCGCGACCGCGATCGGCCCGATCCTGATGGGGATGGCCAAGCCGGTGCACGTGCTCGCGCGCGCCGTGGACGTCTCCGACATCGTGAACGTCGCGGCGCTCGCGGTGGTGGACGCGCAGGAGGCCGAGGGCAAGCGGGCGCCGAAGCGCGCGGCGGCGCGCGCGCGCGGTAGCCGGGCGTCGTAGCGCGGGATCACCCGAGGAGCTTCCGCGCCTCCTCCATCGTGAAGCCGCGCAGCGTCTCGGTCACCGCGTTCCCGCGGCCCGCGATGATCATGGCGAGCTTCGCGACGGTCTCGTCGTCGGGTGCCTCGACCACGGAGACTTGATCGAAGCGGCCCATCGTCACCCAGTTGCCGAGGATCTTGCCGCCGGCGGCCTCGACCCGCTTCGTCACGGCGGCCGCGCGGTCGGGTAGTGACCCGACCTCCTTGCGTCCCTGCTCGGTCCACTTGAAGAGGGTGACGTACGCAGGCATGGCGCCCTCCCTTCCCTCGGTGTGGTTCGAGGCCGGACGACCCCAGGCCCCCCGTCTCCTCGGACCGGTGCGCGTAGCAAACCACGGCGGGCCCGGACAAGGCAAGGGGGGATGGGCGACCGGGCAAGAGGACGGGCGTCCCTCTGCTCACGCCGCCCCGGGCGCCGGGCGGCCGAGGTGCCGCGCGAACCACTCCTCGGCGAGCCGCGCGACCGACTCCAGTGCCCCGGGTTCCTCGAACAGGTGAGTCGCGCCGGGCACGACCTCGAGCGCGCACTCGCAGCGCAGGCGGGCGCGCGCTTCGCGGTTCAGGTCCAGGACGACCTCGTCGCGGCCGCCGACGATCAGCAAGGTCGGGGCGGCGACCGTCTCGAGGCGCGCCCCCGCGAGGTCGGGGCGGCCTCCGCGCGAGACCACGGCCCCGACCGCCGGTCCCGCCTCCGACGCCGCCCAAAGCGCGGCGGCGGCGCCGGTGCTCGCGCCGAAGTAGCCGGCCGGCAGGTCGCGGGTCTCGGGGTCGTCGCGCGCCCACCGGGTCGCCGCGGCCAGCCGGCCGGCGAGAAGCGGGACGTCGAACACGTTGGCGCGATCCTCGGCCTCCGGCGGAGTGAGCAGGTCGAACAGCAGCGTCGCGAAGCCGGCGCGCTCGAGGGCGCTTGCCACGGAGACGTTGCGGGGGCTGAGGCGGCTGCTCCCGCTCCCGTGAGCGAAGATCACCACGGCGGACGCGCCGGCCGGGACGGCCAGGCGCCCGGGGAGCCGCACCGGGCCGGTTGCGACCTCGACGCCGCGAACGGACGGCTCGGACGGCCTCTTCTCAGGGGCCTCCCCGGGCGGGGTCGGGGCCGTGTCGCGCGCGGCGAGCGCGAGCAGCTCGGCGACCTCCTCGTCGGTGGTTTGCGCGAAGTCCTCGTACCACTCGCCGATCGCCAGCATGAACTCCTGCGTCTGGAGGCAGACCACCTCGTCCACGTCGGCCGACAGCGACTCGACCGTCTCCGGAGGGGCGACCGGAACCGCGAGGATCACGCGCCGCGCGCCCCGGGCCGCGAGCACGCGCGCCGCCGCTCTCGCCGTCCCGCCGGTCGCGAGGCCGTCGTCCACCAGGATCACGGTGCGACCGGCCACCGGGACCGCGGGCCGGTGCCCCCGGAAGCGCTCGACGCGGCGCGCGACCTCGGCGCTCTCGCGCGCGGTCATCGCGTCGAGCTCGGCCTGGGTGATCCGCAAGCTTCGCGGGAGAGTCGGATGCAGGACTCGGACGCCGCCCTCGCCCACCGCGCCGATCCCGAGCTCGGGCTGGCCCGGGGCACCCAGCTTGCGCACCACGATGACGTCGAGAGGGGCCCCCAGGGCGCGCGCGACTTCGTAAGCGACGGGAGTCCCTCCCCGCGGGAGGCCGATGACGACGGGAGCCTCTGCCTGGAAGGGTCGAAGCCGCTCCCCGAGCAACCGGCCGGCCTCCCTGCGGTTGCGGAACCGGCTCTCCGCCATCCGCGCCACTCAGGCGAAGTCCGGCGCGACGACCGCGGACCCCCCGGTCAAGGCGCTCCCTCCGATCGCGCATCGACCGGGTCCAGGAGCGATACTCGCCGCACCACGTGCGCGGCGGTCGCCCTCGCGACGCGGGCTTCGGCGGCGAGCGCCCGGACGGCGGAGAGGAGCTGCTCCTTCTCGGGGAGGCGGCGGAGCATGGTCACGAGCCTCTCGGGGACGGGGTGGAGCTGGTCCTCCTCGGTCGCGAGCGCGACGACGGGCTTGCCCATCGCGATGTAGTACGGCAGGAGCTGCCAGCCGGGGGTTCCCACCATCGCCGTGTCGCTCTCGAGCCAGAGGTCGAGGACGGCGACATCGGCGAACTCCGCGAGCGGGCACGCCTCGCCGCGGCCGCCGGGACAGGTGTACTCGGGGGCGAGGGGTCCGGCGCAGGTGAGCGGCATGAACCCCGCCTCGCTCAGCCACGCGGCAAGCCGGTCGCGGACGACATCGTCTTCCTCGACGACGAGCACGACCCGCGTGTCGCCCAACGCGCGCCTCCCCTCCGAGATTAGTAGAACCCCTCGCACGGGCGCGGGTCAAGGGGCGGATGACCCCCCGCGGGTCCGGCCGGTCGGGCCGACATCGCCGTCAGCGCGCCCCGCGCGGACCGGTCGCGCCGACCGCCGGCCGAGGAGCGCGGGATCTTTGGCTCGATCCGGGCGATAGCTCGGAAGTCCCGATGAGGAGGACGCCGGGCCGAAAGGCCCTTGCGATGGCGGGCGGCGGTGCCGGAATGTGGTCCCGCACAATTGAGCGGCGCCGGGCCGCTTAGCGGATGCCGGAGCGGCGATGGACTTGATCGAGGAAACGGCCTACCGGTGGCGCATCCAACCCTCCGGGGCGATGCGCGTGCCGGGAATCGTGTTCGCCACGCGCGCGCTCATCCCCGAGGTGGCGGCCGAGCAGTCGCTCGAGCAGGTGGCGAACGTCGCGACGCTTCCCGGAATCGTGGAGGCCTCCTACGCGATGCCCGACGTGCACTGGGGCTACGGGTTCCCGATCGGGGGAGTCGCGGCGACCGATGTCGCGCGCGGGGGAGTCGTCTCTCCGGGAGGGGTCGGGTTCGACATCTCCTGCGGGGTTCGGCTGCTCGTGTCGGGCCTCGATCGCGCGCGGGTCGCTCCGTCCCTGGGCGCGCTCATGGACGCCCTCGACGTCGCGATCCCACGCGGGCTCGGCCGTGGCGGAGTGTGGCGCCTGCCAGGCGAGCGGGAGCTGATTCAGGTCCTCCTCGGCGGGTCGCGCTTCGCGGTCGAGCGCGGCTTCGGGGTCGAGCGCGACCTCGCGCGTTGCGAGGACGGGGGCGCTCTCCCCGGCGCCGATCCCGCGCAGGTGAGCGACCGGGCGCGGGAGCGCGGGCTCGCCCAGGTCGGGAGCCTCGGCTCCGGCAACCACTTCCTGGAGGTGCAGGTCGTCGAGTCCGTCTACGACGAGCGCGCGGCGCAGGCGTTCGGCCTCTCCCCCGAGCGGGTCTGCGTGATGATCCACTGCGGGTCGCGCGGGCTCGGCCATCAGGTCTGCTCCGACCACGTGCGCGCGATGCAGCAGGCGACGGGCCGCTACGGGATCGAGGTTCCCGACCGTCAGCTCGCCTGCGTCCCCGCGGATTCCCCCGAGGGGCGCGCGTACCTCGGAGCGATGGCCGCCGCGGCGAACTACGGGCGCGCGAACCGCCAGCTCCTCGCCGAGGCCGCGCGCGACGCATTCGCCAAGGCGCTCGGGACGCGCGAGCTGGACCTGCTCTACGACGTATCGCACAACCTCGCGAAGCTCGAGCCGCACGAGGTGGACGGGGAGAGCCGCATTCTCTGCGTCCATCGCAAGGGGGCCACGCGCGCATTCCCTCCGCATCATCCGGAGCTGCCGCCCGAGTTCGCCGCCGCCGGCCAGCCGGTCCTCATCCCCGGCTCGATGGGCACCGCCTCCTACGTTCTTGCCGGCGTGGAGGACGGCGGCGCGTTCCACTCGACCTGCCACGGCGCCGGCCGCGCGATGAGCCGCCACGCCGCCGCGCGCCGCATCCGCGGCTCCGCCCTGCGCGCGGACTTGGAGCGCGCGGGTATCTCCGTGCGCGCGCGCTCGGAGCGCGAGCTGGCCGAGGAGGCGCCCTTCGCCTACAAGGACGTGGACGAGGTCGTCGCGGTCTGCGAGCGCGCGGGGCTCTGCCGGCGGGTCGCGCGCCTGCGCCCCCTCGGCGTCGTCAAGGGGTAGGCGCGCCGTTCGCATGTGGCGATTGGGGCATGGAGCGTCGAGTGGAGCGGAACCGGAGGTGGAACGGGCCGAACGGACCTACTTCGAGCCGCCGTACTCGGGGCCCGACTCGTGGGCTTGACTCGGTTCGGTCCTCCATGCCGGCTGAAGTCCCTGGAAGAGGACATCGGGGTCGATGTCGGCCCCGTTCGGCCAGGTGATCGTCCCCAGCTCGCGGTCCACCCCGAGTTCGTTGAAGAACGCGGGGTCGTTCCGGACCCGATCGAAGATCGGGCCGTGAAGGAATGCCTCGAGATCCACCTCTCGCGTCTCGCCGTTCGAGAACGTGACACGAACGACGAACTTTCCGACCGGGGCCGCCGCGATCACCCTGACGAACGCGGTCATGGCAGCGGCTCGATCGCATCGAGTGGAAAACCGTCGCGCGCTCGTGCCCAGTTCCGAGCGAGTTCGCCGCTGTGAAGCGAGGCCCACTCGCGGACAAGTCCCCCGGCGCGCCGGGGAAGGGATCCCTCGAGGATCTCGGACGTCTCGATCGAGAGCTTCGCCTCACGCTCTCCGTAGATCGCGTGGAAGTGAGGCGGCGCATGATCGTTGAAATACATCGAGATCACGATCCCGTAGAAGGCGCTTATGCGCGGCACTGACCTCAGTCTAGCGCGCACGAGTCCCGCGAGGATCCGGCGGGGGTCGCGTGCATGCCTCGTCGGCGACTGCCGGAAGGCTCTCCAGGGGAACGCTCACGCCGGATCCCGGATGGGTCAGCTCTTGTAGCCGATCCGGCGCAGGAGGTCCTTGCGCGCGGCGACGTCCGCCTCGGTCTCGACTCCGAGCGGGCTTCCCCCGTCCACGATCCCGAGGATCGCGCGGCCTTGCTCGGTCGCCGCGACAACGACCTCGACGGGGTTCGCGGATGCGCAGAAGATCCGGCAGACCTCGGGGACTTGCTTCACCTGGTTCAGCACGTTCACCGGGAAGCCGTCGCGCAGGAACACGATGAACGAGTGCCCAGCGCCGATCGCGAGCGCGTTGCGCACGGCGAGCGCGATCAGCTCGTCGTCGTTCCCGGCGCGGCGCACGAGGCGCGGGCCCGAGGACTCGCAGAATGCGACGCCGAACCGCAAGTGGGGGGAGGACCCGGCGAGCGTCTCGTAGAGATCCTCGATGGTCTTGATGAAGTGCGACTGGCCGAGGATGAAGTTCAGCTCCTCGGGCTTGTCGATCCGGACCGTGATGATCTCCATCTTCCCTCCCTGTCGGGCGCGGCCGGGCGCCACAGCGGCGCGGAGGCCGGGGTCACGAGCCCGTAGTGACCATCGCATCGATGGTAGACGACCATCCACCGGCCGGTGAAGGAGTCCACGAAGAACAGGAACGGATCGCCCGCGACTTCCGGGCGGGTCCTGTCGATCCGGACGACCGTGCCGCTCGTCGCGCGAGCAGGACCTGAATCCGGTGGTCTCGCCGCGAGGAAGCGTGTACACTGGCCGGCAGGGCCAGCGTCGTCCCTGATCGAATCGCGTCCACGCGTGTTGGGGGATGATGCATGACCGGCCGAACCACAACTTCCCGGGGCCTGTACGAGCCCGCCTTCGAGCACGACGCCTGCGGCGTGAGCTTCGTCGTGCACATGAAGGGCCACCGCAGCCACGACATCGTCCAGCGGGCGATCACCGCGCTCGAGCACCTTGAGCACCGCGGGGCGAAGGGCGCCGAGCCGAACACCGGAGACGGCGCCGGGATTCTGCTCCAGATCCCCGACCGCTTCTTGCGGGAGGAGGCGAGTTTCGAACTCCCGGAGCCGGGCGCGTACGCGACCGGGATCGCCTTCTTGCCCCCGGCAGGGGCGGCCGAGGCCGCGCGCGCGATCGAGCGGGTCGCGGCCGACGAGGGCCTGGCGGTCCTCGGCTGGCGCGAGGTTCCGCGCGACGACTCGATGATCGGCCGCGGCGCCAAGGCGGTCGAGCCGGTCTTCCGTCAGATCTTCGTGTCGCGTCCCGGACTTTCGGGGATGGACCTCGAGCGGCGCGCGTACGTGTTTCGCAAGCGCGCCGGGCACGAGGTGCCGAGCGTCTACTTCCCCAGCCTCTCCGCGCGGACGCTCGTCTACAAGGGGATGCTGACGGCGCCCCAGCTCCAGCCGTTCTTCCCGGACCTGTCGGACCCGAGGCTCGAGAGCGCGCTCGCGCTGGTGCACTCTCGCTTCTCGACCAACACGTTCCCCTCGTGGCCGCTCGCCCACCCGTACCGGATGATCTCCCACAACGGCGAGATCAACACCCTGCAGGGAAACCGCAACTGGATGCGCGCGCGCGAGGCCTTGCTCGCAAGCGACGTGCTGCCGGGCGACCTCGAGCGCATCTTCCCGATCTGCACGCCGGGGCTGTCGGACTCCGCGTCGTTCGACGAGGTGCTTGAGCTTCTCTCGATGGCCGGGCGCTCGCTCCCGCACGCGGTCCTGATGATGATTCCCGAGGCGTGGGAGAACCACGGCGCGATGCCGCCGGAGCGGCGCGCTTTCTACCAGTTCCACGGCTCGCTCATGGAGGCGTGGGACGGGCCGGCATCGATCGCGTTCACCGACGGCACGGTGATCGGCGCGGTGCTCGACCGAAACGGCTTGCGCCCCTCCCGCTACTGGGTGACCGACGACGACCTCGTGATCATGGCCTCCGAGGTAGGCGTCCTCGACGTGGATCCCGCGCGGATCGTGCACAAGGGCCGCCTCCATCCGGGACGCATCTTCCTGGTCGACACCTCGAAGGGCCGGATCGTTGGGGACGACGAGATCAAGGCCGAGCTGGCGGCAGAGCATCCGTACGACGAGTGGCTCCACGCCGGGATGATTCAGCTCGCCGACCTGCCGGAGCGGGAGCACAAGGTCGCGACGCACGCCTCGGTCCTCCACCGCCAGCAGAACTTCGGCTACACGGAGGAGGAGCTGCGAGTGCTCATAGCACCGATGGCGCGCGCCGGGGTCGAGCCGATCGGGTCCATGGGCAACGACGCTCCGATCGCGGCGATCTCCGACCGCCCCAGGCTGCTGTACGACTACTTCCAGCAGCTCTTCGCCCAGGTGACCAACCCGCCGCTCGACGCGATCCGCGAGGAGCTGGTGACCGCGATGGCCTCGACGCTCGGGCCCGAGCAGAACCTGCTCGAGCCGACCGCGGCCTCGTGTCGCCAGGTCGTGCTTCCCTACCCGGTGATCGACAACGACGAGCTGGCGAAGATCATCCACATCGACGCGGACGGAAACCTCCCCGGGTTCCGCGCGCGGATCTTCCACGGGCTGTACCCGGTCGCCGGGGGCGGCGAGGCGCTCCGCGCCGGGATCGAGAACGTGCGCCGGGAGGTAAGCGAGGCGATCGCCGGAGGCGTGCGGATCATCGTTCTCTCCGACCGGTACTCGACGCGCGATCTAGCGCCGATCCCGTCGCTCTTGCTCACTTCCGCGGTGCACCACCACCTGATCCGGGAGAAGACGCGTACGAAGGTTGGGCTCGTGGTTGAGACCGGAGATGCCCGCGAGGTCCATCACGTCGCGCTGCTGATCGGATACGGGGCCGGCGCCGTGAACCCCTACCTCGCCTTCGAGTCGATCGAGGATCTCGTGGCCTCGGGAGTCATCGATGGACTCGAGCCTCGCCGGGCGATCAGGAACTACATCAAGGCGCTCGGCAAGGGGGTGCTCAAGGTGATGTCGAAGATGGGCATCTCCACGGTCGCCTCCTACACCGGCTCGCAGGTCTTCGAGGCGATCGGCCTCTCCCGGCAGCTCGTGGACGAGTACTTCACCGGCACGGTGAGCCGGATCGAAGGCGCCGGCCTGGACGGGATCGCGCGCGAGGTGGCCGCGCGCCACGCAGTCGCCTACCCCGACCGCCCGGCCGCGCGAGCGCACCGCGCGCTCGAGATCGGCGGGCACTACCAGTGGCGGCGCGAGGGCGAGTTCCATCTGTTCAACCCGGACACCGTCGCGGCGCTTCAGCACGCGGCGAGCGCCGGGCGCTACGACCTGTTCCAGCGGTACTCGGGGCTTGTGAACGACCAGTCCGCGCGCCTCGGGACCCTGCGGGGGCTGTTCCGTTTCCGCGAAGGGCTGCGCCCGCCGGTGCGGATCGAGGAGGTCGAGCCCGCTTCCGAGATCGTGAAGCGGTTCGCCACCGGCGCGATGAGCTACGGCTCGATCTCGGCCGAGACGCATTAGACCATCGCCATCGCGATGAACCGTCTCGGGGGGAAGTCCAACTCCGGGGAGGGCGGCGAGGATCCCGAGCGCGCGATCCCGCTTCCGAACGGCGACTCGCGCCGCAGCGCCGTGCGCCAGGTCGCCTCCGGCAGGTTCGGGGTGACGAGCGAGTACCTCGTGAACGCCGACGACCTCCAGATCAAGATGGCCCAGGGCGCCAAGCCCGGCGAGGGCGGCCAGCTTCCCGGCAGGAAGGTGTGGCCCTGGATCGCGAAGACGCGCTACTCGACGCCGGGGGTCGGGCTTATCTCGCCGCCGCCGCACCACGACATCTACTCGATCGAGGATCTCGCGCAGCTCATCCACGATCTCAAGAACTCGAACTCCCGCGCGCGGATCAACGTGAAGCTCGTCGCCGAGGTCGGGGTGGGCACGGTCGCGGCCGGGGTGGCGAAGGCCCACGCCGACGTGGTGCTCATCTCGGGTCACGACGGCGGCACCGGCGCCTCGCCGCTCTCCTCGATCAAGCACGCCGGCGCGCCGTGGGAGCTGGGGCTCGCGGAGACGCAGCAGACCCTGCTCGCCAACCGCCTGCGCGACCGGATCGTCGTGCAGGTGGACGGGCAGCTCAAGACCGGGCGCGACGTGGCGATCGCGGCGCTCCTCGGCGCCGAGGAGTACGGCTTCGCGACGGCGGCCCTCGTCGTGCTCGGATGCGTGATGATGCGGGTCTGCCACCTCGACCTCTGCCCGGTCGGGGTCGCGACCCAGAACCCCGAGCTGCGAAAGCGCTTCACCGGCCGCGTCGAGCACCTGGTGAGCTTCTTCACCTTCATCGCCGAGGAGGTGCGCGAGATCCTCGCGTCGCTCGGGCTGCGCTCCCTGGATGAGGCGATCGGGCGCACGGAGTTCCTCGACGTCTCCCCGGCGCTCGATCACTCGAAGGCGGCCGGGCTCGACCTGTCCCCGATCCTCCACGTGCCCGACCTGGAGGAGGGGGCCGCGCGCCGCCGCACCGTCTCGCAGGACCACGGGCTCGAGCGGGCGCTCGACAACTCGCTCGTCGAGCTGTGCCGGCCGGCGCTCGAGCGCGGCGAGCCGGTCGAGGCGGAGCTTGCGATTCGCAACACCAACCGCACGGTCGGCACGATCCTCGGATCGGAGGTCACCCGCCGTTTCGGTGGGCAGGGCCTGCCGGAGGACTCGATCCGGCTCCATTTCGTCGGCTCGGCCGGGCAGAGCTTCGGGGCGTTCCTTCCGCGCGGGATCACGATGCGCCTGGAGGGGGACGCGAACGACTACCTCGGCAAGGGGCTGTCGGGGGGGCGGCTGATCGTGCACCCGCACCGCCACTCCCGGTTCGCGGCGGAGGAGAACATCATTGCGGGAAACGTGATCCTCTACGGCGCGACCGGCGGCGAGGTCTTCATCCGGGGCGTCGTGGGGGAGCGGTTCTGCGTGCGCAACTCCGGCGCGATCGCGGTCGTCGAGGGGGTCGGCGATCATGGGTGTGAGTACATGACCGGCGGGCGCGCGGTCGTGCTCGGACGCACCGGCCGGAACTTCGCGGCGGGGATGTCGGGAGGCATCGCGTTCGTCTGGGATCCCGACGGCGCGTTCCCTGCGCTCGTCAATCCCGAGATGGTGGACATCGAGGAGCCCGATTCAGAGGATCGCGCGTGGTTGCGCCGGATCGTCGAGCGTCACCGCCACGCCACCGGCTCGACCGTGGCCGAGCGGCTCCTGCTCCACTGGGACATCGCGGCGGGGCGCTTCGTGAAGGTCATTGCGAAGGACTACAAGCGGGTTCTCCTCGCCGCCCGGCGCGCCGAAGAGCGCGGCGAGTCGGTCGAGGAGGCGGTCATGGCGGCGGCCCATGGGTGAGCTCGGCGGATTCCTGAAGCACGCGCGCGAGACGCCCGAGCGCCGGCCGGTGCCCGAGCGGCTGCACGACTGGCGCGAGGTCTACCGGCCGTTCCCCGCGGAGCGGCTGCGCGCCCAAGCCGCGCGCTGCATGGACTGCGGGATCCCGTTCTGTCATAGCGGGTGCCCGCTCGGCAACCTCGTCCCGGAGTGGAACGACCTCGTCTTCCGCCGGGACTGGCGCGAGGCGTCCGAGCGCCTGCACGCGACGAACAACTTCCCGGAGTTCACCGGCAGGCTCTGCCCCGCGCCGTGCGAGGGCGCGTGCGTGCTCGGCATCAACGACGACCCGGTCACGATCGAGGCTATCGAGGCCGAGGTCGTCGAGCGCGCGTGGGCGGAGGGGTGGATCCGCCCGCAAGTCCCCGCGGTTCGAACGGGCAAGCGCGTGGCCGTGGTCGGATCGGGGCCCGCCGGTCTCGCCGTCGCCCAGCAGCTCACGCGCGCCGGCCACTTCGTCGTCGTGTTCGAGCGCGCGGAGCGCCCCGGCGGGTTGCTTCGCTACGGGATCCCGGAGTTCAAGCTCGAGAAGCGCGTTCTCGACCGGCGCCTGGAGCAGATGCGCGCGGAGGGCACCGAGTTCCGCTGCGGCGTCGAGGCCGGCGTCTCGGTTCCCGCAGCCGAGCTTCAGCGGGACTTCGACGCGATCGTGCTCGCCGGCGGCTCCACGGTCGGGCGCGATCTGCCGGTGCCGGGGCGCGAGCTTAGGGGCATCCACCTCGCCGTGGAGTACCTGAAGGGCGCCAACCTCGTGCGGGAAGGCGCGACCGGGGCCCCGCCGATCACCGCGGAGGGCAAGCGCGTGGTCATCCTCGGCGGAGGGGACACCGGCGCCGACTGCCTCGGAACCGCGCACCGCCAGGGCGCCGCGTCGGTGCATCAGCTCGAGATCCTCCCGCGCCCGCCCGACTCCCGCGCGCCGGACAACCCCTGGCCGACCTGGCCCGTCGTCTTCCGGACCTCCTCGGCGCACGAGGAAGGCGGCGAGCGCCTCTTCTCGGTCTCCACAACCGAGTTCCTGGGCGACGCCGACGGACGGGTGCGAGGGCTGCGCGGAGAGGAGGTCGGCTTCGCCGTGGTGGACGGCCGGTTCGTCTTCGATCCGATCCCCGGCACCGAGTTCGAGCTGGCGTGCGAGCTGGTGCTGCTGTGCCTCGGATTCGTCGGTCCCGAGCGCGGGGGCTTGCTCGACGAGCTCGGGGTCGAGATGGACGCGCGCGGCAACGTGGCGCGCGACTCGGGTTGGATGACGAGCGCCCCGGGCGTCTTCGCCTGCGGTGACATGGCGCGCGGGCAGAGCCTCGTCGTGTGGGCGATCGCCGAGGGGCGGTCGGCCGCCGCCGCGTGCGACCGGCACCTCATGGGCGAGACGATTCTGCCTGCGCCCGTCGCCGTCGGCGCGCGCTGAGGCGCGTCGGCGTCGGGCGCGACCGGGTCGCGACGCGCGCGCGCTGTCGGTACCCTGTCGATCGAGGCACCCCTCGCCCGATCGCGAAAGGAAAGCGTTGGAATCCCCGACTCCGGACGGTCGGCTCTCGCACCGCAGGATCATGATCGTCTTCTCCGGCCTGATAGCCGGGATGCTCCTCGCCGCGCTCGACCAGACGATCGTCGCGACGGCGCTGCCGACCATCGTCGGCGACCTCGGGGGGCTCGAGCACCTGTCGTGGGTGGTGACCGCGTACCTCCTCGCCGCGACCGTCTCCACCCCTCTCTACGGCAAGATCAGCGATCTCTACGGACGCAAGGAGCTGTTCCAGGCGGCGATCGTGATCTTCCTCGTCGGATCCGCGCTGTCGGGCCTCTCGCGCAACATGGCCGAGCTGATCGCCTTTCGCGGGATCCAGGGT
>JACQXY010000027.1 GCA_016208485.1 Acidobacteriota bacterium | reverse complement strand
CCCCCCCCCCCCCGCGTCCTCTATGTGCTCCCAGATCCTCGCCGGACCCACCTCCAGGTACGCGTGGACGAGGACGTCCCGCAGCCCGGCGACCGCTCTCAGGCGCTCGGCGAGATCCGGCTCGATGATCCCGAGCCGCGGCCCTTGCCGACAGCGTCCACCGGCTGATGCCACCCGAACGACGCTCCTGAAGCGCTGGATCAGGTCTTGGCCCGGGGCCGCGCCGGCCCCACTGAAGTGCTCGTCATGGGTGTCTCCCATCCACGCCCCGCGCGCCAAAGGGCGGGTGCTATCCTTGAGTTGATGGCTGAGCCGATTCGGGTTTCCGTCGACGGCGTACGCGGGGAGGCCCGCCGTCTGGCGACCGAACGCGCCCGGGAGGCGGCCGTGCTCGAACTCTATCGGATCGGTCAGGTCGGCTCCGGGCAGGCAGCCCGTGAGCTGGGCGTCAGCCGTGTCGATTTCTTGGAACTGGCGAACCGTCGCGGCATCCCCACGATCCAGACCACGGCGGATGAGCTGAAAGAGGAAGTCGCATCGCTCGAGCCCTGACGCCGGTCTGCAACGCAACCCCCTTGATCCATCTGTCGCGGATCGGGCAGGTGGACCTGCTCAGAGCGCTCTATATCGAGATCCTCGTTCCGAACGCTGTGGCCGACGAGGTGGCCCGGCACCTCATCGGCGAGTTCGGCGTGGCGCTCGGCGCCGGCTGGCTCAAGCGCACGACTCCCAGGGACCTCGCGCGTGTCGACGAGATCGAGCGTGAACTCGGCGGCAGAGGCGAAGCCGAGGTGATCGGCGTGGCGCTCGAGATCGAAGACGCGGTTGTGCTCATCGACGAGACCGCCGCACGCAGGTGTGCGCGCGCCCGCGGTCTGCCGGTTCGCGGCACGCTCGGTGTGATCCTCCACGCCAAGCGCCGCGGCCTGATCGAGCGTGCCACTCCGCTGCTCGACGACCTCAGGCGAACAGGGTTTTGGCTCGACGACGCGACCTACCGCAGAGCGCGCGAACTCGCGTCCGAGGTGTAGTCGATCTGCGTCCCGTCACACACCGTGCACCAGGGCGACTGCGACGTGCTCACGCCGGCGGGGCTGCAGCGGGCGGATGCGGGCGCGGATCGTGCTACGCGCGCTGCGCGGCCGGCGCGCAGCGCGCGAGGAAGTTCTGGAGCAGCCTCGGGCCCTCGGTCGTCAGCACGCTCTCCGGGTGGAACTGCACGCCTTCGATCGGGAGCGTGCGGTGCCGCATGGCCATGACCAGCTCGTCGTCGGTCTCGGCGGTCACCTTCAGCTCGTGCGGCAGCGAGGCTCGCTCGACGACGAGCGAGTGGTAGCGCGTCGCCTCGAACGGAATGGGGAGCCCGTCGAGCACGCCCTCCCCCCGGTGGTAGATCTGCGAGGTCTTGCCGTGGACCAGCTTCGGCGCGCGGACGATCCGCGCGCCGAAGACGTATCCGATGCACTGGTGGCCGAGGCAGACGCCGAGGATCGGCACCGTCGCGCCCAGCTCGCGGATGAGGTCGTTCGAGATCCCGACGTCCTTCGGGTTCTCCGGAGTGCCGGGGCCCGGCGAGATGACGATCCCGTCGGGGGAGAACTCGCGAGCCCGGTCGAGCGTCCAGGCGTCGTTGCGCACCGCGACCGGCTCGGCGCCCAGCTCCGCCAGCTCCTGCACCAGGTTGTAGGTGAAGGAGTCGTAGTTGTCGACGACGAGGATCCTCGGTCCGGCCATCAGGCCTGCCCGGCGAGCTTCCGCATGTCCTCTTCGACCAGGGCCCGGCGGAGCACCTTGCCGACCATGGTCTTCGGCAGCTCCGCGCGGAACTCGAACTCCTTCGGAATCTTGTACGCGGTGAGGCGCTCGCGGCAGAACGCCTCGATCTCCTGCGCCGTCGCAGTCTCCCCCGACTTCAGCACGATGTAGGCCTTCACCATCTCCCCGGACTTCGGCGAGCGGAGCCCGGCGACCGCGCACTCCAGGATCTTCGGGTGCTGGTAGAGGATCTCCTCCACGTCGCGCGGGTAGACGTTGAACCCGCCGACGATGATCAGGTCCTTCTTGCGGTCGACGATCTTGAAGAAGCCCTCCTCGTCAACCTGCGCGATGTCGCCGGTGAAGAGCCAGCCGTCGCGCAGAACCCCCTCGGTCTCGTCGGGGCGGTTCCAGTACCCCTGCATCACCTGCGGGCCCTTGATGCACAGCTCTCCGGGCCCCGGCGGGTCGACCTCCTTCGCCGGGTCGTCCACGTCCACGAGCCTGCAGTCGGTGTCGGGCACCGGCAGACCGATCGTGCCGATCTTGCGCTTGCCGTAGACGGGATTGGCGTGCGAGATCGGCGAGGTCTCCGACAGGCCATACCCCTCGACGAGCCGCCCGCCGGTCGCCTTCTCCCACTGCTCCTGCACCTCGACCGGCAGCGGCGCCGCGCCCGACAGGCACGCGCGGATCGACTTCAGCTCGTACTTGCCGAGGTCCGGGTGGTTGAGGAGGTTGACGTAGAGGGTCGGGACGCCGGGGAACATCGTCGGCCTCGTGCGGTCGATCTCCTTCAGGAGCCCCGGGATGTCGCGCGGGTTCGGCACGAGCACAAGCATCCCGGCCATCAGGATCCCGACGTTCATGCACACCGTCTGCCCGTAGGAGTGAAACAGGGGCAAGGCGCACATCACGATCTCCTTGCCATCCTGCAAGTCGGGGAACCACAGGCGGCCTTGCCAGGCGTTCGCGACCAGGTTGTAGTGAGTGAGCATGACGCCCTTGGAGACCCCGGTCGTCCCGCCGGTGTATTGGAGAAGGGCAAGATCACGGCGCGCGTCGATCGGCGCCTGCGCGACGCCTCCGGTCGCCGACTTCATCAGGCGCTTCCAGAACCGCACCGGCTCGGTCGCCGGCACGGGAGCCGTGTGCGCCTTCCCTTTCTTGGTCTTCGGGCCGAGGAGCGCCTTGATCCCCTTCATGCCGTCGAAGACGTCGGTGACGATCACCTCACGCAGCGACGGCAGGGACCCGCGGATCGCCTTGACCTTGTCGTAGAACAGATCGAGGGTGACGAGCACCTCGATGCCGGAGTCGGCGATCTGGTGCTGAAGCTCGCGCTCGGTGTACTGGGGGTTGTTCTCCACCACGACCCCGCCGAGCCGCAGCGTCGCGTAGTAGGCGATGACGTTCTGCGGCACGTTCGGCAGGATCGTGCCGACGCGAGTTCCCTTCTTCACCCCGAGGTCCCGCAAGACGCTCGCGAACCGGTCCACGGCCCCCGACAGCTCTCGGTAGGTCGTGCGCGCGCCCTGGAAGTCGAGCGCAGGAGCGTCCGGATGCTTGCGCGCCGCCTCGTCCAGGAGCGCGGTGACCGCGACCTCCGGGTACTCGTGGCTCTCGGGAATCCCGAACGGGTAGCTCTTGAGCCAGATCCGCTCCATCACGCCCTCCCTCATGCCCGGCCGCCACGCCCGGAGGCACGGCCGTGCGGCCGCGCCCCCGGATTCTCGCCCAGAACACGTCTCGCGCTCAACCCCTTGTCCCGAGCTCGGGGCCGCCGGTAGCCTTCCTGATCCGGGCCGGGGTTCCGGCCGCAGGATGGGAGGGGCGGGATGGACGACTGGATCGCCGGGTTGCGGGAGCACGCTCGATCGGCGCTCCGGCCGGTCGAAGGGCGCCTCCAGATCGAGGGGCTCGCCGGCGAGGTCGAGGTCCTGACCGACTCGTGGGGAGTCCCGCACGTCTATGCCTCGGGGCTCGACGACCTCTACGTAGCGCAGGGGTACCTCCACGCCGCGGAGCGCCTCTGGCAGATCGACTTCACGCGGCGCCTGGCGCAGGGGCGCCTGGCCGAGGTCGTCGGCGAGCCCGGCGTGGCGATGGACCGGTTCTTCCGCACGATCGGCCTCGGGCGCGCCGCGCGCGCGCTCGCCGGCAGACTCGACGACCGCAGCCGCGCGATCGGGCGCGCCTACCTCGCCGGTTTCCGCGCGGCCGTGCGCTCGCTCCCGAGACCCGTCGAGTACCAGATCCTCGCCGTCGAGCCCGAGACCGCGACGAGCGAGGACGAAGGTCTCGTCGACGCCGTCTCGATGTCGCTCGCCATCTCCTTCCTGCTCTCCACGAACTGGCCCTTCGAGGTCCTGCGCGCCCAGCTCGCGCGCCGGCTCGGAGCCGAGCGCGCGAGCGAGTTGGCGCCCTTCTCGGGGGGCGAGGGTCCGCTCGCGACCACACAGTCGCGGGCGTTCCCCGGCGTCGCGCGCGAGCTTCTCGAAGCGGTGGCCGCCGCCGGCGGCGCGCGTCCGGGGACCGGCTCGAACAACTGGGTCGTCGCGGGGTCGAAGTCCGCAACCGGCAAGCCGATCCTCTGCAACGACCCGCACCTCGCGGTGCAGATGCCGGCGATCTGGTACGAGATCCACCTCTCCTGCCCCGAGATGGAGGCCTCGGGGGTCTCGCTCCCCGGCATCCCCGGCGTGGTCATCGGCAACAATCGCCGGATCGCCTGGGGCTTCACGAACACCCAGGCCGATTGCGAGGACCTCTACCTCGAGCGCCTGTCGGCGGACGGCCTCACCTACGAGTTCGAAGGGGAGTGGCGCCGCGTCGAGCGCATCCGAGAGGAGATCCTCGTGCGGGGCGAGGCCGCGGCGCGGATCCACGAGGTGCGAGCGACCCACCACGGGCCGCTCCTCACCGACCTCATCGTCGGCGCGGCCGACCCGCAGGTGCGCGAGGGGGCGATCGCCGAGCCGCTCGCGCTCCGCTGGATCCATTTCGACCTGGTGCCCGACCAGTCGGCGATCGAGGCGCTCGACCGCGCCGGGAGCTGGGAGGAGTTCCGCGCCGCGGCGCGCCGCTGGCCGGCGGCCGGTCAGAACATGGTCTACGCCGACGTGGACGGCAACATCGGCTACCAGTTCACCGGGACGCTGCCCATTCGCGCGAAGGGCTCGGGCGCGGCGCCGCTGCCGGGATGGGACGGCGAGCACGAGTGGCGCGGCACCGTCCCGTTCGACGAGCTGCCGAGCGTCCTCAACCCGCCGCAGGGATTCATCGCGACCGCGAACCACAGGGTCGTGGACCTCGACTACCCGCACTACGTGACCAACGACTGGGAGCCGTCCCACCGGATCCGGCGGATCGTGCGCCTGCTCACCGAGAAGGAGCGCCTGGACCCGGACGACATGGCGCGCATCCAGCGCGACGTGCACTCCGGGATCGCCGACGACCTCGTGGACCTCTTCCTCGAGGCCGACGCCGGCGACGGCCTCACCGCCGATGCTTTGAAGGAGGTCAAGCGCTGGGACCGCTCGCTCGACCCCGGATCGGTCGGCGGAGCCGTGTTCAACGTCTGGCTCTACAAGGTTTCCGAGGAGCTGTTCGGCGAGAAGCTCGGGGCCGACCTCTTCGACTCCTACCACCGGCTGAAGGGCTGGGTGACCGCCTGGGCGTACGATGCGATCCGCGACATCCTGCGCCGTCCCCAAGCCTTCTGGGTAGGCGGCGGCGGGGACAACGTCGGGGCGCGCCGCGCCCTTCTCGGCCGCGCGCTCGGGCGTGCCTGCGCCGACCTCGAGGCCCGCCTCGGGCCCGACGTCTCCGAGTGGAGATGGGGCCGCCTCCACCAGGTGCACTTCGAGCACGTGATCGCGCGCGCGGTGCCGGCGCTCGCCCCTCTGCTATCGGCCGGCCCCTTCGAGGCGCCCGGCGGCGACGACACTGTGAACCGCGGGGTCTTCACCCCCGGCGAGGACTACCGGGACGCCGCCGTCTCGAGCTGGCGCCAGATCGTGGACCTCGGCGACTTCGACCGCACGCTCCGGGTCGTCACCGTAGGGCAGTCCGGCAACCCGGCGAGCCCGCACTTCCGCGACCAGTGCGAGATGTGGCTGCGCGGGGAGTACCGGCGCGCCCCCTTCACGCGAGCCGCCGTCGAGGCGGCGAGCGAAGGCCGGCTCGTGCTCGCGCCGCCGGGGTAGCTACGCCGCCCGGTCGGCGAAGCGCATCGCGAGGACGCCGCGGAACGCGGGGAGCGACAGGGAGTCGTCCCGCCCGGTCTCGAAGCCGAGCCCGAAGTGCTCGGCGACCACCCGCACGCGCTCCACGAGCGGATCGGCCGCGAAATCGCGCATCAATCGGGCCGGATCACCGATCGCCTCGATCTGGTACGGCGGGCTGTAGACCGAGCCGTGGAGCAGAAGGGTGTTCCCGACGCAGCGGATCGCGCTCAGCGACGTGATCCGCTCCCCGCTCACCGAGACCGCCTCCGCGCCGGCGGCCCACAAACCGTTCACCACCGCCTGCAAGTCTTGCTCGTGCACGACGAGATCGTTCGGATCCCCGGTGGGCGACTCTCGCAGCTTGGAATCGCGGAGCACAACCACGACCCCGGGGCCCCGGACCGGCGCCAGCCCGGCGAGCGGGGCCAGAGCGTCGATGCGGCCGCGGATGGCCGCCATCCGACCCTCGCGCCCCTCGGAGCCGCTCTGCATCCTCCGCAAGTCGGCCGCGAGCAGGTCGAGGCGAGTTCGCAACTCCTGGACCCGGGCGCTCTCGCGTCCGATCAGGTCCACGAGATCGGTCCTGCGAGACAGCCGTGGCCCGGGACGGGCGACCCCGCGCGCCGAAGCGACGAGCGCGACGCCGAGCGCCACGACGGAGAGAGACGCCGCCGCTCGAAGAAGCGGGGAAGAAGGCGGAGGATTCATGCCATCCGAATCGGTTTCGCACGACCTTCGTGTATCATTGTAGTCTCGCGCCGCTTGCTGCGTGAACGCGCGCGGGGGATCCGGACCACGGAGGAGTCATGCCCGTCTCGAAGTCGAAGCGCACGCGGTACATCGCCCCGCCCAAAGCCAAGCCCAAGCCCTCGCCACGCTGGATTCCGATCGCGATGCTGGCGCTGCTCGCGATCGGCGTCGTGGATCTCGTGCTCTACTACCTTCAGATCCTTCCCGGCGGCTCGCCGGTGTGGGGGCTGCTCTCAGGCTTCGGCCTCATCGCCGCCGGCTTCGGCTTCGGCGTCTTCTGGCGCTGAGTCGCGGCGCCGTCGCGCCTCATCCGACAGACGGACCTATACTAGATACCCCCTCCGGGTATGCGGGAGATGAGATGGCCTACCTCTACGGGCAGAGCAGGGAGCAGCTCCTCGCGAGGCTCCGGCGCGTGGAAGGCCAGGTGCGGGGCGTTCAGCGGATGATCGAGGAGGACAAGTACTGCGTCGACGTCCTCACGCAGATCCAGGCGGCGGCCGCCGGCCTGGAGAAGGTCGGTCTCCACATGCTCTCGGACCACATCAGGGGGTGCGTGCGGGACGCCGTGGGGACCGAGTCGGCCGAGGCGAAGATCGCCGAGCTGGTCGGAGTGGTCGAGCGCTTCATGAAGGCGAAGCCCTCCTCGACCGGGCTGTAATTACAGAGGTGTCGTTCTTCCCCAGATGGGGATGGAGCTGTGGAAATGCCGATCTACGAGTACCGGTGCGCAGGCTGCGGGGCCCGGGAGGAGCACATCCTCCTCGCCCGCGAGGAGCCGCCCGCCGCCTGCGCCGCCTGCGGAGGGATGCTCAAGCGAGCCTGGAGCGGCCGGGTCCACGTCGTCTTCGAAGGCTGGGGCTTCAAGCGGACCGACTCGCTCGTGCCGGAAAGCGGGTCCCGCAAGTCCTGGAAGCGGCTCAAGGAGCGCGCCGAGCGCATCACCGACGAGTAGACGGCACGGGTACCGCATGCCCTGCGCCACCGGCCATCAGTCGCCGGCGATCTCCGCGCGCCGGACCATCGGCTCGCCGCAGTGGCGCGGGGGCGCATTCGATCCCTTTCGAAGGAGCAGAACCTCGGTCCCGCAGGCTCCACACCGGAAGGTGACGCGCAGCGCCTCCTCCTCGGCCGCCGCCTCAGCCTCCACCGGCGTTGCCCCGGGCGCCGATCGCGCGAACGCGCGGAGGATCCCGAAGCCGAGCGCGAAGATCACCACCCCGAGCAGGACCCCGACGACGCTCTCCACTCACCGCTCCTCTCACCGAATCCGAGCGGGCCCACCCTAACGGAAGAGCCCCGGTCGCCGGGGCCCTTCGCGCGTGCTCGGATCTCAGTCCAGGCGCTCGATGATCGTGGCGTTTGCCATCCCGCCGCCCTCGCACATGGTCTGGAGCCCGTAGCGGCCCCCGCGGCGCTCCAGCTCGTGCAGCAGCGTGGTCATGAGGCGCGCGCCGGAGGCGCCGAGCGGGTGGCCGATCGCGATCGCGCCGCCGTTCGGGTTGACGTTCTTCTCGAACCACTTCTCGTCGGCGCCGAGCTCCTTCGCCCAGGCGAGCACGACGGCGGCGAAGGCCTCGTTGATCTCGACCGCGTCGATGTCTCCGAGCTTCAGTCCCGCGCGCTCGAGCGCCTTCTGCGTCGCCGGGATCGGCCCGGACAGCATCAGGACCGGATCGGCCGCCGCGAGCGCGAAGGTGTGGAAGCGGGCGCGCGGCTTGAGGCCCAGATCCTTCGCCTTCTCAGGTGTGGTGATCAGCATCGCCGCGGCGCCGTCGGTGATCTGCGAGGAGGTGCCGGCCGTGACGACCCACTTGATGTCGGGGAATCTCTTCCCGATGTCCTCGTTGAAGAAGGCCGGCTTCAGCGACGCAAGTTTCTCCGGGGAGGTCTCGCGCAGGCCCTCGTCGATCTCGAACATCTCGGGACCGGACTCGCCCTGGATCTTGATCGGGTGGATCTCGCGCTGGAACCGCCCCTCCTTCGTCGCCTGACGGGCGAGCGACTGGGAGCGGTAGCCGAACGCGTCGTTCTCCTCGCGAGTCAAGCCCCACTTCGCCGCGACCAGCTCCGCGCTGATGCCCTGCGGCACGAGATTGCCGCCGTAGCGGTCCTGGAGCTGCTGGGTGAAGGGGAACCCAGGTCCCGACATGAAGCTCGCGCCCATCGGCACGCGGGTCATATGCTCGACGCCGGATGCCACGACCAGGTCGTAGGCTCCGGCCATCACGCCCTGCGCGCCGAAGTGGGCCGCCTGCTGGGACGAGCCGCACTGCCGGTCCACGGTGGTCGCCGGCACGTGCTCCGGAAGACCGGCCGAGAGCCAGGCGTTCCGGCCGATGTTCAGCGCCTGCTCGCCGACCTGGGAAACGCAGCCCGTGATGTTGTCGTCCACGAGCGCCGGATCGGCGCCGCTGCGCGCGAACAGCTCGCGAAGCGTGTCGGCCAGCAGGTCGACCGGGTGCCAGTCCTTGAGCTTGCCGCCGCGCCTGCCGAGGGGCGTGCGCACCGCCTCGACGATGACCGCCTCACGCATCTTCCTCACCCTCCCGCAAGCCCCGACGGGGCCGACAACTGAACTTACCGATGGGTAACAAATGCACTATAGAGCGGCCGGCGCGCGGCGGTCAACGCGGCCGGCGCGCGGCGTCACAGCTTCTGCGCCCCCTCCAGCTTCCCAAGCTCGCGATGGAAGGTCCCGAGCGGCAGGTGTCCGGCGTTCCGGGCGGTTTCCAGCACGAGGCAATCGGAGAAGCCGATGCGTGGCCGCTTCCGAAACCGCCCCAGGGCTGCCGTCACAACGTTGGCATCATGGATCGCCAGGTCCTTGTGACTGAGGAGCATGTCCACGGCGACGGCGATCTCCTTGGGGCCAAGGCCGTAGACGCTGTCCAGCACCCAGGTCGCTTCCGTCAGGACCAAGTGGGAAACCCAGGCTGCCTTCGCCACGAACCTCTCCCCGGCCGTAACATGCCCGGGGTCGTCCCGCACGAGCAGCCGCACGAGAACATTCGTGTCAACCGCGTGCATGCCGTGCCTTGATGTGACGCCGGACCCCTTCCTTCATCTCCTCAACGGTCCTCGGCTGGGGGGGACGGCCGTGGAAGAGAGCGCCGTGAACGTCCTCGGAGGTGAAACGCCCGGCCCGGCGCACGAGCACCTGGTTGCCTCGGTCTTCCCACTCCAGAACAGCCCCCGGCCCGATCCCCAGTTTCCTTCGGACCGCGGCCGGGACGGAGATCTGGCCCTGCGCCGTAACCCGCGAATGTGCCAGCCCCATACGAGGATAGTACCACGGTAATGCTCTCACTTCAAGGGGCGGCGGCGGCAAGACCCACGTCCAGCTTCCGGCCACGGCACCGCGCCCGGGTGTCGCACCGCCGGGAGGCCCTTGGGGCTCCCCGCGCGGGCCAGCTTCATCAGCTCAACCCGGCGACGCTGTCAAGACCTGGGACCGCGTGATCGACGAGACGGAACGAATGCATCTGGGGTGGCTGGAAGTATCGCGACGCAGGGTCGCCGCTGAGACCGATCCCGGTTGATTCGAGCGCCGCGCATGCGCTCAACCGGACAAGCCGGCCAAGTCTCGCAGGCGCAGACCCCCGGGCGGCCGCCCGCGCACCGCGCGCGCCCAGAGGACTCCCCGATTGACCTGGACCTTTGCCAACTCCTTCGGGACCCCGCTAGCCTGACGCTCGCCGGTTCGCACGACCACCCGCGAAAGGGGGCCCGATGGCCGTCAAGTTCCTGTCCGACGAGTACCTCTCACAGGTCCAGGACCGCCTCAACGCTCACGACGGGTTCCAGAGCGCCGTGAAGGGGCAGTCCGCGAAGCTCCAGCAGGAGATCACGGGAGGGCCCGACGGGGACATCCGCTACTGGGTCTCGATCGACGGCGGCAAGGTTGGGGTTGGCGGCGGCAGCCTCGACGGCGCCGAGGCCACCCTCGTCCAGAGCTACGAGACCGCGGTGGCGATGGCGAAGGGCGAGCTGGCCGGCCAGGCGGCGTTCATGCAGGGCAAGCTCAAGATCCAGGGCAACCTGATGAAGATCATGCAGCTCCAGGGCGCCTTCGCCTCGATGGTCCCGGCGCTCGAGGGATTGGACGTGCAGTACTGAGCGAACCTCCGTTCGGGAGGGGGGCGGGCACTTGCCCGCCCCCCGTCTTCTCTCGGCGGCGCGACGCGAGCGACTCGACCAGCTCGGCGGCGCGCGCGGGACCGTCCATTCGCGCGGCCTCGGCTCGCATGTCGGCGGCGCGCGCGCGGAACGACGGCTCCTCGATCATGCGGCACAGCGCGCGCGCGATGGCGCGCGGCTCGGGGCGGCGCAGCGCGAGGCCGGCTCCCGCGCGCTCAACCCGGTAGCCGTTCTCGCGCTGGTCTCCGGGGCCCGGCACGACGAGGACGGGAACCCCCGCGGAGAGCGAGCGGGCGACGATCCCGTGACCGCCGTTGCACACGACGACCGCGGCGGCGGAGAGGATCGGGCGGTGAGGCGCGAACGGGGCCGCAACCACGCCCGGAGGGAGCGCCGCTGGGACCGCCCCCTTCCCGGCCGTGACGACGGCGCGAAGCCCGAGCGCTCCCACGGCCGCGAGGGCGGCGCGCAGCAGGGCGCCCTCGTCGTGGGCGGTGCTCGCCGCGACGAGCGCGAGCGGCGCGCCGCCTGCAGGAAGCGCGATCGGATCGCCTTCCGCCTCCCACAGGCAGGGCCCGACGACGTGGGCCGCCTCCGGCCAATCGGAGCGCGGCAGCTCGAGCGACGGCAGAGTTGCCACCAGGACGAGATCCGGCGAGAGCTGGGCGTCCAGGCGCTCGGTCGGCACGAGGCCGAGCCGCGCGCGGGCCGCGTTCAGGTCGTCGCGCGCTCGGGTCATGTCGCGGAGCTTGCCGCGGCGCATCCAGCCGTCCCGCCAGCGCCCGAAGGGCGAGCGCCCGGGGGGATGGCCCCAGCCGAAGGGCGGCAGGTCGCGCGACGGCGTGTGAAGCCCGTGGACCACGAGCGTGGCGCACGGGGCGGCGAGCACCTCGGCGGCGAGGGCCGGGCCGAGCGTGATGAGATCATGCACGACGGCGTCGGGAGCGAGCGCGGCGAGGTCGGCGAGGAACGCCTCGGCGGAGGCGGCGGCGTCCTCGTACAGCCGGAGCGCGTGAATCGGGCTCCCCTGCGTGCTGGGAAGTCGCGCGAATGAGGCTCCGGCGCGCGCGGCGTCGCGCTCGTGCTCCTCGCCCGAGGCGAGCGTCACCTCGTGGCCGCGCTCTGCGAGCGCGCGGGCGACCGCGAGCATCGGGTAGGCGTGCCCAGGGCCGGGGATCGAGGCGCAGACGATCCTCACCTTCGACGCCCCCGCGGGTGAGATCTTGTCGCCGCCGGCGCCTTGCGACGCCGGCGCACGGTGCGCCCGATGTCGGTCGCGCGCCGCTTCGCCTCGCCCAGCGCGCGGCGCGCCCATGCGTACTCGGTCGCAAGGAGCGCGAGCCCGGCCAAGACCACGAGGATCCCCGGACCCGGCGTGACGAGCATGACCGCGCCGGCGGCAAGGATCGCGAAGCCGGCGACGGTCACCACGACCCGCTTGCCGCTGCGCACGGTGAAGCGCGCAACGGCAAGGAAGCGCGACCAAGACCCGGACCGCCTCATGCCGCAACCATACCCGCGGCGGGGGTTCCGTTCAGAACGTGAGGACCTTGTCTGCCTCGGCGCAGATCCGCGCCGCCTCGGGCGGGGTGACCCACACGCCGTTCAACGCCGCGAGCCCCTCCTCCGTCGCCCCACGGGCGACCACGCATCCCTTTCAGACGCAGACCGGGGCCTGATGGGCCTTCAGCTTCGCGAGCAGCTCGCGCATCGGCGGTAGGCCGGCGCCTTCGATGCGCTCCGCCGTGCTTTCCACCACGATCGCGGTCGCGTCTCCGCCCGACGGCCACATCGTGGCCGACCTCCAGCGAGCCGTTCGCGGCAAGGTGCAGCGGCATCGAGGCCGCGGTCGGATCGCTCGCCCCGCGGGTGACCCAGAAGACGAACTTCATCGCCTCCCCCCTCCGGATCCTCGCCCTGTCGAGCATCCGCGGACAGATAGGGGCCAAGGCCGGCGACCCGGCCAGCCGAATGGGAGCCGGGACCTACTGTCGTTGTGGTCTTGAAAGACCGGTGCGCGAACCGCGTCCTGATCGATGGTCAACTCAAGATCGTAGTTTGGTTCTCGTACGGAGTGGCTATCGCCGGCGAGCGTCATTCCGTACGAGAACCGATGAGCCGGTTCGGATGCCGGCCGGTCAAGTGGACCCGACGGGATTCGAACCTGGTCCCGACCTTCACAGGGTGCTGACGGCCGTGCCGCGCGCTACTCGGCGTTCTTGACCGCGAGCAGCTCGCCTCTGCCTATGGGCACCACGAGTCCCGCGAGGCGGGGGTGCTCCAGGACCGCGCGCCGGAACCCTTCCAAGTCGGCCGCGTGCGAGGTGAGGTTGTCCGCCACCATCAGTCCCCCCGGACGGAGCGCCTCGACGATCCCGGCGAGAAAGCCCTCATAGTCTTCCTTCTCGGCATCGAGGAAAACGAGGTCCGCGCTCGCCCGGAAACCGCGCAAGCCGGCGTGCGCGTCCTCGAGGCGGGCGTCGACGCAACCGGCAAGACCGGCCTCGACGATGGCCCTGCCGGCGATCTCGGCCTTCGCCGGGTCGATCTCGAACGTGGTGACGCGCCCGCCGTTCGCGCGCGCGGCGAGCGCGAGCCAGAGGGTCGAGTACCCGCCGGAGGTTCCGATCTCGACGATCGTTCGCGCGCGGGCGGCAAGCGCAAGCGTGAGCAGCAGCCCGCCGACCTCGGGGCGAACGGCGCGGAGGCGGCGCGCGCGCGGCGTGCCGTCGATGCGGTCCGCTCGGTCTTGCTCCTCCAAGCGGCTCATCACCGCTTGGACCTCGGGCGGGACGGGGTTCACGCCCCGCTCCCTCCGCCGATCCCGGGAGCGAGGATCACGAGCGCGTCGGCCGCCACCGGCTCGCCGCCGGGAACGAGGACGGGATTCACGTCGATCTCGGCGACCCGGGGAAAGTCCAGCGCGATCCGGCCGAGACGCACGAGCATGCGCGCGAGCGCCCTCCGGTCCACGGCCGGCTCTCCCCGGAGCGCGGCGAGCAGGACGCCGGCGCGAACCTCATCCATCATCTCCTCGGCGTCGGCCTCCGACAGATCGGCTCCGCGGAACGAGACGTCCCCGAGGGCCTCCGCGTGGATGCCTCCAAGTCCGAACATCACGCACGGGCCGAAGACCGGGTCTCGCACGACTCCCATCGCGAACTCGCGGCTCGAGGCGAGCATGCGCTGCACGAGCATGCCATGCGCGGTCTCACCCGCATCGAGCCGCGCGCGGATGGCCCGCCAGGCCTCGGCGACCTCCACATCGTTCCGGAGCCCCGTGGCGACGAGTCCGCGCTCGGTCTTGTGCGCGATGCCGCCCGCCTTGAGCGCAACGGGGAAGCCGAGGCGGCGCGCGACCTCGGTCGCCTCGGTCTCGGTCCGCGCCTGCGCGCGCGGCACCGTCTCGATCCCGCATGCCGCGAGCAGGTCGAGCGACTCGCCCTCGGTGAGGGTGGCTCCGGCGGGGACCGCGTCCAGGAGCGCGGCGGCGCGCGGATCGCGCGCGACGTTCTCCGGGGGCGCCGGGGTCTTGCGACCGAGGATGCGCGCGTACTCGACCATGCGCGCGAGGCAGGCGACCGCGCGATCGGGCGTGTGATAGACGGGGAGCTTCCCGACGGTCTCCGGAGGTGGGGCCACCCCTCCCATCGAGACCCCGACCATCGGCTTCCCCGTCTCGCCGACGAGGGAGACCATGCGCTCGGCGGTCTCGATCCCCCAGATGCGCGCCGCGGCAAGACCCAGGTCCACGCGGTCTCCTAGGTACGGGTCCGGAGCGCTCAGCGTCCCCAGCACGAGCAGCGAATCGAGACCCGGGTCGCGCGCGAGGATCTCCAAGGCCTCGAGGTGCGCGGCGTGATCGAGCCCGCCGGCCAGATCCACGGGGTTGTCTCCGCTCCAGTAGGGAGGGAGCAACTCGTCCAGCGCCGCGCGCGTGGGTTCCGACAGCGCCGGGACCTCGAGGCCGGCGGCGACGCAGGCGTCGGTCGCGAGCACGCCCCATCCGCCGCCCCAGGTGATGATCCCAACGCGCGGCCCCCGGGGGAGCGGCGCGACGTCGAGGGCAACCGCCGCGTCCATCATCTCCTCGACGCTCGCGGTGAGGAGCGCCCCCGCCTGCCGGACGAGGCCGCGGAACAGGCCGTCCGGCGTGGCGAGAGCCGCCGAGTGGGAGCGCGCCGCGTGAGCCCCGGCACCGGACCGGCCGCCCTTGGTGACGAGCACGGGCTTCCGTGTTGCCGCCGCTCGCGCCCGATCGAGGAACCGGCGCCCGTCGCGGACTCCCTCGAGATAGAGCGCGATCACGCGCGTGCCCTCGTCGAGGGCGAGGAAGTCGAGGTAGTCCGCCCAGTCGAGCGCGGCCGCGTTGCCGATCGAGAACAGGAGCGAGAAGCCGGCGCCGTGCAGGTGGCACCGACCCATCGCCTGGCTCCCGACGTTCCCGCTCTGGGACACGAAGGAGATCCCGCCGCGCGCGGGACGTGAGCCGGCCATGATCGCGTGCAACGACACCCGCGCGGAGAAGTACCCCATCGAGTTGGGCCCGACCATCGCGAGCCGGCGGCGCCGCGCGATCTCCGCAAGCTCGCGCTCGGCCTCCTCGTTTCCCGTCTCCGCGAAACCGGAGGTGATGACGACCACGGCCTTCACTCCCGCGCGCGCGGTCTCCTCCAGCGCCCGCGAAGCGGCGGCGGCCGGAACGCAGACGAGGACCACGTCCGGGATCTCGGGCAGCGCACCGACCGACGGGTAGGCCTCGAGGCCGGCGATCCGGCTCTCCCGGGGGTTCACCGGGTAGATGCGGCCGGCGAAGCCGCCCTCCGTGATGTTGCAGAGGATGCGGTTCCCCCATTTGAGCGGATCGTTCGAGGCTCCCACCAGGGCGACCGACCGCGCGCCTGCGAACCGCGCCAGGAGAGCGGGAAGATCCGGCAGCATCTCGGTCGCGCCGGTCGTAGCGAGCGCTTCGTCCATCATCGGGGTTGTCTCCTCCAGGCGGAAGACTACCGGCGCCGAGTGGGAGGCGCGCCGCGACCGGCGGCGCGCGCGCCGCGAAATTCGGCTAAACTCTTGAGTCTCCGATGCCCCTCCGCCCCGAGACCATTCGCAATGTGGCGCTCGTCGCCCACGTCGACCACGGCAAGACGACGCTGGTCGACGCGATGCTGCGCGCCTCGGGGGTCATCCGCGCCGGCGCGGATGCGCCCGACCGGATCATGGACTCCGATGCGCTCGAGCGCGAGAAGGGCATCACGATCTTCGCCAAGGCCGCCCAGCTTCCCTGGAAGAGCCACACCATCAACTTCGTCGACACGCCGGGACATGCCGATTTCGGCGGCGAGGTCGAGCGCGCGCTCGCGATGGTCGACGGCATCCTGCTCATCGTGGACGCGTCCGAAGGGCCGCTGCCGCAGACGCGCTACGTCCTCGGCAAGGCCCTGCGCCGCGGGCTCCCCTCGATCGTCGTGCTGAACAAGGTCGATCGCAAAGACGCGCGCGCCGCGGAGGTCCTGGACGAGGTCTACCAGCTCTACTTCGACCTGGAGGCACAGGACCACCACATCGACTTCCCGGTCATCTCGGCGATCGCGCGCGAGGGCCGGGCGGTCGCCGGCGTCGGCGTGCCGCGCGCCGATGCGACGCTGGCACCGCTCCTCGACGCGGTCCTCTCCTCCATCCCTGCCCCGCAAGGCGACCCGGACGCTCCGCTCCAGGCGCTCGTGACGAACCTCGACGCCTCGGACTACCTTGGCCGGCTCGCGATCGGGCGCGTCGTGGAGGGAGCCCTCCGGACCGACGGTCCGGTGGCCCTGTGCCGCGACGACGGCTCGACGGAGCGACGGAAGCTCACCGAGCTGATGGCGTTCCGCGGGCTCGAGCGCGTGCGCGTGGAGGAGATCGGCGCCGGAGACCTGTTCGTCGCCGCGGGGATATCCGACGTCGAGATCGGCGACACGCTCGCGGACGCCGACCGGCCGGCCGCGCTCGGGCGCCTGATCGTGGACGAGCCGGTGCTCCGCATGACCTTCGGCGTCTCGACGTCGCCGCTCTCCGGCCGCGACGGCCGCTTCCTGACCAGCCGGCACCTTCGGGCGCGGCTCGCGCGCGAAGCGCTCGGCAACGTCTCGATCCGCGTGCGCGACACCGACTCGCCCGAGGTGGTCGAGGTCGCCGGGCGGGGGGAGCTGCAGCTCGCCGTGCTCATCGAGACGATGCGCCGCGAGGGATGCGAGTTCCAGGTCTCGCGCCCGGAGGTCATCACGCGCGAGATCGAGTCCGTCTTGCACGAGCCTCTCGAACGCGGGGTCGTCGACGTGCCCTCCGAGCACGTCGGCACGGTGTCCCAAGCCCTCGCGCCGCGGAAAGGGCGCGTCCTCGATATCCGCCCGGGCGACTCCGGGCGCTCGATCGTCACCTTCGAGGCTCCCGCGCGCGGGCTGCTCGGCTTTCGCACTCTGCTGCTACAGGCGACGAGCGGGACCGCGCTCCTTCACCTCCATGCCGCGGGATGGATTCCGTGGGCCGGCGAGCTGCCGCACCGGGCCGGCGGCGCGATGGTCTCCGACCGCACCGGCCGCACGACGGGGTACGCGCTCGACGCGCTCCAGCCGCGCGGGGTCCTCCTCGTCGGGCCCGGCGTCGAGGTGTACGAGGGCATGGTGGTCGGGGAGCACGCGCGCCCCGACGAGCTGGTGGTGAACGTGACCCGGGAGAAGCAGAAGACGAACATGCGAACCCACGCCTCGGACGAGGCGATCAAGCTCGAGCCGCCCCGGGAGCTGACCGTCGAGACCGCGATCGAGTTCATCGCCGCCGACGAGCTGGTCGAGGTGACTCCCGCCTCGCTCCGCGTCCGCAAGCGCCTCCTCGACCGGAAGGTCCGGGTGCGCGCGGCGAAGTCCCGCTAGCCTGGTCTTCGGCGGCATCTGTCCCGAGAGATCTCGACCTACGCGGGGATCTCCTTGAAGTAGGGCACCTGCGGCCAGTGGCCCGACAGGTGGCAGCTCCAGCACGAGCCGGTGCCCCCCTCGGGCCCCGGGTTGTGGCAGAAGTTGCAGGAGTTCGTGCCTGGCGCGGCGCTTGCGTCGCCCAGAGGGATCACAGCGTTCAGCAGGGTGCCGTGGGTCGCGTGCATGTTCCCGTCGGTGGCGACGTTCTTGCTCGCCACCAGCCGGTTGGGGTCGTAGCTGAAGATGGCGAAGTTGTGGCAGCTCTTGCAGCCGACGATGTCCGAGACGCCACGATCCTTGGCCGCCTGAGGACTGTGGCACCCGCCGCACCCCTTGGTCTTGAAGATCTCCGCGTGCTTCTTCGTATTGTTCTTGTTCGTGAGCAACGCGAAGGGGTAGATCGAGCCGGAGTAGCTCGGCGTCTCCCCGAAGACGTTCGTGAACCCGGGGGACTTGACCTTGGTGGCGCGCAGCGCTTCGACGAGCGAGCCGCGCTTGTGGCAGCCGGCCTGACAGTCCTTCCCCGGCGGGGCCGTCTTCGCCCAGTTCTTCACGTCGCGCTTGGTGAGGGTCTTCTTGGCGTTCCCGCTCCGGGACATCCAGACGCCCTTGTCCTTGCCGTGAGCCCTCATCCACTCGCGCTGGCTCGGGAGGGCCTTGCCTCCGGCGCCGGCGAGGACCGGCACGAGCAGCACGCCTCCGAGGAGGGTCAGAAGGCTGTACCGCACGGCGACCTTCCTGCGTGTCCTCATTCTCTTCCTTCCTTTCCCGACCCCCCCGAGCGCGTTTCGGACTCCATGGACCACAACGACCGAGCGATCCCCGTGACGCGTCTGCCCCGCTTCACCCGGCGAAACAGGGCCGCTCCTTCCGGATAGATTGTGAACGCATTCACAATCTATGCCCGATTGTTGCACCGCTGGGGTCGGCAGTCAAAACGGATCGGCTTCCGGTCCTCAGGACAGGAGCGCCGCGCCGATCGCGCCGGCGAACTGGGCGTCGGGATGCACGGCGATCGAGTGGCCGAGCATGCGCTCGAGGGCCCCGACCACTCCGACGTTCAGCGCCACGCCGCCGGTCATCATGACGGCGTCGCGCACCCCGACGCGGCGCGCGAGGGAGGCGACGCGCGCCGCGATCGCCTCGTGGATCCCGGCGACGATCTCCGCGCGCGGACGGCCCGACGCGACGTGTGACACGACCTCGCTCTCGGCGAAGACCGTGCACGTGCTCGAGATGCGCGCCGGATCGGCGACGCCCACGGCGAGCGCGCCGAACTCCGCAAGATCGACGCCGAGCGCGTGCGCCATGACCTCGAGGAACCGGCCGGTGCCGGCCGCGCACTTCTCGTTCATGACGAAGTCGGCGACCTTGCCGTCCGGCCCGAGCGCCATCGCCTTGGAGTCCTGGCCGCCGACGTCCACGACCGTGCGCGTCGCCGGCTCCAGGAAACGGGCGCCGCGCGCGTGGCAGACGATCTCGGTGAAGTTGGCGTCGGACCCGTCGAGCTTGCGGCGACCGTACCCGGTCGAGACCACGCGAGCGAGGTCGGAGCGCGCGGCGCCGAGGTCGGCCAGGGCCTCGCCGAGCGCCGCCCACCCCGCCGCCGCAGCGTCCCACCGGGTGTAGACGAGCGCGCGCGAGAGGACCGCGCGCCGGTCCTCCCCGAGGACGACCGCCTTGGCGGTGAGGGAACCGATGTCGACTCCGGCGACGTACACGACCTGCTCCGGGGCAAGCGGCCTCTACACCAGCGTCTCGACGAAGGCGCGGATGCGCTCCTCCGCCTGCGCGCGTCCGTACTGGCGTGAGTCGGTGTGGTCGGCCTCGAGGATCAGCACCGGCAAGCCGGTGCGCCGCGTGAATGCCTTCGCGTTGTCGTACTGACCGAGTGAGTACGGCTTGCAGCTCCGGTTCGAGTGCATGATCATGCCGCCCGCCGAGTACCGCTCCGCGAGCGCCACCGCCTTGTCCACCATCCGCTCGAGGTTGACGTTCAGGAAGATCTCCGTGTAGGCGAGGGCGAAGGTGCGCATCGGATCGGCGACATCCACCTGCTCGAAGGTCCACGCGCTCGTGTAGGTGTCGGCGACGAGGCACGCCCCCAGCGAGGCGAGCAGGCCGCTCAGCGCGCTCATCTCGTACCAGATCGGGATGTTGTCCCAGAGCAGGCGATGGCGCTCCTCGGGCACCGCCGAGATCCCGGCCTGCACCCGCTCCCTCATCTCCGCCAGGAGCTGCTCGTAGTAGACGTTGATCTCGTCGGTGCCGCGCAGCGTCACCACCGGCGCCATGTGGATGAAGGCGTCGAAGCAGTTCATCGGGGCCGGGCGGTGCTCGGAGCAGGCCAGGATCTCCCTCCAGAGGGAGATCGAGCGGATGGACTTCGCCGCCACTTCCTCGAAGAGCGCCTCATCGAAGCGCTTCCCGGTGTGGGTCTCGAGGAAGGCGACGTACTCCCGCATCTGCTCCTCGACGTATGCGATCGCATGCTCCGAGGAGGTCCCGCGCACGAACGGGGTGTCGAGGATGAAGAGCGGGCAGCCGAAGAGGCGGCTCAGCTCCTCGTACCACTTGAGCACCGTCCCGCAGATGTTGGTGCAGCAGATCAGCATGTCCGGGCGTGGCAATCCCCCGATCGGCCCGCCCTTCGTGATGGCCGACCCGATGTCCCCGCGCGCGTACGAGCAGAGGTCGCGGCTGAACCCGCGCTCCTCGGCCACCTCGCACAGAGGCACCGACATCCGCGTGGCGCCGCACATCGCGCCGTGGTTCTCGGGGTAGACCGGGATGACGTCGAAGCAGTGGAGGAGTTCGACCGGTCCGCCGCTCGTGATCCAGGCGACCTTGCGGCCATCCTTCCCGGCGGACTTGGCCCCGGCATAGTAGCGGCCCATCAGTTTCTGGTAGGCCACGGCCGAGCGGATCTCCCGCCTCTGCCCGTGCTCCTCGCTCATCTCAGGTTCCCCGGACCATCTCGAGGAAAGCCTCGACGCGGGTGCGCATCTGCCCGGTGCACGGCGCCTGATGCTCCCACTCCACGAGGAGCGTGGGGATCCCGTCCTCCGACAGCCGCTGCCTGAGCGAGGGATAGTCGAACGCGTGCGGATCGCAGAAGTGCTGGAGGTAGAAGATCACCCCGCGCGCGCCCGACCCCTTCACGCGCACGGCCAGATCGTCGGGGCGACTCCGCGCCGCGGAGTGCTTCGCCGGGCAGGCAGGGCGCTCGGAAAGCCTGCGCGCGAGACCCTCCACCGGATCGCCGGTTTCGGGCGCTCGGCCCTCGATCGCGCGGTGCCCGCAGCAGAGATCGTCGTCCACCACGATCGCGCCCAGCTCCTCCACCATCCGGACGAAGTCCGGAGAGCCGCACAGGCTGCCGGAGACGACGAGCGGCACCCGGCTCCCCGAAGGCGGCCTCGTCTCCCCGCTCAGCCCGGCCAGGAGCCGCTCGAGCATCGCGCTGTGCTCCTCCTTGCGCATCCACATTCCGGCCATCACGGCCGACAGAACCTCGGTCCCGGTGAGAGCGATCCCCGAAAGCGAGTACAGCCGCTCGCACAGGTCGCGGTTGTGGTTGTAGACCGCGATGCTGCCGGCGATCGCCGAGTCGGGCACCTCGGCTCCCACGTATTCCTCGATTCGCTTCCGGAAGGCGCGCAGCTCGGCGACGATGTAGCGCTCGGCCGCGGGCTCTCCCATCCGCGCCGGTAGGACGACGTCCCCGTGGAACCGGAAGCGGGTGTTTAGCCGCCAGATGTCGGAGAGCCTCTGCATCGTGTCGCAGGTCTGGACGAAGACCGCGCCCTCGAGGAAGTCCAGCTCGCGCGCAAGCGCGAGATCGAGCGTGGTCCGCGCGAGGGAGCAGCAGTAGGTCTGGAGGTGCGAGTCTGCGCGGGTGATCGTGCGCTCGGCGCCGATGATCCTCACCGGCGTGAAGCCGGCGGCGTGCAGGATCTCCTCGGGGGCGTAGCTGCAGAGGTATCCGATCGGGCGCTCGCCGCGTTCGGCGGCGCGCGCGGCGACGGCCACGTAGGGGTCCTCCCACATCGCGGAGAACGAGCGAAGCGTCTCCGCCGCCTCGAGCTTCACGGTCTGCCTCCCGCTCCCCCGCGGGCCCGCACAGTACCATCCCGCTCGGCATGAGCGCTGATCGGGCGACCGGAGCGGCTCTCGCGGCCGCCGGCGCCCTTTCCTTCGGCACGACGGTGGCGCTCAGCCGCGCGCTGGCCCGCGCCGGCCTCCCGCCGTCGGGCGTCCTCGGGATCCGCTTCGGGGTCGCGGCGATCCTGCTCTGGGTCCTGCTCGCCGCCGCGCGCCGGCCGCTCGCGCCGGCGCCGGGCGAGCGGCTCGCGGCCTTCGCGCTCGGCGCGGTCCTGTACGCGGTGGAGGCGACCTTCTTCTACCTCGCGCTGCGCCGCGGCAGCGCGGCCGCCGTCGCGCTGCTCTTCTACTCGTACCCGGCCATGGTGACCGTGGCCGAGGCGATCGCGGGGGCGCGCGGAATCGGGCGGCGCACGATCGGGGCCCTGGCCCTTTCGACCCTCGGCGCCGCGCTCGTGGTGGGGCCGGGGGACCGGCTCGCGATCTCCGGCGCGGGCGTCGGCTTCGCGATGGCGGCCGCGCTCACGTTCGCCGTGTACCTCATGGCCGGCGCGCGGCTCACCGCGCGGAGCGATCCCCGCGCCTCGGCGGCCATGGTCGCCGCTGGGACGGCCGCGTCCAACCTCGTCTGGGCCGCCCTCGTGTCGCGCGCCGGAGTCCCTCTTCGCTTCCTGCCGCTCGTGGTAGCGAACGGCCTCGCGACGGCGGCGGCTTTCGCGCTCGTCTTCGCCGCGCTCCGGCGTCTGCGCGCCGCCGACACCTCGGTGATCCTCACGCTCGAGGCGCTCTGGGCGGGGCTCATGGCCTGGATCTTTCTCGGGGAGGCCGTCGGGCCGCTGCAGGCCGCCGGCGGAGCGGCCATCCTATCGGCGGCCGTCCTCATCGCGACGCGCCCCCCGCAGACGCCGTCGGCGACCGAACGGGGGGCCGCGGATGCCCCGTGACCGGCCGGTGACCCGGCCCCGCCGGTTGCCGTGTTTGTCACCCTTGACCGAATCTCCCGACGACTCGTACGATTGCCCCGTCGCCGAGCGCCCGACTACGGCCCGCCCACCGGGGAGGATGCCCTGAGACTCTGCAGCCGACGGTCGCGCGCAGGCGCCGCGCTCGGGACGCTCGCCCTCCTCACGGCCTCCTGCTACTCGACCGAGATCCGCACCGTTCGAGTTCCCGTGGCGCCGCGGAGTTCGGCGGCAAGCGCCCCGGGCGCCGCCGGCTCTCCGTCGGCGACAACGACGGCGGGCGGCCCGACCAGGCCGACCTACGTCGAGCGGAGCGTCCCGCCGGGCTCCCTCACCGCATCCGACACCGGAGTCACGGCCGGCACGATCAAGATCGGCCACATCGGCGACTTCACCGGCCAGGCGCGCGCGTTCTTCGGGCCTCAGCTCGACTCGCTGAACACCTACATCGCCGACCTCAACGCGCGCGGAGGGATCTTCGGGCGGCGCGTCGAACTCGTCTACTACTCCGCGTCCTACCAGTCCCCCGACCAGGTGCTCGCCGCCGCGCGCCGCCTGGTCGAGAAGGACAAAGTGTTCGCCGTCCTGACCCAATCGGGCCTCGACAACGCCAACACCTCGGCCGCACGCTACTACAACGAGGCCGGCGTCCCCTGCATCGGATGCCACGCATCGTCCCAGATGGGCCTGGACCTCGGCCCGGCGATTTTCGCCAACCTGGTCGCCCCCGCGGAGCACGGCGCGATCCTCGGGGCCTTCATCGCGGAGCGCCTGAAGAAGACGCGCATGGCCCTCGGGTTCTGCCCGAGCGCCTGGTCCCATCAGATCAAAGACGCCGTACGGACCTCGTTCGAGCGCCACGGGGGGACGGTCGTCGACGAGCGCGACATCGGGACCTGCGATCAACAGACCATGGAGCCGACGGTGACCGCGTGGTCGAGCATCGTCCCGAGGCCGGACGTCGTCACCGTGGTCGATCCCATCGGGATGGCCGAAGGCGCGGCGGCGGCCGCGCGCATGGGCTGGGACGTGCAGTTCGCCGGGCCGCGGGGGATGCTCCAGCTCATCCTGGACATCGGCGGCAGCCAGACCGAGGGCCTCATCGGGACCACCGACGGGCTCGCGCCCCCAGGCCTTCGCACCCCCCAGCTCGAGCGCTTCCGTCGCCTGCTCAAGGCCGCCTACCCGAACCGCACCGAGGAGCAGAGCACGATGAGGCCGTGGGCCGACATGAGCCTCTTCGAGGAAGCGGCGCACCGGGTCGGCCCCACCCTCACCCGCAAAGCACTCATCAAGGCCCTGGACGGCATGCGCGGCTGGAGCGACGGACTGGGCGCCCCGGTGACCTACTCGCCGGGGCGGCGCTGGGCGCGGCGCGCGATCGGGTTCTTCCGCATCCACGACCGGTCCTTCCAGCGAGCGACCGAGGAGAACTACTTCACCATCGACGATCTCTGATCCGGCCGGAGGTGGCTCGTGAGGATTCCCGAAAACGGTCTGAGCGGCGAGCAGGTCTTCGAGCGGCTCCGCGACTTGCGACGAAAGGACGCCGAGACGCGCGGCGGGCGCGCGTGGGGCCTTGTCTACGACTCGGGCCTGGAGGAGGCCCGCGAGGTCGCCGAGCGCGCCTACGTCGAGTTCCTCGGCCTGAACGCGCTCGACCCGACCGCCTTCCCGAGCGTGCTCCGCCTGGAGAACGAGGTCGTGGCGATGGCGATCGCGCACCTCGGGGGCGGCGCCGGCGTCGTCGGGAACTTCACGAGCGGCGGCACGGAGAGCTGCTTCCTCGCGGTGAAGACCGCGCGCGACCACGCCCGCGCGACCCGGCCCGAGGTGGCACGCCCCGAGGTCATCCTGCCGATCACCGCGC
Organism: Acidobacteriota bacterium; assembly: GCA_016208485.1. Lineage (GTDB taxonomy): Bacteria > Actinomycetota > AC-67 > AC-67 > AC-67 > JACQXY01. Next base: position 15,062 of record JACQXY010000027.1, on the reverse strand, counting down.
ACCCCGCGTTCCACAAGGCCTGCCACTACCTCGGCCTCACGGCTGTGCCGACGGCGGTGGATCCCGAGACGTTCAAGGCCGACGCCGGCGCCGTCGCGCGCGCCGTCTCCCCGAGCACGATCATGATCGTCGGCTCGGCGGTCTCCTACGCGCACGGGGTTCTCGACCCGATCGCCGAGATGGCGGCGGTCGCGCGCGAGCGGGGGCTGTGGCTGCACGTGGACGGGTGCATCGGGGGCTTCCTCCTGCCGTACTACCGGCGGCTCGGGCGCGCAGTCGGCGACTTCGACTTCACGGTCGAGGGCGTTTCCTCGATGTCCATGGACCTCCACAAGTATGCCTACGCACCCAAGGGGGCGTCGGTGGTGCTCTACCGGAGCAAGGCCCTGCGGAAATACCAGCTCTACGCCTGCGCGAGCTGGCCCGGCTACCCGATCCTGAACACGACCGTGCAGAGCACCAAACCCGGGGGGCCGATCGCCGCGGCATGGGCCACGCTCAACTTCATCGGCGACGAGGGCTACCTGCGGCTCGCGCGGCTGACCCTGGAAGCGACCGAGCGCCTGATCGCCGGGATCTCGGGGATCCCGCGCCTGCGGGTCCTCGGCCGGACGGACACGAGCCTCATCGCCTTCGCCTCCGAGGACGTCAACGTCTTCTACATCGCCGACGAGATGAAGCGCCGGGGGTGGCTGATCCCGCCGCAGCCCTCCTTCGGGCCGTCCCCGGCGAGCCTGCACCTGATCGTGACCGCGTCGAGCCTCCCCCAGGTGGACGCCTTCCTCGCCGACCTCAGGACCTGCGTCGAGGCCGCCGCCGGGCGCGGCTTGCGTATCGACCCAGCCCTTCGGGACACGCTGGCCGCCCTCGATCCCTCATCGCTCACCGACGAGATGCTCTCCAGGGTGGTGGGCGCGGCCGGCGTCGAGTGGGACGCGCTCGAGGACAGCATGGCCGACGTCAACTCGATCCTCGACTCCCTGCCGCCGCAGGTCCGTGAGGCCCTCCTCATCGCCGGCGGCAACGAGCTGTTCACCCCTGCGAAGTGAGGGTGTCCGGATGCTCTACCTGAACCTCATCCTCATCGGGATCAGCATCGGGGGCGTCTACGCCCTGCTCGGCCTCGGCCTGGTCCTGATCTACCGCAGCTCAGGGGTGCTGAACTTCGCTCAGACGTCCATGGCGATGATCTCGACGTACGTGTTCTGGGAGGTGAGCCGCCGCGCGCCGTTCCTCACGGTGTGGGGAGCGCTCGGCGCGGCCGTCCTCTTCGGCGCCGCGCTCGGCGCGGGGCTGTACCGGACCATCTTCGCGCGCCTGCGCAACTCCCCTCCGCTCGCCCGGCTGATCGCGAGCGTCGGCGTCGCGTTCATCCTCCCGGCCCTCGCTCGGGTGATCTGGAGCGGCCAGAGCGAGCGCGGAGTCCGGCTGCCGGCGCCCTTCGGCACCAAGGTGCTCCGGCTCGGGTTCGCCGCCATCCAGTCCGAGCAGCTCGCGCTCGCGGTCGTGAGCGTCGTCGTCGGGATCGGCTTGCACCAATGGATGCGCCGCAGCGTCGCCGGCATGGCGCTGCGCGCGGTCGCGCAGAATCGCCAGGCCGCGCAGATGCTCGGGGTCCCCGAGGCCAAGATATCGGCGATCGCTTGGGGGATCGGAGGCGGGCTCGCCGCCCTCGCCGGGGCGCTCTACCTGCCTCTGCAATACCTCGACCCGAACCAGATGGCGACGATGCTCCCGGCCGCCTTCGCCGCCGCCCTCCTCGGCGGCCTCGTGAACATCCCGATGGCCCTCGCCGGCGGCCTGGCGCTCGGCGCGATGGAGAGCGTCTTCCGAGGCATGCACGGCGTCTTCCCGCGTCTGGCGCCGACCATCGCGGCGCTCGGGATCGTGGCGTTCCTGCTCGCGCGAATCGACCGGTTCTTCGTGTCGCCGGCGGAGCTGAAGGCGATCGAGGGCGAGGGGGCCGGCCGGTGAGCGGGTCCCGCGCCCGAAAGGGGAGCCGCCGGTGAGCGGGTCCCGCGCCCGAAAGGGGAGCCGCCGGTGAGCGGGTCCCGCGCCCGAGAGGGGAGCCGCCGGTGAGCGTCGCCACCGCGCGCGCGAGCGCCTTCCCGATCCCGCGCTCGGTCGGTGGCGCCGTCGGGGCGAGGCGCCAGATGGCCGTCTCCGGAGCCGCGCTCGCGGTCGCCGCCGTGGCGATCCCGGCTCTCGCCGGCAGCTACTGGACCTTCGTCGCCTCCTACTTCCTTATCTACGCACTGATCGGCCTCTCGCTCATCCTCCTGATGGGCTTCGTCGGGCAGATCAGCCTGATGGCCGGGACCGTGGTCGGGATCGGCGCATTCACCTCGGCGGCGGTGGAGAACCACTTCGGCTGGCCGTTCTGGGCCTCGGTTCTCGCCGCGACCGCCGCGACGCTCCCGTTCAGCCTCGCCGTCGGCTTCCCGGCCCTGAGGCTGCGCGGCCTCTATCTCGCGATCGCCACTCTCGCGTTCGGGCGCCTGATCGAGGAGCTTCTCTTCCGGGGCTGGCCCTGGTTCTCCGGCGGGTTCGCCGGCGTCGCCGTGCGCCGCCCGAGCCTCGGGATTTCCTTCGCCTCCGACGCGCGCTATTTCTGGCTGGTCCTCGCCTTCTTCGCCGCGGTGGTCGCCTTCGTCTACAACTTCAGCCGCTCGCGCATCGGGCGCGCGATGCGGGCGACGCGCGACAACGAGCTGGCCGCCCAGTCGATGGGCGTCAACATCGTCAAGTACAAGATGATGGCGTTCTTCCTGTCGGGCGCCGTCGCCGGGGTCGCCGGCGCCCTCCAGATCCACCTCGTGAAGTCGGCGACGCTCGACGGCTACGGCTTCTACCTGTCGTTCATCGTGTTCATCATGGTCGTGATCGGGGGCGCGCGATCCATCTGGGGAGCCGTCCTCGGCGGCTGGTTCATGATCGTGCAGACCGAGCTGCTGCGCGGGGTGGAGTGGCTCACTCGCTACACCGACATCGGCATCGGCGTCGGAGTCCTCTGGGTGGTGCTCTCCAACCCCGAGGGGCTCGCCGGCTTCTTCAGGGACCGCTGGGCGTGGGTGCGCGAGAAGCCGCGATGGCGCGCGGCCGTCGCGGCGCTCTTCGCCGCGGCCAACGTCGCGACGTTCTGGCTCCTGATCCATTACGGCCAGCGGGGAGGCGCCTGAGATGACCGGCGCGCCCGAGGTGCCCTCCCCGACCCTTTTCGAGTGCCTGGACGTCTGCCTATCGTTCGGGGGGCTGCAGGTCCTGGACGGCGTGTCGATGCGCGCCGGCGAAGGGGAGATCGTCGGCATCATCGGGCCGAACGGCGCCGGAAAGACGACGCTGCTGAACGTCGTCTCCGGGTTTCTGCGCGCCGACACCGGCCGCGTCCTGCTCGGCGGAAAGGACATCTCGGGTCTCTTGCCCTACGAGCGCGCGGCGCTCGGCCTCGGGCGGACCTTCCAGCAGGCGCTGCTCTACCCGAGCCTCACGGTGGCCGAGAACCTGCTGGTCTCGGCCCACCGGCACACCCGAAAGGGGCTGCTCTCGACGGCGCTCCGCCGGCGCGCCGCAGTGGCCGAGGAACGCGCGGCCGCTGAGCGCGTTGTTCAGACAATGGACGTGATCGACCTCGCGCCCTACTGGGGCGCGAAAGCCGGTGCGCTCTCCTACGGGACGCTTCGGATGCTGGAACTCGCCTGCCTCCTGGCACAGACCCCGAGGTTCCTCCTGCTCGACGAGCCGGCGAGCGGAATCGCCCAGAAGGAGACCGAGGCGCTCGGGCCGCTGCTCGCGCGCGTGCGCGAGGAGACCGGCACGACGATCCTCCTCATCGAGCACGACATCCCGCTGATCGCCGGGCTCTCCGACCGGATGTACGCGATGGACCTCGGCAGAGTGATCGCCGCAGGGACACCCGGACAGGTGCTCGAGCACCCGGCCGTGGTCGCCTCATACCTCGGGTCGAAGGCGGCGGCCCGGCCGGGGCGTCCCGGAGCGGCGCGCGCGCGGGCCGGGCGCGCGAGAACCGGCGGCGCGGGAACCGGGCGCGCGAGAACCGGCGGCGCGGGAACCGGGCGCGCGGGGCGCGCGCGGGCCGCCGGAGGGCACCCGAGTTGAGCCTCCGCGCGCCGGCCAAGGCGGCTTGCCTCGCGGCCGCGTTCCTGGTCGCGGCCGGCCCGATCCTCCTGGCGAAGGCGGAGCCCCCCGGTCCCTCGACCACGCTCGCCGGTCCCTCGGCCGCGCTTGTCGGCGAGGCCGAAGCGTTCGGACCCCGCCCCGCGCCCTACTTCCAACAGCTCCCCATCAGGCTCACCGTCGCCCACACCTTGGCCTCGGCCGGCAACGCCCCGCTCGGCGGAAACTCGATGTCGGCGGTGCTCGACGCCGGCTACATCGAGGGCTTGCTCAAGCCGGACGGGCCGTCGCTGTCGGTCCAGAAGATCGAGACCGACCTCACCTCGCCGAGCAAGCCCCGGGACGCCGGACCCGAAAGCGTCGCCGCGCAAGACGCGGGAGCCGTCACGATCGACGCCGGGACGGTCGAGGCACACTCGAGGCCACAGCCGCAGAGCGTCGCCGAGGCGCGAGCCGGCGGGGTCGTCCTCGAAGGGGGCGCGGTCGTCGCGCAGGCGGTCCACACCCTCTCGGAAGTGAGCATCGAGGGCGGCGCGGGAGCGCGCCTGCGCGCGGAATCATCGAGCGAGCTCACCGGCGTCGAGATCGCCGGCGTTGTCACCGTCGGCTCGATCCGCCAGACCGCCTCGGTCGAGATGACCGGGCGCGCGGGAGAGTCCGCGGCCGAGGCCCGAACCGTCGTCGCAGGTCTCGCGGTCGCCGGGATCCCCGCGACCCTCGACTCCGAGGGTCTGCATGCCGCCGGACAGGACCTCTCGAGCGCACCGGCGGCCGATCAGGCGATCCGCGACGCCCTCGCGGGGGCCGGCATCTCCCTGCGACTTCTCGAGAGCGGCACCTCGGTCGACCCGGGCGCGCGGTTCGCCGAGGCCGGCGCCGGCGCCCTCCTCGTCACCTTCCTTGCGACAGTCGGCGCCCCGGTGCCCGGCACTCCCCGGCAGGACGCGGGGCTCGAGTTCGCGCTCGGCGGCGCGGCCGCGCGCGCGGCCGCCGCGCCGCTCGCCGTCCCGCCGCCCCTGCGGACCCCGGGAACGATCGAGCACGAGGCCGTCTGGGCACCCGGCCCGCCGTCTGTCCCCCCCGTGGCCGAGACCGGCCCGATCGCCCTGCCGCCGGCGCCCCGCGGAGCCACCTACCGGACGATGCGCGTTGTCGTGCGGCACTTCCTGCCGGCGCGCACGGCGGGGTTCTTCGGCGCGATCCTCGCGGGGATGATCGGCCCGCTGCTCGTCTTCCGGCGCAACCCGCTCGCCGCAGCCGTGCTCGCCTCCCCCGCGCGCGGCTGCGAGTCCTTCCTGCGATACCTCGTGCGTGGGTAGCGTCGCGACGCCCGCGCCTGCAACCAATCCGACGCCTCCACGGCGGCGACCCATCAGGCGCCGCTGGGGTTCTGCCGACCGAATCCCCCCGAACGCGAGACCGGCGGAGGGGGGGTTCGGATACCGGCGGGTCGAGTAGCCCTAATCGGACGGCTTTCAAACCAGCCCTCAGGCTCTATGATCGCGCGGCTAAGGCGAAGTGTCCATGGCAAGGGATGACGAGGGCGCCCACGCCATTCAGGCCGGGGACTGAAGACTTGCAATCTCGCCCGCAACGCGGTTGGCAATCTTCTCGGGATCGGCGCCCACGGCCTTCGTCATGTTGTTCAGGCGGGTCTTGATCGCGGCCTCGTCGGTCTGAGTTCGTGTCTGTTGGAGTGGCGGACCCGCCATCGAAAGAGAGGCGCGAAGGCGCACCAGCTCATCGAACCGGACGCAGCGTTCGAAGTGCACCGCGAGATCGCCGAAGAGTCTCCTATCTGAGAGATGCGCCGGAACGATCTGGCCTCTAAGTACGATCCAAAGTTCGGCGAGCGGTCCTTCGTGATACTCATTCATGTTGCTCCAAGCGCCCAGTATCTTGAACCACCCTGCATGCGCGCGAATCGCCGGCTCTAGCTGTTCGAGCGCCTCACGCGTTCGCTGTTTCTCCTCAGAGACACGCCGAGCCTCGGCTGCCCGAATCTCCTTCCTGCGGCGTTCGGCTGCTGAGCGCTCAGCGTGGCGGTTCAGCCAGAAGCCGATCGGAATACCGGCAGCTACGCCCACGATTGTCGCTGCGAAGTTTGGCCAGAAGTCCGACCAGAACGTCGGGTTCATGCCGGCACGTCGAAAGCAAGAACGGTCAAGGTCAGTTCGCGGTCTGGATCGTCCCTGTGCCGTAGCGCGGCGAGGAAGCCAGTTTCGGACGGGAAGGCAATGTCCCGCACGTAGTTCACATGCCTGCGGACCACTTCGGGGATCCGCGCCAGAACCTTTGAGAAGTTCTTCGTGCGGTTGAAGACGACTATGGCTGTCTTGGTATCTCGCCACGTCGCATAGCCGAGAATCTGATCTATCGCGTCGCTCAAGGACTTCGGCCCGTTCCAGAACTTGCACTCCGCGATGAAGATGTTCCTGTCTTTGATCCGAATAAGGATGTCGGTCTTGCCTTCGTAGTTGAATGTTTCACCGCTTGCCTGCCCCTCGTACTGCCCGTTGAGCTGGACGAGGAAGTGTTGGCGGAGCGCCTCCTCGTCCATCTCTCGAAAGGCCTTAGGGCTACGCTCGATTACGTGAGCCATGTTCCGAACCACTTCAAGGATGTGTTCGTACTCCTTGGGATCTAGGCCTGGCTCCTGGGGCTGACCCCTGTCTGAGCGTGCCTCGGGCATCGGAAGCTTCTTCCGTTTGGTCGGGACGACGAAGGTCTTGGGAGCGTTCTCCCGCCGCCGTACCGGAAAGCCCAGGTCCGATGCCGCATCGTGATCCTTGCGGAACTTCTCCCGACGCTGGTTGATCTTTGTCAGAGCTGTTTCCCGCACCCTTGCGTTAAAGGGCGCCACGTCGTTGGCGACCCAACCCAGGTGCTTCGTGATTTCGGCCAGATCGCGGTTGAACTCGTTCTTGACAGCCTCGACATCGTGGTCTGTCCGGTCGTAGATAAGGTTGAGTTCTGCGCCCTTGATGACGCCGCGCGGCGGATTGAACGTGAAGGCACTTGCTCGACACTTGAACAGTTCAGCATCCCCGCTGAAGGGAACGTGATATAGGAAGCGTGTCCCGTCGATTAGGAATGGCTGGCTACGGTCCATGATGGATCGGGACCGGTCTCCGCTTACGTCGATCTTGATGTCTTCCTGCGAAACCTCGATGTTCTCTTCAAGCAGTCTCGGGGCTTCGATCTCACACTCGGAGGCGAAGTAGTCGGCCAACTCCTCCGGGTTGACTTCGAGCAGCCGCGCCTCGGCAAGCTCCTCTATCTGGCTGATTAGCTTCGCCTCGTGGCTTCCGATGACTAGCCGGAGGTCGTACTTGCTGAACAAGTAGTCATCTCTCGATCTGGACATCAACAGCACTCCCGTGATGCTCGGCAACTCATTGCTCCGATTCGCCGAACGCGCGTGCATGCGCCTCGGCCGCTGCGGCGAACTGACGGAACGAAAGGCCCTTGGTCGGATGCGTCACCGTCGTTGGCTTCGAGTCGGTAGCTAGCGTGAGGCAGGCGGCGGTGTACTTGCGCTCAAGGACCAACCTCTCCAACAGGATCTGATAGCGCTTTGCGTACGACGTGTGTTTGAAGACCGGATCGACCTCGAAGTAGGGCTCGACGTTCCTGACGGGGGCGTGCACCTCGCTACAGTCCTCAAGAAGGAAGAAGTAGCCGAGGAGCGGGGCTGGATGCTTGCCGAACCTACCCTCGCGGTAGGCGGTCCAGATGTCCTCGGCGTTACCGATGGCCTCTTCAGTCCGGTTGTTGAAGTTGTTCCCGAAGCTCGGCCCGACCTGGGACTTGAACTCGACCGCGAGCAGGAGGCGATCGTCGACTACAACGAGGAGATCCCACTTCTTCTCCGGCCGGTAGTAGCCAGGAAGCTCAAGAGCAGTCCGAGCCTTGATGTGGCTCGGGTCGAGACCGGCGTTCACGAGCACATCGGTAAGGAGCACCTCGAGCGCGCCCATCTGCGTGCCGCCGGTCACCGCACCGCGAGTACCTGCGTCGATCTTCCCGGACTGCATCTGCTTCTTCTGCTGCCTGTCACGCGCGTCTCAGAAGGACTGCAGAGCGGCCCGAAACCGCTCGTCGAGGTCCTTCAGCACCCGAACTCTCCGGCGAAGCTCTCGATCTTGTAGGCCTCGATCGCAGCCGCAGTTGCTTCCTCTACGTCACGCGAGCGGAATGTTTGGCGAAGTCGCTCCCGAACCCCTTCTGAGAGGCGGTCGGCGTCAGGCACACGAATCCTTCTCAAGTACTGCGCCTGGAAGCGGAGCGTTCCCCCCCGCATCTTGACGCAGTAGGCATCGATGAAGAACTCGGCGACCCGCGAGAGCAGGAGTCCGCCGAGCACCTCGAGGTCCCATCCCTTCGAGGTCAGCACGTAGAGGTTGTGATGGGGATAGGTCTTCCCAGGATCGAGTGTGGGGTGACTTGTCATCTTCATGTCGGGGATGTAGAGCTTGGGGCGCTCAAGCAGGGAAGCGGTGACCTTGTCGATGGTGCGGAACCAGTCGCGCGGCCGGCGCCGCGCGATGTTCCTCCTAAGTAGCTGATCTTTCTTGCTCTCGAAGTAATCCCGAAGCCTCGCATACCGCTCTAGTTCAACTAGAGTGCCATCCGCAGTCCAGGGATTGACGAGGTAGTGGCCGGACCAGCGAACGGTGCCGTCCTTGGTGTCGGCGGCCATCGCGAGAGGAAGCAGCCGGTCTGACTCAACGAGGTCGACATCCTCGGTAATGAAGACGGCATCAGCACCGGTCGCCACTCCGATGCCGATTCTTGTTCCGGCGGCTTCATCTTCCAGAGGTGCGAAGCGTTCCTCAAGGTCCTGGAGTAGTTCAAGCTTCGATGGCGCGATTGAGGGCCAAGGAGATCCACCGCGAAACCAGCGATGCACTTTGGCCGCGGTGAATCCCGGAACCATTCGCTTCCCGGCGTTGGCAAGATCGATCACCGCATCGGCAAGAGACCTTCCCTCCGGCGGTTCCCCTGAATCAGGGCCGGCGCTGGCCACAAGTGCTTCTCCTTGACTTGCCCTTCGAATCACGATCACCGCGGGGTATGCAGAGACCTCGTTCTCGAAGGCGGGTGCGTTGTGCATCTCGATGACCGCCTCGACAGCGCAAGCCTCCGAGATCAGTCGGCGAAGCTCAATACCGTAGGCGGAACGCATCCATCGGTCGGCACAGATGAAGCCGAGAACCCCGCCGGGCTTGAGCTGCCGCAGAGTGGCTTCGATGAACCCGATGTATATGTCGCCTCGCCCAACCATCGTCGGATATGCAGTCCGGTAACGGGCCAAGAGATCCGCCGGCATGTCGTCGTAGCGGATGTACGGCGGGTTTCCGACTACCACGTCTGCACGGCTGTCGTTCGGGGAGTCGAGAAGGTAATCCCCAACCTTGATCCAGCCCTTGGCGGCTTCGCGGGCATGCTCAAGATCGATCCCGCTGCTAATCAGCACCGCGATCACGCCATCCCTTGCTCGCGCTGCTGCCTCCTCGCTCAACTCGTAGGCGCGGAGTGCGCAGTGCGCTTCCTCCAGAGAGCGGCCGTGCGCGCCCAAGGAAGCCAGGAGCCGCTTCACCATGGGGACTAGAAAGGCGCCCTCGCCGGCAGCGGGCTCGACCGCGGTCAGAGCCCCCAGATCTGCGCGGGATCGGTATCCGACGAGGTCGAGAATGAGTTCCACAACCCAGGGTCGGGTGTAGACGACGCCCTTGGGTTCCTCCGACGCTTCGCTTGGACGTGGTTGAAGAACCCCCAAGGCACCGACCCGTTGGTCGTCTTCGGCCCAGACCAGGTCGAGTTGTTGGTCGTCTACTTTGAGAAGCGTTTTCCCTACTCGGGACTGAGGTCACCGACATCTCCCCCCAGCCGGATGGCGAGCGACCTCCGTCGTAAGCGGAGTTGTCCTCGCCGAGGACCTTGTCCGCAGCTTCCGCCGGGAACTCAAGAACCCCCGCCCGGTTCGTTCTTCGGGTGAGAGTTCGAGTCTTGACGCTTTGGTGGAGACGACCGGACTCGAACCGGCGACCCCCTGCGTGCAAGGCAGGTGCTCTACCAACTGAGCTACGTCCCCGCGCTCGGCATTCTACGCGCGCGACACCGCTTCCGTAACCGGTAGATCCGGCAGGAGTCGGGGCCGCCCACGGCGAAGATACCCGGGACCACCGGACACGGAGGGACCAATGGCTCGACGGACGATCGCCCCGCTCCTGCTCCTCGCCGCCCTGATCGCGGGCTCGCTCGCGCGAGCGGCGGACGCGCCCACCTTCAGCGCGCCCACGAGACTCCCCGGCGCCGGGCCCGACACGGAACCGCGCCTCGCGGTCGGCCCCGACGGCACACGGTGGGTGATCTCGAGCACCTCGAGCGGCCTTGCGGTCGTGTACCACTACGACGCGACAACGGGAACCTGGGCGCGCACCAAGACCGACCCGATTCGGCAGACCGGGCCGACCATCGACGTGGACATCGCCGTGACCCGCACGGGGCGCGTCCTTGCGACCGAGTTGGATCTCGCCGCCGTCCAGACGCGCGTCTACTACTCAGACGATCGCGGCGACACCTGGAATCTCTCCCCGACCGCGGGGCCGGCCGACCAGGACCGCCAGTGGCTCGCGGTCGGGCCCGACGATCTGACGACGGGGCTCCCGCGCGTCTACCTCCTCTACCACAACCTCGTCACCGGCGAGGCGAGCCACAACATGTGGGTCGCGACCTCGATCGACAACGGCGCGACGTTCCTCCCGCCGGTCCCGATCACCCTTCCCGGGACCGAGGCCTGGCTCGACCTGCAGTGCGCCGACTCGGGCGGCCCCGACGGCATGCTCGTCGACCCGGTGACCGGCCGCCTCACCGTGTCCTGGGGCACTCGCAGCTCCCTGATCGGGGGCTGCGGCGCGAGCGTGACCGGGAGCGCGCAGTTCAACATCGTGTTCGCCACTCGCATCTGGGCGGCGATCTCACCCGACGCCTCACCCGGCTCGTGGACCACGTCGCTCGCGGTGGACCAGAGCGCGAGCGGGAGGATGGCTCAGATGCAGGGAGCCTCACCCGCGACCGACACGGACGGCAACGTCTACATCGTCTTCGACCGCTCGCCACACCCATTCCCCGACTTCACCGGAGCCTCGGTCGAGTACACCTGGGCGCCGCCCGACCTGAGCGCGTGGGCGCCGCCGACCGTGATCGAACCCGACGATCCGAACGGCGGGCCGGGCAACACCCACGCGCACGCGCGCGCCGGCGCCCCCGGCAAGCTCGACGTCGTCTGGTACAAGGGGGTGACGAGCGGGACCAAGACCTACTGGTACACGACCGTGGCGCAGGTCACCGACGCGCTCGGCACCTCGCCCATGATCTACGAAGCGCCGCCGCTCGCCGACTTTGCCGCCTACGAGGGCACCGCCGCGGCGAACCTCGGCCACTGCGGGACGACCGCCGCCTCCGGGATCGAGGACGGCCTCCTCTGCGACCGGATCACCGACGTCTGGGGGGTCGCCCTCGACGCCGGCTGCGAGTTCCTCATCGCCTGGCCGGGGGCCGCGAACCCGAGTTCAAGCACGAACGAGGGCGGCACATGGATCACGGTCCAGACCGGAGGCCCGACCGTCTGCCCGTGAGTGAAGGGCCCGGAAACCGGCCCGAAGTGACCCCGGTCGGACGCCGGAACTCAGGGGGCCGCGCCGGAGGCGGCTCCTCGTTCCGGGTGTTCCTGGCCGACCCCCCGGGGCAAGAGCGGGTCAGCACCCGGACTCGTCGGGGAGGAGCGGCCGGAACGACAGGTGGTACGCCCGGCCGGCGCTCCGCCAGATCGTGAGCTGATTCGCCTCGCGGACCTGCGGCAGCAAGACCGCCAAGTCCGTTCCCTCGGCGACCCCGCACCGGCGGTCGGGCCCGGCCGGCCGGCCGAAGGTCGCAAGCGGCGTCGCGAGCGGCCAGGACTTCGTCTGCCGCACGATGCCGGGCTCCGGCGAGGCCGAGGGCGGCTCCACCAGGATCCGAAGCGCGCGAGGCTCGTAGGGTCGCTCCTCGCCGATCGCGCCCGTCGCCAGCCAGCTTCTCAAGTCGCCGAGGCGCGCGCGCGCCGCGCGCGCGCCCGCCGGAATCATGCTTCCGGAGTCATCGATCCCGAGCGCGTAGGCCGAGACCACGTGCCGCCGCCCGCCTGCGACGACCGTGAACGTCGTCGTCGGGGCGTCGGCGACCCCCGAGTGGAGCAGCGTGCGATCCGAGCCGAGCAGGCCGGCGGCGCGCGCCGCCCGCAAGACCCGCTGCACACCCTCCTCGGACAGCCGGGCGACGAGCAGGTTCGGCAGGGCGGGTCCCGGGTACATTTCCATCTGCGGCCCGGGCGTCACGAGGCTCCCGTCGCCGAAGAGCGAGATCTCGGGGATCTGGGCGAACACCGCACCGGGCCCGACGAACCCCCCTCCCGTCGACACACGCAACACGAGGTCGCGCGCGCCGGACGGATGCGAGATCCGCGCGCGCGCGCAACCCCCCGCGAGGAGCGCGAGGCTCGCGAGCACCGCGGCCGGTCGAATCAGGGCTCGTCTCATCGCACCCGGTTCGACGCCGCGCGCCAGATGGATGTTCCCCCGAAGACGCGCGAAGGCGCGCGGACCGCTCCCGCGCGCCTTCACGTCCGGGCGTCTAGTTGTGGGAGTCGGGGGTCGCCTCTTCCCAGGCCGACTCGTCCTCGCGCTTGCGCTTCTTCAGGAAGAAGAAGACCCCGGCGGCGATCGCGGCAAGCATCGTACACAAACCCTTCTTCGAGCGCTTCTTGCCCTCTTCCGCCATCGCTCCTCCTCCCGGTTCGGTCCCCCTCAACGAGCGGATCATATCCCCCGGACTCACGGCGAAACAATAGGCCCCCCGGCCGGCTCGTCTCCGCGGCGCGCGAGGTGGGGCTCCACGACCACGCGCACGATCCCGCCCTCCTTGCCGGCCAGGCGCCGGAGCGCGGCGTCGGCCTCCTCGAGCGAGTACTTCGCGGAGATCGATCCCGACAGGTCGAGGCGCCCCGCCTCCACGAGCCGGTAGAGGTCCTCGATGTCCGCCCGGTCCATGCCGAAGGAGCCGAGCACGGACTGCTCGCGCCCGACGAACGCAGCGAGCGGCGGCAGGGACGGACGCCCCGGGCCCACCCCGACGAGCACCGTCCGGCCGCACTTCCCAGTGCAGCGGAGCGCAAGTTCCACCGTCTCCGGCCGCCCGACCAGCTCGAGCGCGAGGTCGAGCCCGCCGAGCCGCTCGCGCACCTCCCCGGCGACGTCGGTCTCCCCGGGACTCAGGGCGAGATCCGCCCCCAGGCGCGCGGCGCGCTCGAGCGCGCGGGGGTCCACATCCACCGCGACGACGCTGGCCGCCCCCATCATGCGCGCGAGCTGGACCGCGTGCGTGCCGAGTCCCCCGCAGCCGAACACCCCGACCGTCTCCCCGGCCCGCAGGCGCCCGCGCGCGCGCAGCGCTCTGAACGGGGTCGCCACCCCGTCGGTTACGATCGCCCCGATGTCGAAGGGCACCGTCGCGGGCAGGGGCACCAGCGAGCGCGCCGGAACCGCGACATAGTCGGCGAGCGCGCCGTCGCGCGCCATGCCGTAGACCTTGGAGCGATCGCAGAGCGACTCACGTCCGGCGCGACAGAAGCGGCACTCCCCACAGGAGGCCGCCGGGAAGAGCGCCACGCGGTCGCCCTCCACCGGGCTCCTCACACCCCGGCCCACGCGCGCGACCACTCCGGCCGCTTCGTGGCCGAGAGTGATGGGGGTGCGCGCGACCGGCAGATCTCCCTGCACCGCCAGGTGAAGGTCTGTGCCGCAGAGGCCGCACGCGCGCACCTCGACGAGGACCTCCCCCTCCGCCGGCTCCGGCACCTCGACCTCCTCGACGCGCAACGGCTCACCCGGCCGGTGCAGGCGCGCGGCGCGCATGGTCCTCACCCGGACCTCCGCCGCCCAGGGACGGAGGACTGCCGAGACCGGGCGGGCCGCGCCGGGAGAGCCCCGCCGCCGGCCGGCGGAATCCCCCCCAGCAGCATCTCGAGCGCTTCCCCGAGGTCGCGCGCGTCGGGATGCGCCGTCGCCCCGAGGTTCGCGCGGGAGTCCCGGAGCACCATCAGGCCGAAGAAGGCGGCCCACAGCAGATCCGCGCCCACGCGGGCGCGTCCGGATCCCGCCGCTCCCCCGAGGACCCGCGCGAACAGGCGGAAGTTGTCCCCCGAGCGCCGGGCGATCTCGGCTCGCACCTCCTCGTCCACCGCGGCGGTCGCCTGCGGCTGCGCGAGGTGAGCGAAGACCTGGAAGTACTCGGGATGCTCCGCGCGCACCCGTGAGAAGAATCCCCAGAGCGCCTCGAGCCTCTCCGCGGGCGGGCCGGGGCGCGCCTCGATCTCCTCCAGGCCGCGAGACATGAACTCGATCGCCTCGAACAGCAGCGACGTGAAGATCTCGTCCTTGCTCCGGAAGTACCAGAAGAGGGTCGCCTCCGACAGCTCGGCGCGCTCCGCGATCCGGCGCGTCGTCGTCCCGTTGAACCCGCGCTCGCGCACGAGCGCCCGCATCGCGTCGAGCACCGCCTGCCGGCGCGCCTGCCGCTCCCGCTCCCGCCGCTCGGCGACCCCCATCCCTGGCCCCCTCCTCCGGCGCTCTACAGCCCCAGCGACCGCGCGATGGTCTCGCGCTGGATCTCGCTCGTCCCCTCGCCCAGCTCGAGGACCTTGCAGTCCCGGTAGAAGCGCTGCGCCGGGCTCTCCGACATGTAGTCCTGCGCCCCTTGCAGGTGCAACGCCCGCTCACACGCCCAGGTACATGCCTCGGTCGCGAACAGCTTTGCCATCGAGGCTTCGCGCGCGTGCGGCGCCCCGGCGGCCGCGAGCCGCGCCGCCGAGAGCGTGAGCTGCCATG
>JACQXY010000026.1 GCA_016208485.1 Acidobacteriota bacterium | reverse complement strand
TGGTGTGGAGGGACTGCGTCCCGCCGAGCACCGCGGCGAGCGCCTCGATGGCGGTACGCACCACGTTGTTGTGCGGCTGCTGCGCGGTGAGCGATACCCCGGCGGTCTGCGTGTGGAAGCGGAGCTGCCGGGCGCGCGGGTGGGTCGCGGCGTAGCGGTGGCGCATCCAGCGCGCCCAGATCCGCCGCGCCGCTCGGAACTTGGCCACTTCCTCGAAGAAGTCGATGTGGGCGTCGAAGAAGAATGATAGCTGCCCGGCGAAGGCATTCACGTCCAGCCCGCGCGCGAGCCCCAGC
Source organism: Acidobacteriota bacterium (assembly GCA_016208485.1). Lineage (GTDB taxonomy): Bacteria > Actinomycetota > AC-67 > AC-67 > AC-67 > JACQXY01. The sequence goes on along the minus strand of JACQXY010000026.1, from coordinate 45,193 downwards.
TCGACGTAGGCGAAGCCGTCGGCGAGCGTGAACGCCAGCTCCTGCGCCGCCGTCGCGCCGGCCTCGCGGATGTGGTATCCGGACACCGAGATCGGGTGGTACTTCGGCACCTCTCGCGCGCAGAACTCGATCAGGTCGGCGATCAGGCGCAGGTGCGGCTCCGGCGGGAAGACCCATTCCTTCTGGGCGATGTACTCCTTCAGGATGTCGGTCTGGAGCGTCCCGTCGAGCCTGGACCACGCCACGCCCTGGCGCTCGGCGGCGACCAGGTAGAACGCGAACAGCACGACGGCCGGCCCGGAGATCGTCATCGACGTGGTGATGTCGCCGAGGGGAATCCCCGAGAACAGCACCTCCATGTCGCGCGCGGAGTCGACGGCGACCCCGCAGTGGCCGATCTCGCCGAGGCTGCGCGGGTCGTCGGAGTCCCGCCCCATCAGCGTCGGCATGTCGAACGCGACCGAGAGGCCGGTCTGGCCGCGGCCGAGGAGGAACTTGTAGCGCTCGTTCGTGGCGCGCGCGTCCCCGAACCCGGAGAACTGGCGGAACGTCCAGAGCCGGCCCCGGTACATCGTCGGGTAGACGCCGCGCGTGTATGGGAACTCCCCCGGCAAGCCGAGGTCGCGCGCGGGATCGCCGGCCACGTCCTCCGGCCCGTACACCGGCTCCAGCTCCTCGCCGGAGAGGGTGTTGAAGTCGGCGTCACGCTTCGGCGCCGCGTCGTGCGCGGCGCGCCAGCGCTCCCGGCGATCCTCCTCCATCACGGACCTCCCGCCCGGCCGAGCAGCTTCTCGGCCGCCGCGTACGGATCGAGCCGCCGGTCCACGACCTCCTCGGCGAGCCCTGCGAGAACCGCCCCGTCCCCGACCCCTCCGATCGACGCGCGAAGCGACGCCACAGCGATCTCGGAGATCTCCCTGCCCGCGCGATCGAGCCGGCGGCGCCGAAGACCTCCCGAGCGCCCGAGGTGCTCGCGATGGCGGAGGATCGCCTGCCACAGGGCCCCGACCCCCGTCCCCTGCTCGGCCACAGTCTCGATCACCGGGGGTCGCCATTCCCCCGCCGCCCCAAGATCGAGCATCTGCTCGATGTCGCGGGCCGCCGCGCGCGCACCCTCGCGGTCGGCCTTGTTGATCACGTACACATCGCCGATCTCGAGCAGGCCCGCCTTGCTCGCCTGCACGGCGTCCCCCATGCCCGGCGCGAGCACGACGACGGCGGTGTCGGCGGCATGGACGACCGCGACCTCCGCCTGCCCCACCCCTACCGTCTCCAGGATGATCACATCGGCGCCGGCGGCATCCAGGATTCGCAGCGCGTGAGGCGTCGCCCAGGCCAGGCCCCCGAGCCGGCCTCGAGTGGCCATGGAGCGGATGAACACCCCCGGGTCCGTCGCGTGGTCCTGCATCCGCAGCCGGTCCCCGAGGAGCGCGCCGCCGGTGAACGGCGAGGTCGGGTCGATCGCGAGCACGCTCACCGTCCTCCCCTCGGCCCGGATCTCCGACACCAGGGCGGCCGCGAGCGTCGACTTCCCGACCCCCGGCGCGCCGGTCAGCCCGACGATCGCCGCGCCGCCGGAAAGCGGCCCGATGGCGCGCACGATCTCTGCCAGTTGCGGAGACTCGTCCTCGACGAGCGAGATGAGCCGCGCGACCGTTCGCCGGTCGCGCGCCTTCACCTTGCCGACGATCTCATCCAGATCCATTCCGCAATGATAGCCGCCGCGCCCGGCCCCACCGGAGCCCCAAGACACTGCCGCCCCCGAGTCCGGGGGCGGCAGTCGCAGAGCGCACGGGTCAGCGGATGCCGGTGATCCGGTAGGAGGACCCGATCTTGTACTTGAAGTTGATCGAGATCAGGACCGCGACGAACCCCTCGACGAACCCGGTGTTCGACAGCGGCCCGCCGTCCACCGGGCGGATGCCGTCGATCTCCCCGACGAGGTCCATCACGACCTTCTTCGCGTCCTCGTCGTCGCCGGTGATGATCGTGTCGCCCTCGATCCGGCGCTCGATCTCGGCGAAGTCGCTCACGCGGATCTCGTGGAGCGCGCCGACGACCTTGGCCTCCGGCGCGTTGATCTGGACCGCCTCGGCGAGCGACCGCTCCTCCGGGTAGTCGTAGACCACCTTCCTCTTGACGACGCTCAGCGGGTTGGTGAGCGAGACGACGACCTTGCCGGCGAGCTGGGGGCCGAGGCTCTTCGCCGTGGGACGGAGCCCCTCCGGCGGGACCGTGAAAAAGACGACGTCGGCGCTGCCGACGACGTCCTGGTTCACCCCGGCGGTGACGTCTCCGCCGCCCGCCAGCGCAAGAACCTGGTCCCGGGTGTTCTCCGCGCGCTCGATCTTCCGTGAGCCGACCGAGATCTTGTGCCCCGCCTTGGCGAACCGCGCGGCCAAACCGATCCCGGCGGGGCCGGTACCTCCGATGAACGTGATGTTCATGGCGCCACCGAAAGTAGCTTCTGCAAGCGGATGAGCGTCCCGAGGTTGGGGACGATCCCCCGCACCTTGAGCTCGCCCGTGAGCATCTTCTTCGTCACTGCACGGCCCTCCATGGTCATGAGGTCGGGCAACCCGAACCTCAGGGGTGTAGATGAAAGAGACATCAGAGTACCGGAATCGGTGATGACCTCGAGATCGGCGCGGGCGTGGGCTGCCGGAAGCACGCGGAACCGGCCGCCGCCGAGGACGATGCCCACCTCGACCTCCGCGTCGGGGGCCCGCACGTTGATCGACCGCGCCGGGGCGCGCAACAGCGCCCGGCACCTGGGATTCCGCTCCACGTTGGCGCGCACCAGCTCGGCGAGCATCAATCCGAGGCCCTCGACCCCAGGGTCGACGACGATCACGCTAGCGCTCGTCGACGAACTCGGTTGGGACCGAGGAGGCGATGTTCACCAGCTCGTTCGCCGCCTTGACGTTGCGGACGATGGTCGGCAGGTCGCCCTTCAGCTTGAGCTTGCCCTGCATCATGCCCTTGATTGGGTCGAGCTCCCGCCTGATCACTTGCTTCCACCGGGAGTAGGGCGCGCGAATGATGAACTTCGCCTTCTCGCCCTCTTCCGGAGTCACGTCGAACTTCGCGCCGCGGCACTTCCCGTGCCAGAGATCCGCCCACGCCCAGACATCCTTCGGGACGCCCTTGTCCGGCTCGGCCTCGAACACGTAGGACAGGTCACCCTCCCACGTCGCGGCCGCCTCCTCGTAATCCTTGGAAGCGTTGATGCGCTCGACGTACTGGACGAGCCACTCCTCACTCGGGAACGTCGCCACCGGTCCACCTCCTCGCGCGAAATCGCCCAGGAGTAAAGCACGCCACAGGCAGTGGGCTCAAACCGGTGGCCTCCCCCTGAAACCCGAAGGCCGCCACGCCGCGGCGGGTGGTCGGCGCGAACCGGCTAGGGGCCGGAGGCCGACGGCGCGCCTGCGGGCGGAGGCGAGGGCTGAGGGGACTGCGGTTCCACGACCTCTTCGATCTCTCTGGCCACTCGCCTTGCGGCGTCTGCCACCGGGCCGGGGGCGATCTCGAGCAACCGGCCCCTGATCTCGACGAGCGACCGGCGGATCCGCACGAGGAACTCGGCCCCTTGAGGAAGCGACAGGATGGTCCGGTGAACTCCGCCGACGATGCTCGCAAGCCGAGCGGCGTCGGATCCGTCTCGAACCGCCGTTTCCAACTGGTCGGCCACGCGCTCCAGGCGGGCCACCTCGGGCGGCGCGGCCTCCCCGTGCCGCACGGCGGCCACCAAGAGCCCCGAGCCGACCAGCGCGGCGGCGGCGATCGCCGCCCCCACCGAGACCCGCCGCACGCGAGAGGGTCCCACGAGCACACCCTGGAGATCCCGCCCGGCCTCCGCCAGCGCCCCGCGCTGCTCCTCGATCGCTCCCGCGGCCGCGCGGAAGTCGCCCCGGTCGATCATCGCCGCCACGAACGACAGACCGAAGGTGAGCTCAGAGTCGAGCCCGGCGACCTTCTCCTGGACCTCGCGAAAGGTCTCGCGCCGCACTGCGCGGCGCCTGGCAACTCCGAATCGGCTGAAAGCACTCATCTTATCTACAGTAGAACGATGCGCCGGTCATGTCCAGGGTTCCCGCGGAGCACATGATGCAAGACGCAGCTATTTCAGGAGGAACCGGAACACGAACCCCACGAGGTTGAACAAGCCGTGGGCCATGATCGCCGGGGCGAGCCTGCCCCCCCGGCGCTCCACGAGCCAGGCGAGCACGAGCCCGAGCGCGAAGATGCTCGGGATGATGAGCGGCTCGACGTGAGACGCGGCGAAGATGGCGGCCGAGATCAGGCCGGCGAGCGCCGGCGAGGCCCACCGCCGCAATGCCCGGTAGAGGAAGCCGCGAAAGAACATCTCCTCGGCGATCGGGGCCGCCACAACGACCGCGATCCCGACGATCGCGAGCACCGCCGCCGACGGCTCCCCGAGCGGGATCTGCTCGGGCACCTCGACGGGGTGGCCGGCCACAACACTCCCGACGGCGAGCACCGCGAACACGATCACGACCGACCCGAGCACGCCGAGCAGCCCGGCGCCGAGGCCGAGCGACACGTCTCCGGCCTCGGGACGCACGGCCCCGAGGGCGCGCATGCCGACCCCATGACGCATCCGAACCCAGACGATCACGACCAGGGCGAGCAAGACCTCCGAAGCCAGGACGGCAAAGGCGGTCGGGCCGTCCCCACCCCGGCCGAGCGCGCCCACCCCGGCCGCAAGCAGCCCGGCGACGAACGCCACCGCCCACACCGGGATCGCCTCGAGCGCCCGCCAGGGCACCGGCGGCGGCGGCTCGGTCGGGCGCGGCGGCTCCGGGATCGGAGGAGGTCGGTCGGAGTCCACAGCCCGCTCAGCCGTCGAGCCGCTCGATCCGCCCGCCGAGAGCGCGAAGCCTGTCGTCGAACGACTCGTAGCCGCGCTCGATGTGATCCACGCCCGACAGCTCGGTCTCGCCGTCGGCCACCAGGCCCGCGATCGCGAGCGCGGCCCCGGCGCGGATGTCCGGCGCGCGGACCGGCGCCGCCTCCAGGCGGGGCCGGCCCCGGATCACGGCATGGTGCCCCTCGGTGCGGATGTCGGCTCCCATGCGTACCAGCTCGTCGACGAACATGAACCGGTTCTCGAACACGTTCTCGGTGGCGATGCTCGTGCCCGAAGCGATCGCGCACAACACCATCATCTGCGGCTGCAGATCGGTCGGGAACCCCGGATAGGGAAGGGTGACGAAGTCGACCGGTCTCGGGGTCCCCGGCATCCGCAGCCGGACGGAGGCCGGGCCCGCATCAACCTCGGCGCCGGAATCGGCGAGCTTCGAGAGGGCGATCTCCAGGTGCCCGCCACGCGCGCCCTCCACGGTGACATCCCCCCCGGTCGCGGCCGCGGCGATCAGATAGGTTCCCGCCTCGAGCCGATCCGGCAGGACCGTGTGCTCGACCGCACGCAGCGCGTCGGTTCCCTCAACCACGATCGTCGGGGTGCCGGCGCCGGAGATGCGCGCCCCCATGTCCGACAGCATCGCCGAGAGGTCCTGGATCTCGGGGTCGCGCGCCGCGTTCTCGATGACGGTCGTCCCCTTCGCGAGGGTCGCCGCCATACAGATGTTCTCCGTCGCCCCGTGGGACGGCCAGTCGAGCACGATCTCGGCACCGTGCAACCCGCCGCTCGCCTCGAGGTAGCCGTGGTCGAAGCCGATCGTGGCGCCCATCCGCTCGAGACCTTTGAGGTGCAGGTCGATCTTGCGGGAGCCGATGTTGCACCCGCCGGGCATCGCCACGCGCGCCCGGCCACGCCGGGCGAGGAGCGGCCCCAGCACGACGATCGAGGCGCGCATCTGGCGCACCAGCTCGTAGGGAGCCTCCCCGCCGACGGCGGCGGGAACCTCGATGGCCATCGTCCCGTCCTCGAAGCGCGCATCGCACCCGAGTCGCCGGAGCACCAGGCGCATCGTCTCGATGTCGGCGATCTGCGGGACCTCGCGCAAACGGTAGGTCCCCTCCGCGAGGAGGGACGCGGCCATGAGCTTCAGCGCCGAGTTCTTCGCCCCCCGGACGCGAACCGTCCCACGCAGAGGCGTCCCGCCCGTGATCAGGTAGCAGCTCACAGAACCATTCTACGGCCGGAGGGCGAGGCTACCGGCCGGCCAGCTTGAGCGTGGCCTCGGCGCGCGCGAGCCTCCCGCGCGCGGCATCGTCCCCCGGCGCGGCCTCCGCTTCCCGGCGGAGAACCTCGACCTCGCGAGCGGCGGCGGCGGGGTCGATCTCGCCCGGCAGGACCGCGTACTCGGCGAGCACGATGACCCGGTCGTCCTTCACCTGGAGGAATCCCCCATCCACCAGCATCGCGTCGCGCCGGTCCGGGCGAACGATCTCGAGCGGACCGGTCCCGAGCGCGATCAGCAGGGGCGCGTGCCCCGGCAGGATCCCGACGTCGCCCTCGACGCCGTGGGCGAGCACCATCGAGGCGTCGGCGGCGACCTCGACCTCGCGCTCGGGAGTGACGACCTGGACGGTGAGCGGCATCAGGCGCCCTCGACGCCCATAGATCTCGCCTTGGCCATCACGCCGTCGACCCCGCCGACCATGCGGAAGGCCTCCTCGGGGATGTGGTCGAAATCGCCCCGGCAGAGCGCGTCGAAGGCCTCGATCGTGTCGGCGATCGGCGTGTACACCCCAGCCTGTCCGGTGAACTGCTCGGCCACGAACATCGGCTGGGAGAAGAACTTCTCGATCTTGCGCGCGCGCGCCACCGTGAGCTTGTCCTCCTCCGACAGCTCGTCGATGCCGAGGATGGCGATGATGTCCTGGAGGTCCTTGTACTTCTGGAGGATCTGCTGGACCGTCCGCGCGACGCGATAGTGGTCCTCGCCGACGTAGCGGGGGTCGAGCACGCGGCTGGAGGAAGTCAGCGGGTCCACGGCCGGATAGATCCCCTTCTCCACGATCGAGCGCTCGAGCCGCGTGATCGCGTCCAGGTGGGCGAAGGTGGTGTGCGGCGCGGGGTCGGTGTAGTCGTCGGCCGGCACGTACACCGCCTGCATCGAGGTGATCGAGCGCCCCCTCGTCGAGGTGATCCGCTCCTGGAGGACGCCCATCTCGCCGGCCAGCGTCGGCTGGTAGCCCACCGCGCTCGGCATCCGCCCGAGGAGCGTCGAGACCTCGGAGCCCGCCTGCGTGAAGCGGAAGATGTTGTCGATGAAGAGCAGGACGTCCTGGCGTTGCACGTCCCGGAAGTACTCGGCCATCGTGAGCCCGGCGAGCCCGACCCGCAGGCGGACGCCCGGCGGCTCGTCCATCTGGCCGAACACGAGCGCCGCCTTGTCGATGACCCCGGACTCCTTCATCTCCAGCCAGAGGTCGTTCCCCTCGCGCGTGCGCTCCCCGACGCCGGCGAAGACCGACACCCCGCCGTGCTGGCGGGCGACTCGGTAGATCATCTCCTGGATCACGACCGTCTTGCCGACGCCGGCACCGCCGAACATCCCGATCTTGCCGCCCTTCACGTACGGCTCGACGAGATCGATGACCTTGATGCCGGTCTCGAACATCTCGACCTTGGGTTCCAGCTCGGCGAAGGGCGGTGGGTCCCGGTGGATCGGCCAGCGCTCGGTCACCTCGACGTGATCGATGTCGAGGGGGCGCCCGACCACGTTCCAGACGTGGCCGAGCGTGGAGTTGCCGACCGGCGCCGCGATCGGCCGCCCGGTGTTCCGGGCGACCGCGCCGCGCCGGAGGCCGTCGGTCGGCTGCATGCAGATCGCGCGCACCATGGACTCACCGATGTGCTGGGACACCTCCGCGACGATCGTGTCAAGCTTCCCGGCGATCTCCCGCTCGATCTCGAGCGCGAAGAGGATCTCCGGCAGGTGTTCCGGCGGGAACTCGACGTCGACGACCGGGCCGATGATCTGGACGACGCGGCCCTCGGCTCTCGTCTCCGGTGTCTGGACCTGCGTCTCCTGGGTCGAGCTCATCTTCTCTCGCCTCTCTCCCGGGTTCAGGATGCCTCTTTGCGCTCTCGGAGCGCCTCGGCGCCGGCGACGACCTCCATGATCTCGCCGGTAATCTCGGCCTGACGATCGCGGTTCGCGATCCGCGTGTAGACCTTCACGAGTTCCTCGCCGTTTTCCGTCGCGGCCTTCATCGCTCTCCGCCGCGCCGCGTGCTCGCTCGCGGCCGACTCGAGCAGGCAGGCGAAGACGACCGTGTTCACGTAGCGCGGCAGCAGCAGCGACAGGATCGCCGCCGGCTCCGGCTCGAACTCATACAGGGGCGCGATCGCGCCGGGGGACGGTTCGACGTCCTGCCTGCGGATCGGGAGGAGCTGCGTCGCGGTCGCCACCTGCCGCGCCGAGGACTGGAAATCGGTGTAGACGATCCGCACCTCGTCGAGCCCCCCGGACACGAAGTCGGCCACGAGCCGTTCCCCGAGCGCCTCGGCGTCCTCGAACCGGGGTGTGTCCGAGATCCCGGCCACGTGCGATGCGATCGGGTAACCGCGGAACCGGAAGAACGAGAGGCCCTTCTTGCCCACCACATGGAGCCGCGTCTCGCGGCCGGCGCGGCGGGCATCCCGGATCAGGTCGGCCGCGACCCCGATCACGCCCGAGTTGTAGCTGCCGGCGAGGCCCCGGTCGCTCGTGATCACGACGAAGCCGCTCGAGCGGATGTCGTCGCGCGGCTTCAGGAGGGGGAATTCCGCGGCGACCTCGGATACGCCGGCCAGCTCGCGGATCGCCTGCTGGATCCGCATCGCGTACGGCCGGGCCCGCACGAGCCGCTGCTGGGCCTTCACGATGCGCGAGGCCGCAACGAGCTCCATCGCTCGCGTGATCTTCGTCGTCGAGCGGATCGAGTCGATCCGCTTCTGCGTCTTGCGGAACTTCGCGCCCATTTCTCACCCGCTACGGCGCCGCCGCCGTGCGCTCCCAGCCGGCGTTCCCCTCGGCAGGAGCCGCCGCCGGTGCCTCGGCAGCGACGAACCCCCGCTTGAAGTCCTCCAGACCGCTCTTCAGCGCCGCGGCGGTCTCGCCGGAAAGCGCCCCCGTATCGGCGATCGCGGACGAGACATGCGGCAGGCGGGAGCGCAGGTACTCGAGCATGCCCTCCTCGAATCGCCGGACATCCCGGACCGGCACGCCGTCGAGGAGACCGCCGGTCCCGGCGAAGATCGAGACGACCTGCTCCTCGACCGGCACCGGGGAGAACTGGGGCTGCTTGAGCAGCTCGACCAGGCGGGCCCCGCGCTCGAGCTGCTGCTGGGACGACTTGTCCAGCTCGGAACCGAAGGCGGAGAACGCCTCCAGCTCGCGGTAGGCGGCCAGGTCGAGCCGGAGGCTCCCGGCCACGCTCTTCATCGCCTTGGTCTGCGCGTTGCCGCCGACGCGGGAGACGGAACGGCCGACGTTGATGGCCGGACGAACCCCCGCGTTGAACAGCCCCTCCTCCAGGTAGATCTGCCCGTCGGTGATCGAGATCACGTTGGTCGGGATGTAGCCGGAGATGTCGCCGCCCTTCGTCTCCACGATGGGAAGCGCCGTGAGCGACCCTCCGCCGAGGTCGTCGGAGAGCTTGGCCCCGCGCTCGAGAAGCCGGGAGTGGAGGTAGAACACGTCGCCGGGGTAGGCCTCGCGCCCGGCCGGGCGCCGCAGGAGGAGGGAGATCTCCCGGTAGGCCTCCGCCTGCTTCGACAGGTCGTCGTAGACGACGAGCGCGTGCTCTCCGCCGTACATCCAGTGCTGCCCGATGGCGCTTCCCACGTACGGCGCGAGGTACTTGAACGGCGCCGGCTCCGAGGCGCCGGCCACAACAACGACCGTGTACTCGAGGGCCCCGTTGTCCCGCAGTGCCTGCACAACCTGGGCAACGGTCGAGTCCTTCTGGCCGACCGCGACGTAGATGCACTTCACCTGCTGCGGGGTCCCCCAGAAACGGCGCTGGCTGATGATCGCGTCCACCGCGATCGCCGTCTTGCCGGTCTTCATGTCCCCGATGATAAGCTCGCGCTGGCCCCGCCCGATCGCCGTCATCGCGTCGATGGCCTTGATCCCGGTGTAGAGGGGCTCTTTCACCGGCTGGCGCTGGACCACCGACGGAGCCTGGATCTCGAGAGGCCGGCGCCCGGCGACCCTCGACTCGTCGAGCGGCGGCCCGCCGTCCACCGGCTCGCCCAGGACGTTGACGACCCGGCCGAGCAGCCCGTCGCCGACCGGCACCGAGAGAATCTCGCCGGTCAGCTTGACCGGGTCGCCCTCCTCGACCGACGCCGCGGGCCCGAGGACGACGGCTCCGATCTCGTCCTCCTCGAGGTTGAGAGCCACGCCGGACACCCCGCCGGGGAACTCGAGCCGCTCGTTCGCCATGCATCCCGGCAGTCCGGCGACCCGCGCGATCCCATCCCCCGAGTAGAGGACCCGCCCGACCTCCTCGCGCTCGACGGCAGGCTTGAAATCCTCGACGAAGCTCTTCAGCACGGCGGCGATCTCCGCCGGGTTGATCGTCAGCTCACCCATATCAGCCTCTCTCCAGCCGCTCCCTCGCCCGCCGCAGCCGGGTTCGCGCAGTGCCGTCGAAGACCGTGTCGCCGACCCGCACGAGCAACCCCCCGATCATCGACGGATCAACGAGGACCTTCACGTCAACCTGCTTGCCCGTCGCCGCCTCGACCGCCTCGGTGAGGCGATCGAGCTGGTCGCCGTCCAGCGCCGCGGCGCTCCGCACCTCGGCAACGGCCCGGCGGCGAGCCGCCGCGGCGCGCGCCACCAGGGAGTCGACGATCGCCGGAATCTCACGCGCCCGCCCCTGCTCCACGATGAAGCGAATGAGGTTCGTGGCATGCCCCGACGCCTTGCCGCCGAGCAGCTCCCCGACCATGGCCGAGCGCCGCTCGGCCGGCAGGGCGATGTCGGTCAGGGCCTCACGCAACCTCGACTCGCGCTCCAGGGTCCGGGCGAACCGGAACAGCTCATCCTCGACCCGGTCGAGCGCGCCTTCGGCGCGGGCCACCTCGAACAGCGCGGCCGCGTACCCTTCGACGCGCGGGTCCCCGGTCACGCCGCGCCTCCCCGCCCGCCGTTGCCCGAGGCCGGAGCCGTGGCGGCCAGCTCGTCGATCATCCGCCGGACGAACGCCCGCTGCGCGTCGGGGTCCGCAAGCTCGCGCTCGACGACCTTCGTCGCGAGGCGGATCGACAGGTCCCCGACCGTGCCTCGCAGCTCCTGGAAGGCCCGGTCGCGCTCCGAGCCGACCTCGGCGCGGGCGCGCTCCACGATCTGCTGCGCCTCCGCCTGCGCGCGGGCCTCGACCTCGCGCCGCACCCCCTCGGCCGTCCGCTTCGCCTCCTCGATGATGCGGCTCGCCTCCGCTCGCGCGTCGGCGAGCTGCGCGCGGTACTGATCGAGCGCCCCGTCGGCCTCGATCTTCGCCCGCTCGGCGGACTCGAGGCTCGCGCGGATCTTGTCGGAGCGCTGCTGCAGGACCTTGTTGATCGCCGGGAACGCCACCTTCGCGAGCACGGCGAACAGAATGAAGAACGCGATCGAGCCCCAGATGAGCTCGTCGCCTTTCGGGAAGACGAACCGGGTCGGGTCCTCCTCAGCCGCCAGTAGAACGGATGTCAGCATCGACCCTCCCTACTTCAGGATGAAGAAGAGAACGAACCCGAACAGGGCGAGGGCTTCCGCCAGAGCGAAGCCGATGAACATGATCTGCTGGACCATGCCCCGGGCCTCGGGCTGGCGGGCGACTGCTTCGATCGCCTTGCCGAAGATGATCCCGATGCCGATCCCCGGGCCGATGGCCGCGAGTCCGTAGACAAGACCCTTGCCGATCGGAGAAACGTCGACCGACCCGGCTGCCTGAGCCACGATCGTCACCACCGCGGCGAGAAGACCCATACCCTTCCCCTTTCCTTGTTCGACCGGGGGGCTCGGCGCCCAACCACGGTCGCTTGATCTCTTCCCGGGGAGCGCCTCTGCCCCCCGGACCCCCCTAGTGTTCCGGATGGAGCGCCCCGGCGATGTAGACCGCCGTCAGGATCGTGAAGATGAACGCCTGCATGAAGATGACGAACAGCTCGAGCAACATGAGCGCGGTCGCAAGACCGAAAGGCAGCACGAACGTGGCCTTCCCGAGCCCGCTCTGGAAGAACACCGCGGTCGCGAGGAACAAGACCCCGAGAATCATGTGGCCGGCGACCATGTTGGCGAAGAGTCGCACGGACAGCGTGATCGGCCGCACGATGACCGTCGAGAAGAACTCGATGAGGGCCAGGAGCGGCTTGATGAGCAACGGCACCCCGGGAGGGAACATGATGTTCTTGAAGTACCGGAAGAAGCCCTGCTCCTTGATGCCGACGACGTTGAAGATGATCCACACCAACACGGCAAGGGTCACCGGGTACGCCATCCGGCTCGTCACCGGGAAGGAGATGCCCGGGATGATGCTCATCAGGTTGTTGAAGAGGATCCAGAAGAAGATCGCCGCCAGGAGCGGGGTCCACACCGCTCCCTCCGCTCCGATGACCGAGATGGCGATGCCCTCGCGGATGAAGTCGGTCCCGGCCTCGACCACGTTCTGGAAGCCCTTCGGGACGAGCGCGGGCCGCCGGAAAGCTCCCAGGAAGATCCCGATGACGAGAATGGTCACGGCGAACATCAACAGAGTCGGGAACGTGATGTCGAGCGTGAGGCTGCCGATGTGCAGGACCCATATCGGCTTGAACTCGAAGAGCTCCTGAACCGTCGGGGCTTCGAACGCGAGAGTGGTCACAGTTTCTCCTCCGAGAGCGTCAAGGCCAGCCAGGGCGTACGCGCCCACACCACGCACTCGTAGGCGACAAGGCCGGCCACGGCGGCGCAAAACACGATCGCGAACACGATTGGATCGGCCGGGCTGGACTTGACCAGGCTCATCGCCACGAACAGCCCCGCCATGCGAAATGCGTAGCTCGGCAAGGCGACCGCGGGAAAGGACAGGGGCCAGCGGCGCGCGGCCGCATCCAGCGCGGCCCCGGAAAGCGCGAAGTTCGCGACGACGAGCGCGAGCGCGAGCGCGGCGGCCGCGGCGCCCGACGCCCCGCGGACGAGCAGCGCGACGCCGGTGACGGGAACAAGGGAAGCAGCACCGGCGCGAATCGCCGCCCGCACCATCCTGCCGTCAGCCTTCAGCGCTTCCCCCGTCGTCCTGCGTAGTCTGCGGCCTCCCCGCTGGAGCCGCCTTCACGTGCAAATACATCCCGTAGACGGCCACCGAGTAGCCGACCACCGTCCCGATCAAGAACAGGACCGGCCAGGTTCCGAACCATCGATCGAAGCCGTATCCGATGGCTCCGACGACGGCCATGCCTGTCACCAGGTAGGAGAGCCAGTTCAAACCGTCCGCCATGCCTCGGCGGGCAGGTCCCTTGGGAGTCTGCCCGGCATCGCGACCGGAGGACGGGGGCATTCTACCGGTCACCCCCCGCACGATGTCAAAGCGCGTCTCGACATGGAAACCGCAGGTCAGAGGCTAGGTTTCCCGGTCGAGCCCTACGCTCGAGCCGCGCGCAGAAGCACCTTCCCGCCCGCGCCGAAGGATCCGCGGCACGACGAGCACGGTCCCGACGAGTGCCGCGAGGAGCCCGACCGCCGTCCCCCGGCCGGCCAACCCCGCCCCAAGGGCCAGGGCAAGCGCGGCGCCGACGATCATGGCGCTCCACAGATACATCACCAAGACCGCGCGGCGATGGCTGGAGGTCATCTCCAGCAGCCAGTGATGGATGTGCCGCTTGTCCGCGTGGAAGACCGGTCGCCGGCCACGAACCCGGCGCAGAATGGCGAAGCCCGCGTCCGCGAGCGGGATCGCGAGAACGATCGCCGGCACCAGCACCGGCACGATCAGGCCCGCGGTGTCCGCGAACTGCGGCTCGGTCGTGCGGCCCACACCCGACACCGTGGCGCTCGCGAGCAGCAGGCCGAGCAGGTAGGCCCCGGAATCCCCCATGAAGATGCGCGCGGGATTGAAGTTATACCGCAGGAACCCGAGGCACGCCCCGGCGACGATCGCCGGCAGCAGGGTCGCGGTCGTCGGCACGCCGTTCGAGGCCTGGTAGGCGTAGGCGAAGAACCCCACCGCCGCGATCGTCGACACTCCGGCGGCGAGCCCGTCGAGTCCGTCGATCAGGTTGACCGCGTTCACGAGCGCGACGATCCAGAGGACCGTGAGGAGGGCCGACACATCCGTCGAGAACGATACGAGCCCGATTCCGGGAAGCCAGAGGTAGAAGAACTGGATCCCCGCCAGCACGAGCACTCCGGCGGCGACGATCTGGCCCGCGAGCTTGGTCGAGGCGCTCAGGACGCGGACATCGTCGACCACACCGAGGATCACCACCCCGAGCGACGCGATCAGGATGCCCGCCAGCTCGGAGGAGGTTCGGAAGAGATCTCCGAACGCGGGAAGCGACCACGCGACAAGCCCTCCCACGAGCAGCGCGCCGAAGAGCGCCAAGCCGCCGAGCGTCGGCGTGGGGCGCGCATGGACCTTGCGGTCGTTCGGTCGGTCGACCGCCCCGAGCCGGACGGCCAGGCGCGCGCAGAGGGGAGTGAGCAGGAACGAGGCGAAGCCCGAGACCGCGAATACGATCAGGTACGGTCTCACGGCTCGTCGTTCACCAGGATCCCAGGTGCCGGGAAAGCCCGGCACATCTCCGCGACGTCGGCCGCCGTCCGCGCGCCGAGATCCTCGTCGCCCGGCGCCGACACCACGTCGTCGATCCAGCCGGCGATCCGGCGCATCTCACCGGCGCCCATCCCGCGCGAGCTGACCGCGGGGGTCCCGAGCCGGATCCCCGACGGGTCGAACGGCTTGCGGGGGTCGAAGGGGACGGTGTTGAAGTTCAGCTCGATACCTGCGCGGTCGAGAGCCTTCGCGGCCACCTTCCCGGACACTCCCTTCGCGGTCAGGTCCACGAGGATGAGGTGGTTGTCGGTCCCGCCCGAGACCAGATCGAAGCCGCGCTCGAGCAGCGCGGCGGCGAGCGCCTTGGCGTTCTCCACGATCCGCCGGGCATACGGCGGGAAGTCCGGGCCGGCCGCTTCCTTCAGCGCCACCGCGATCGCGGCCGTCGTGTGGTTGTGCGGGCCGCCCTGAAGGCCCGGGAAGACCGACCGGTCGAGTTCCTTCGCGTGCTCCGCCTTGGACAGGAACATGGCGCCGCGCGGTCCCCGCAGAGTCTTGTGCGTCGTCGTCGTCACCACGTCGGCCAGACCGACCGGGGACGGGTGGGCCCCGCCGGCGATCAGCCCCGCGATGTGGGCGACGTCGGCCGCGAAGACGGCGCCGGCCTCACGCGCGATCTCCGAGAACGCCTCGAAATCGATGGTGCGCGGGATCGCCGTCCCTCCGGCCCAGATGAGCTTGGGGCGCTCGCGCTTCGCGATGTCGCGCGCCTGGTCGTAGTCGAGCCGGCCGGTGTCCCGGCGAACGCCGTAGTGCACCGGCCGGAAGTAGCGGCCGGTGATCGAGACCGGCGACCCGTGACTGAGGTGCCCCCCGTGGGCGAGCTCCATCGACATGAACGTGTCTCCCGGCTTCAGGAACGCGAGGTAGACCGCGAGGTTGCACGGGGAGCCGGAGTACGGCTGCACGTTCGCGTGCTCGGCGCCAAAGAGCGCCTTCGCGCGCTCCACCGCGATCGTCTCGACCTGGTCGACGAACTGCTGACCCTCGTAGTAGCGGCGCCCCGGGTACCCCTCGGAGTACTTGTTCGTGAGCACCGAGCCGGTCGCCTCGAGGACCGAGCGCGAGACGTAGTTCTCGGACGGGATGAGGCGCACCTTATCGCGCTCGCGCCGCTCCTCGGCCTCGATCAAGCCGGCGATCTCGGGATCGGTTCGCGCGAGCGAGCCCGCGCCGGTGTCGCTCGTCCTCATCCCCCGTACTCCTTCTCGAGCCGGTCCTCGAGCGCCGCGATGTTCCCGACCCGGGATGCGTGGCGCCCCCCGTCGAAATCGGTGGTCATCCAGACCTCGAGGATCTTCAGCGCGACGGCGTCTCCGACGGCGCGCTGCCCCACGCAGAGCAGGTTCGCGTCGTTGTGCCGGCGGGCCATCTCTGCCGTGTACAGGTCGTTGCACACGGTAGCTCGCACACCGTGGATCTTGTTCGCGACGATCGCCTCGCCATTCCCGGAACCCGCGACGATGACCCCGCGCTCGGCGCGCCCCTCGGCGACGGCACGCGCCACCCTCTCGGAGATGTCGGTGTAGTCGCTCGGCACCTCGTCGGTCCGGCACCCGAGGTCGTCGACCTCATGACCCGTCTCCACGAGGACGCCCTTGAACAGCTCCTTGTACCGGTAGCCGGCGTGGTCCGCTCCGAGGGCAATCCGCACGATCTCGAGCCTTTCGGCCGTCGCGTCGGCGCGAGTCTAACAGACCCGATCGCCGAGGAAGGCCGCGATCTCGTCCACGACCCGCGGGAGGAGCGATTCGATCTTCGCCGCGATCGCGTCGTACGCGAGCTGCCCGTGGCCGATCGGGTCCGGGACGTCCTCTCCCATCGTGCGCACGCGGTCCCGGCCGCCTGAGAGAAGATCCCGGACGCCGCGCACCTGGCCGCCTTCCATGCAGTAGATGAGATCCGCGCGCCCGGCCATCCCGGCGGTCAGGTCGCTCGACCGGAAGTGCCGGATGTCGATCCCGCGCAGCTCCATGGCCCGGATCGCCCCTTGGCTCGGAGGCTGCCCGTCGTTGGCGCAGGTCCCGGCGGATCCGACGGCGACGCTGTGTCCGGGGCCGAGCCGATCGTCGAGGGCGCGGCGCAGCAAGGCCTCCGCCATCGGGCTCCGGCAGATGTTGGCGTGACAGACCATGAGGATCTCGGGCACACCGGCAGTCTAGCGGGCCCACGCCGCGCCCGCCGCTACAGCGCCGTCCCGAGCACGCGCTCAAGCTCCGCTCTACCGATCACGCCCTCGCGCACGAGAGACGGCCGCTCCCCCGCGAGATCGACGATCGTCGACGGCACCTCGCGCGGCGACGGGCCGCCGTCGAGGTACAGGGAGATCGCGTGGCCGAGGCGCCCGGCTATCTCTGCGGCCGTCCGCGGAGTCGGCTCGCCCGTCACGTTGGCGCTCGTCGCCGCGAGCGGGCCGGTGCGCTCGATCAGGCGGAGGGCATCCTGGTGGTCGGGGATCCGCACCGCCACGCGCCCGCCGGTCTCCCCCAGCTCCCAGGCCATCCCTTCCTGCTCGGGCAAGACGATGGTGAGCGGGCCCGGCCAGAACCGTTCCGCGAGCGCGGTGGCGCCGGGAGGCACGCGCGCGGTGAGAGCCCACGCCCCGGCCGGGGTCGCCACCAGCACCGGGAGCGGCAACGACCGGGGCCGCCCCTTCGCCTGGAAGATCATCGTGGTGGCGAAGGCGTTGAACGCATCCGCGCCGACCGCGTACACCGTGTCGGTCGGGAACACCACGAGGCGCCCTCCGGCGATCTCCGCCGCCGCGCGCGCGATCGCCGCCTCGAGGTCGCCGGCGAGCGACACGGCCTGGGGAAGGCCTCCGGGCGCGCTCACGCCACGCCCGTCCAGCGACCCTCGACCACCCGGTCCCTCCCCACGAGGTCCTTCGTCACCGTCACCCGGTCGTATCCAACGGTGGCGAGGAGCCGGGTCACGCGCTCGGCCTGGTGAGGCGCGACCTCGAGCACGAGCCACCCGCCGTGCGCGAGCCACAGCGGCACCTCCTCGAGCAGGTCCAGGATCACCTCCAACCCCGTCGGGCCGGCCACGAGCGCCTCGCGGGGCTCGTACCGGCGCACCTCGTCGGGGAGCGACTCGACCTCGTCCCCGGACAGGTACGGGGGGTTGGACGCGATCACGTCGACACACCCGCCGAGCGCGGGGTGCAGCGGCTCGAGAAGATCGCCCGGCAGCAGCGTGACCCGGAGCCCGGTCCTGGCGAGGTTGCGAAGCGCCCAACCCCGCGCGGCGCCGTGGCGCTCGGTGGCGAACACGCGCGCGCCCGGCACCTCCGCCGCGACGGCGAGCGCGATCACGCCGCACCCGGCGCCGACGTCCACCACAGTCGGGCGCCTGCCTCGGTCGCGCGCGAGCTCGATCGCCCGTCCGGCGGTGATCTCGGTCTCCGGGCGCGGGACGAGCGAGCCCGGGCCGCACTCCACCTCGATCCCTCGGAAGCCGACGGTCCCCACGATGTAGGCAAGCGGCTCGCGGCGCGCACGCCGGGCGACCATCGCCTCCAGTCGCGCGCGGGCCTCCTCGCCGAGAGGATCGTCCCCCCGGCCGGCCAGCACCGCGCGCTTGACGCCGAGCGCCTCGGCGGCCAGCCACTCGGAATCGGGCCGCGGCGTCTCGACGCCGGCGGCTTCGAGCCGTTCCTCGGCCTCCCGGAGCGCCTCACGCACGCTCACGCGCGCCGGACGGATCACGAGCCGGGTCCCGCGCCGCGCAACAGGGCCGCCCGCTCCCGCTCGACGAGCGCGTCGATCAGCTCGTCGAGGTCGCCCTCCAGCACGGACGGGAGCCTCTGGAGGCTCATGCCGGTCCGGCGGTCGGTCACGCGGTTCTGGGGAAAGTTGTAGGTGCGGATCTTCTCAGATCGCTCCCCGGTGCCGACCTGGCTTCGCCGCTCCGCCTCCAGCTTGAGGCGCTGCTCCTCCCGCGCTCGCTGCAGCAGGCGCGCGCGGAGGATTCGCATCGCGCGCTCCTTGTTCTGGAGCTGGGAGCGCTCCTCCTGGCACGCGACGACCTCTCCGGTCGGCACGTGGGTGATGCGCACGGCCGAATCGGTCGTGTTCACCGACTGCCCGCCGGGGCCGCTCGACCGGTACACGTCGACCCTCAGATCGCTCGAGTCGATCTGGACGTCGACCTCCTCGGCCTCCGGAAGGACCGCGACCGTCGCGGTGGAAGTGTGGATACGGCCGCTCGACTCGGTTGCCGGGACGCGCTGCACGCGGTGGACGCCCGACTCGTGCTTGAAGCGCGACCACGCGCCCTTCCCCTTGATCGCGACCACGACCTCCTTGAAGCCGCCGAGATCGGAGCCGCTCCCCGACAGGATCTCCGCCTGCCACCGGCGGCGCTCCGCGTACCGCCGGTACATCTCGAACAGGTCGCGTGCGAACAGGCTCGCCTCGTCCCCGCCGGCCGCCGCCCGGATCTCCAGGATCACGCTCTTGTCGTCCAGCGGATCCCGCGGGAGGAGCATCTCCTGGAGGCCCGACTCGAGGGCCTGAAGCCGGGCTTCACACCCCGCGATCTCACCGCGCAGGAACTCGGCGTCGTCGCCGGGCGAGTCTCGCAGCATGTCTCGCGCCGCCGCGAGGTCGCCTGAGACCCGGCGGGCCTCGCGGAACGCGCGCACGACCGGGGCCAGCTCGGCGTGCCGCTTGCCGAGGTCCCGCAGGCGCGAGGGATCGGCCACGACGGCGGAATCGGAAAGCTCTGCTTCGAGCGCGGCGAACCGCCGCTCGATCTCCTCGAGACGTTCTTCGACGTGGGATTCCAGCATGAGGCCTCCGCCGACGGAGTCTAGCGCGAGCGGCCGGAGGGACGTTCGGGTCCTACGGGACGGAGCCGCCGGCGTCTTCGGCACCCGGAACGACCTGGGCTTCCGGGTCGACGCGCACGACCGCCGAAGGGAGGGTGGCGATCCTCGCGCGCTCCGCCTCGGGGAGCACCGCCTCGAAGGCGCGGACGGCGACCTCGATCTGGTCGGGGGTCGGCGGCCGGGTCGTGATCATCTGCAGCCAGAGGCCCGGCTTCATGAGTGCCGCGACGATCGGGTTCTTCAGGTGCGCGGCCCCGATCCGCAGCATCTCGAAGGAGAGCCCCGCGACGAGCGGGATCGCGAGAATGCGCGACAGGATGCGCGGACCGAGCGCGCGCCAAGGGAACACCGAGTACACAAGCACGGCGAGGATCATCACGATGATCAGGAAGTTGGTGCCGCAGCGCACGTGGAGCGTGGAGTACCGGTCCACCACCTCCGGCTCGAGGACCGCCTCGCCGGCCTCGTACGCCGCAATCGTCTTGTGCTCGGCGCCGTGGTACATGAAGACTCGCCTGATGTCCTTCATGAACGAGATCAGGATCATGTACCCGAGGAACAGCGCGAGCCGGATGAACCCCTCGATCAGGTTGAAGGTGAGCGAGCGCTTGACCCCCTTCCCCCAAATCGCAAGACCCACGTTCGGGAGGACGATGAACACCGCGGTGAAGAACACGAGCGCGCCGGCCATGGCGATGCCGACCTGCCTGGGCGTGAGCTGCTGGTCCTCCTCATCGGCCGCCTGGGCGGCGGAGGTCGCGAGCGCGCGGACCCCGATGGAGAGCGAATCGGCGAGCGCGGCGACCCCGCGGAAGAGAGGCTTGCGGAACAGCGGGTGGCGCGCCGCGAGCGACCGGACCGGGCGGCGCTCCACGTAGATATCCCCGGACGGCCGGCGCACGGCCACCGCCCACGTGTCGGCGCCGCGCATCATGACGCCTTCGAGGACGGCCTGACCGCCGTAGTAGAGAGGCTGGGACTTCTCGCCCATCGCGCGGGTCAGCCCTTCGCCTTCGGAGGGACCTGGGCGTAGCGCCGCTTGAACCGCTCCACGCGCCCGCCGGTGTCGACCAGCTTCTGGCGCCCCGTGTAGAAAGGATGGCACTGCGAGCACAGCTCGACGTGCATCTCCGGCTTCGTCGACCGAGTCTCGAACGTGTTCCCGCACGAGCAGCGAACGGTCGCCTTCACGTACTCGGGATGGATCCCCTGCTTCATCCTCGCTCTCCTTGAGTCGTGCCGGGGCTCTCGCCCGGGAATCAGTCGCGCGTGCTCTTGGCGATCTCCCCGAGAAAGGCCTCGTTGGACTTCGTCGCGATGACCTTGTCGCGGAGGAACTCCATTCCGGCCCCCGGCGCGAGCGCGTGCAGCACGCGCCGGAGCTTCCAGACGAGCGCCAACTCCTCCTTATCGTAGAGCAATTCCTCCTTGCGAGTCCCCGACGCGGCGATGTCGATGGCCGGGAAGATCCGCTTCTCCGAAAGCTGACGGTCGAGCCGGATCTCGGAGTTCCCGGTCCCCTTGAACTCCTCGAAGATCACTTCGTCCATCCGGGAGCCGGTTTCCACGAGCGCCGACGCGATGATGGTGAGACTCCCGCCCTCCTCGATGTTGCGCGCCGCCCCGAAGAAACGCTTCGGCGGATAGAGAGCCGTGGAGTCGACGCCTCCCGACAGGATTCGCCCCGAGGCCGGAGCAGACAGGTTGTAGGCGCGGGCGAGCCGAGTGATCGAGTCGAGCAGGATCACGACGTCGACCTTCGCCTCCACGAGCCGTTTGGCGCGCTCGAGGACCAGCTCGGCCACCTGCGTGTGGTCGTCGGCCGGCCGGTCGAACGTCGAATACACCACCTCGGCCGCCTTCACCGTCCGCTGCCAGTCGGTCACCTCCTCCGGACGCTCGTCGACGAGCAAGACGATGAGGTGGGCCTCGCGCGTGTTGGCGAGCACCCCGTTCGCGATCTGCTTCAGGATCGTCGTCTTGCCGGCTTTCGGCGGCGACACGATCAGCGCGCGCTGCCCCCGGCCGAGCGGCGCGACCAGGTCGATGATCCGCTCCGGGACCGCTTGCGGTCCCCACTCCAGCTTGAACCGCTGGTTCGGGAATAGCGGCGTGAGCTTCTCGAAGACGGGACGCTGGCGCGCCGTCTCGGGATCGAGCCCCGCGATGGTGTCGACACGGAGCAAGGCGTAGTACTTCTCGTTGTCCTTCGGGGTCCGGACCTGCCCGACGATCTCGTCGCCCCTGCGCAGCGCGAAGCGGCGAACCTGCGACAGCGAGACGTAGATGTCGGTCGGGCCCGGCAGGTACCCCGAGGTCCTGAGGAACCCGTATCCCTCCGGAAGGATGTCGAGGATCCCGGTGCGGACCTCGCCCTCGACGGGCTCGCCGGGACCCCCGCGCTCGGCGAGCCCGACGGCGACCCCGCCCTGCCCACCACCGCCCTCCCGCGGGAGACCGCTCGGCCCACCGTTGTCCCCCCGGCGGTCCCGGTCGCGGCGGTCGCGCCCGCGGCCCCGGCGCCCCTCGCGCCGCCCTTCCGGCCTCGGCGGTCGCGACGGTGCCGCGGAGAAGACCTGCGGGCTGCCACCGGAGGGCGCCGGTGAGGCCGCCCGAGGCAACTGCGAGTGGGCTTCCCGACCCGCAGGCGCCGCCGGGACCCGATCGCCGACGACCGCCGGCGCGGCCCCATCGCTCGCCGCCTGCGCCGGAGTTCCGCCGTCGGCCTTGGCCGGAGTTCCGCCGTCGGCCTTGGCCGGAGTTCCGCCGTCGGCCTTGGCCGGAGTTCCGCCGTCGGCCTTGGCCGGAGTTCCGCCGTCGGCGTGGGCCGCCGGGTCCGCGGCCGGCGCCGGGGGCTCGGGTTTCCCGACCTTGCCGAGAATGGCTCCGATCAAGTCCTGCTTCCTGAGACGCTGGTGCCCTTCGAGCCCGACCGCCTGAGCGATCTCCTGCAGCTCCGAGAGGACCTTCCCCTCGAGCACCCCGCGCTCGAGAGTGCCGCTCTCGCTCACGCCCTGTCACCTCCCCGCGCCGCCGGATGACCGAGGGACGCCTGATAGCTCTCCCAGTCCTCCATGAACCGGCGCAGCCCGTTGTCGGTAAGCGGATGCTTCACCAATGCGCGGAAAACCGCGCAGGGCATCGTGGCCACGTCCGCCCCGGCCTTGGCGGAGTCGACCACGTGCTGGGGGTGTCGCAGGCTCGCCGCCAGCACCAGGGTCCGGTAGCCCTGCACCCTGTAGATCTCCACGATCTCGCTCAAGAGCCCTATCCCGTCGTTCGAGATGTCATCGACTCGTCCGAGGAACGGACTGACGTATGTCGCCCCGGCCTGCGCCGCCAGGATCGCCTGCGCCGGGCTGAAGCAGAGCGTCATGTTCGTGTTGACACCCCGGCCCGCCAGATCGCGGACGGCGGCAAATCCCTCGGGGACCACGGGGACCTTCACAACCACATTCGGCGCGATCTGGGAGAGCTTTAGCCCCTCCTCGACCATGGACTCGCGCCGGCCGGACACGACCTCGGCGCTCACGGGTCCGTCGACCTCGGCGGCGATCTCCTTGATGAGGGCCTCGAACTCGACCCCCTCCTTCGCGGCGAGGCTCGGATTCGTGGTCACGCCGGCGAGCACGCCCCACCGGTCTATCTCCCGGATCTCCTCGATGTTCGCCGTGTCGAGCCAGAGCTTCATCTCTTCCCCCCTCCGGCGGTCCTCACCGGCGCGGCGGCCCGGTCCTGGGCCGCTTCCGCGCGAGTCATCACCAGGTCGATCACCGACGCGAGCGTCGCGTCGAGGTTGTAGTTCGGGACAACCGGGATCCCGTGCTTGAGCGCCAGGGACTTGACGTACTTCTGGATTCTACGGATGTTCGCGAAGTGCTGCAGGTAGCGCTCGACCGGCCGTGAGCGCGTCTCATGGGCTCGGACGAAGAAGTGGCTCCGGTGCAGATCCTCGTCGTCCACGGTGAGCACGAGCTGGACGACGATCGCCCGGTCGCCGACCTCGGGGGTGACGAACCCCGGCACGACGTGAGCGCCCTCGATGATCGCGTCGGTCCCCTCCGTGACGGCCCGCTCGATGAGCGCGCGGATCCCGACCGACACCGCCGAGACCTGATCGCGGAACCCTACGACCACGGCATCCTCCGACTTCGGGAGCCGCGCGCGCACGACCTCGTCGGCGTTGAATGAGGACCGGTAGAGGGTCGGCATGATGGCGGGAGTGAAGACTCCCTTCATGACCTCACGGATGGCGTCGCTCGAGATGATCCGGACGATGCCGAGGCGCGCCGCGAGCTGCGTCGCGATCGTGGACTTGCCCACCCCGGTCCCGCCGCCGATGAGGATGATCAGCGGGATCTCGAGACCTCCGACCGTCTGCCACTTCACGTATGCCTCCGCGTAGCGCCCGCCGGCCTCGGCGCGGATGGTGTCCACCGTGACCCGCCGCAGATCCTCGGTCGTGACGCTGTCGCGCCCGGATTCCCTCAGCCGGTCCTCGACCGCCTGCGCCACGACGTAGGCGCGCGCCGGCGAGAGCCCGGCCGCCATGATCGCGTTGGCCGTCAATCCCTTCGAGAACGGCAGGGCGTGCTCGCGGTCGCTGATGATGATGCTCCCACGCCCGGCCTCACTCTCACGATCCCCCATGGCACCTCCCGCCCGCCTCCGCGGGCCGGGACCACCCCGCTCCTCGCCTACTCACCCGGCGCGAACCGCTTCCGTGCGAGCGCCTCGACTCCATCGCACCCCGCCTCAAGGTCGCCCTCCACGGCGCGCGGCTCGTTCTCCGCGAAAACCACCTCCGCGCCGGCCCCGCGGGCCGCCGCCGCCGCCACATCCATGGCCGCGGCTTTCAACTCGGTCAGCAGCACCTCGTACCTGCCGGCCGCCGCGGCAAGATCGCCGACGAGCCCGGCGCGGTCCGCGAGCCGGTGCGTCATTCCCACCACCCTCGCTCCGTGCTCCTCCTCCAGGTGAATCCGCAGGAGATCCAGGGCCGACTCCGGGGCCGTTGTGCAGAAGAAGACCTTCCTCCCCGTCACGGACCCGAGGGGGCGCGGACGGAGGACCGTCCTCACGAGAGGGACGTCCCGCGCGAACTCATGGATTGCTGAAACGAGGGCGGGGGGCGTCTCGACCAACCGAGCCGATTGCCCCGCCATTGTAGCCACGACCAGGTCGGCAAGCAACAGGCGATACGGTCCCGATCCCGAACAGATCTCCTCCGGAGGCGTGCCCGCGCCCACCACGAGAACCGTGGCGTCGGCCGCCACCGGCGGGATCGCAGTCCCGCTGCCGTCCAGCACGACGAGGTCCGGCGCGAGCGCGCCGGCGGCCTCGACCGCCGCGGCGACATTGTCGGCGACGGGCGCGCCGGCGGGCCCCGCGCCCGCGCGCCACGCCCCGACCGTCGCGACCCCGGCGCACAGCGCATCCTCGTAACAGTCGCTCGCCGCGTGCCCGCCTCGTTCCGCCACCGCCATGAGATCCTCGACGGTCGGCCGGGCAAGGTCTCCCCGGACGACCACGGGCTCCGCCGGACCGCCCCGCCCCATCGCGACGACCACGACGCGGTGGCCGCCACCCGCGATCCGCCGCGCGATCCAGCACGCCATCGCCGTCTTCCCCGCGCGCTTCCCCGTCCCGATGACGGCGATCGAGGGAGCCCCCGACACGCGCGGGCGCCGCGGCGGTTCCATCCGCACGCCCGCGCCGGCGTAGGCCACGCCGCGTGCGAGGGCGACGGCAGCGAGAACCCCACGCGCGCGGGAATCGACGACGGGCGCGTCGGAGAGGTCCCACACGACGTCCGGATGGAAGCGACGGATGGCCTCCTCGAGCGCGGCCACCTGGGTCGCGCCCTCCACGACGGGGATCCCCTCGAGCCGCAGGCGCCCGCCGAGCTTCTCACCGCCCCCGAGGAAGACGGCCGCCGCGATCTCCTCGCCGCGCCCGGCGAGCACCCGGCACGCATCGCGGATCACCCGCGGGTAGTGGTCCCCGTCGACCAGGACGAGCGCGCGCGCCATCATGCCCCCCTAGAGACCCGAGCCGCAGACCGCCGGCCTCGGGCCCTGCCGGCCGTCCGGCTACCCGGGCTGCTCCACGAGCGACCCCAGCTCCCGGTAGAGCTGCTGTCCGGTCCGGATATTCATGTGAGCGATGAGCGCCGCATCGGGCGCGAAGGGGTGCTTGCGAAGGATCCTCACCTCATCGCCGTCCAGCTCGATGATGTTGTACGCGGGCCGGGTGTGCCCGCGCAGACGCAAGCTCGACACCGTCCCGGCGTTCACGACGTACAGGTTCTCCAGGCGCCAGACGTACGGCACGTGCTTGTGGCCGGTGAGGACCAGGTTGACGCCGCTCCCGATCAGCAGCTCGAGGAGGTCTCCGGCGTCGTTCACGATGTTGCGCTCGCGGCCGGTGCCGGGGATGGGCAGGAGGTGATGGTGCTGAACGTACACCTTGAGATCGGCAGGGCCGGCGAACTGCTCGGCGATCCACGGGTATCTCTCGCGACCGATCTGGCCGGAGTCGAGGTCGGGCTCGCTCGAATCCGCCCCGACGACCGCGATGCCGCCGACCCGCACCGCCCAATGGCGCGGGCCGATCATCTCCTCGAAGTGCACGTACCCAACGTTTCGCGCGTCGTGGTTGCCCGGCACGGCGACGAGCCGCGCGCCGACCTGCCTCAGATAGGCCGCCGCAGTCCGGTACTCGTCCCGGAACCCCTCGTCCGTGAAATCCCCGGTCGCGACCGCGAGGTCCGGTGAGAGATCGTTGATCTCCTGGATGGCGCGGTTCATCAGGTTGGGCACGAAGTGCGGCGACCCCACGTGCAGGTCGCTCAGGTGCGCGATCCTCACCACGCCGGCCTCACTCCTCCATCACGACCCGGACCGATCCTTGCTTCGACACCAGCGAGAACCCGGTCATCTCCCCTTCCCGGCGGAAGGTGAGCGAGATCCGCGAGTCCCCGACTCGCAGGTTGGTGAGCTGCACGGTATTGAGCCACGGAGGCAGCACCGGCGAGTTGATCGTGAGCAGGTTCTCCTGCGCGCGCGCCGACAGCCCGAGCATCGCCTGCAAGAGAAGGAATGGAGCGCCGGCGGCCCACGCCTGCGGCGAGCAGGCCACCGGATAGGCGACGGGTTGATTCGGCGTCCGCCGCGTGAAGCCGCAGAACAGCTCCGGGAGCCGCATGTACTCGGCGAAGACCCCGGCGTCGAACAGCGCGGTGGCGATCCGGTTGGTCTGCTTGTGAAACCCGTACCGCTTCAGCCCAGCGGCGGCCAGCGCGTTGTCGTGGGGCCAGACACTCCCGTTGTGGTAGCTCATCGGGTTGTAGCCGGCCGCGGACTTGCTGAGAGTCCGGATCCCCCAGCCCGAGAACATGTCCGGCTGGAAGAGACGCTTCGCGACCTCCCCGGCCTTGTCGGGCTCGACGATCCCCGCGTACAGAGCGTGCGCCGGATTCGACGACACCGTCCTCACCGGGCGCTTGCGGCCGTCGAGCGCGATGGCGAAGTACCGCTCGTCGGGGAGCCAGAACACCTCGTTGAAGCGCGCCTTCAGGTCGTCGGCCTCTCCCCGGATCTTCGATGCCCGCCCGGGATTCCCGAGCGCCTCGAGGATGTCTGCCATCCGCCGCTTGGCGACGTACACGTACGCTTGCACCTCGGCGAGGGCGACCGGGGGCTCGGCGAGCGTCCCGTCGGCATGAACCACGGCGTTGCGGGAGTCCTTCCACCCCTGGTTGTCGAGGCCGCGCGGGGAGCGGCGCCGGTACTCGACGAAACCGTCGCCGTCGAGGTCCCCGTAGTCGTCGATCCAGGCGAGCGCCCGGTCGGCGTGCGGCAGCATCCGCTCGGCGAACTCCCGGTCGTTCGTCCACTTGAAGTAGGTGCCGAGAAGCATGAGGAAAAGCGGGGTGGCGTCCACCGAGCCGTAGTAGGGAGTGTGCGGGACGAAGTGGGCGTTCGCGAGTTCCCCGTGGCGGATCTCGTGAAGGATCTTCCCGGGCTCCTCGTCGCGCCAGGGATCGGTCTCGGTCCCCTGGAACGAAGCGAGCATCTCCAGGCAGTCCCGTGCCGGACTCGGGTTCAGCATCAGGATCTGGTGTGCCGTGATGAGGGAGTCGCGGCCGAAAGTGGCGACGTACCACGGGATCCCGGCCGCGATGTATCGGCCCCTCGGGGTCTCGGTCACGAGCGCGCGAAGGTCGCGCTGGCCCCGGTGCAGGAGGGTGTTGAACAGCTCGTTGTCGGTGTAGATCGAGGTGCATTCCCTCTCCCACTCCTCGTACGAATGGCGGAGATCGTGGATGACGACGTCGAAGGGAGGCCCTCCGGCCGCCTCGTTGCCGATCACCGGCTCGATGGCGAAGGTGAGCATCCGCGTCTGGTGGGCGGCAAGGTCGATCGAGAACCACACGTGGACGAGCCCCGGCTCCTGGACGACCCGATCCGGCGCGGCCCCCAGCGAGATCCGGGTCTGCCGGAACACGTCGTCCTCGCCGCGGTAGGAGAACACGATCTCGCTCCCCTCGACCTTCGGTCGAAAGAGCTGACCGCGGCGCTTCCGCTTCAGCCCTCGCACCTCGAAGATATCGGCGAAGTCGGCCCCGAACGAGAACTTGACCTCGAACGACACCGGACGCGGGTTGTAGTTCTTCACCCGGATCCGCTCCAGCAGGCGGCCCTTGATCACGCGGATCCGCCGGACGTTCACGGTCTGCTGCGGGATGGCGAGCTTCCCGTCCTCCCAGACGTCCGGGTTGCTCAGGTCCACATACGACATGTAGGAGCGCGCCGCGCTCGAGGAGAGCAGCACCGGCAGCCGGTCGGCGAGGCGGAAGTCGTAGTGGGACAGGAAGCGGGTGTCCCGGAAGTACAGCCCCATCCCCAGAGCGCCGCCTGCGAGGTTCCCCTCCTGATTGGCGTAGAGGAACATCTCGCCTTCCTTGGTGGCGAGCAGCCTCTGGTTCTCGTCCGTGAGAAGGAACGGGATCCCCTCGTTGAGGACCCGGGTAGTCAACTCATCGAGTTCGAGCCGGTCGCCTGAGGGGACCTCGGACGGTGGGTCGTGGGTTGCGGGCTGCGCCATCGATCGCTCCGAGGCTCTCCATCCGTGCGCTGGCGCGCTGGCGCGCTGCGCTTCGAAGTCTAGAGCAGGTGCCTCGCCCGCTCAACAACCGCCGGCCGCGCCGGCCCCGTCACTCCGCCTCCGCCCTGGCCCCATGCGGCGAAACCCGGTGGATCGAGACGCTCCATCCCTCCGGCGCCAGATCCCGGGCCGCGGCCTCGCATCCTCCGGCGCGCGGCGTCGGGACCAGCGCGCCCACGCTCGGGCCGGCGCCCGAGGGGAATGCCGCGAACCCCTCTCTGCGGAGGCCGGCCACGAGCCGGCCCGACTCCGGCATCAGCGCGAACCGAGCCGGTTGGTGAAGGACGTCCTCGGTGGCCTCAAGCAGGGCCTCGGTCGCTCCGGTGGCCAGAGCCGCGGCGAGCATCGCCGCCCGGCCCACCGAGGACGCCGCATCGGCGAACGCGACGGTTGCCGGGAGCGCCCTGCGAGCGGCCTCGGTCGAGAGCGGCGCCGGGGACGAGCACACGACCACGCGAATGGCGCCCGAGGCGCCGAGGGGCAATGCGCGTCCCGGGCCGGCCACGACGACCCCTCCGAGCAGGCAGGGGGCCACGTTGTCGGCATGGCCCTCGAGAGCGGTCGCGATGTCGAGCAATTCGGCGTCGTCCGGTCCCACGCCGCCGACGCCGGGTGCCGCGCCGACGCCGGGTGCCGCGCCGCCCCCGGCCGCGAGCAGGCGCCCGGCGACCAGGCCGGCGACGATCGCCGCGGCGCTCGATCCAAGTCCCCGCCCGAGCGGCACCAGGGACCGGCACCACACCACGAGTCCTGCCTCGGGACCGAGGATCGCGCGCAGCCCCCGGACGATGAGGTTCTCCTCCCCGAGCGGGATCCCCTCGGCCCAGGGCCCCTCCGCCGCAACGCGGAGCACCCCGTCCCGAGCCGGCTCGACGAGAGCCTCGTTGCTCCAATCGAGCGCGAGCCCGAGACAGTCGAACCCCGGCCCGAGGTTGGCCACGGTGGCCGGAGCGCGCACCCGGATTCGGCCGGTCATCGCCGGCTATAGGCCGAGCGCGGCCGCAGCCGCGCCGGCCTCCGGAGGGATCACCACGGGCTTCGGCGCGCCGGCGATGGCCCAGTCGGGATCCTTGAGACCGTGCCCGGTGAGCACGCACGCCACCGTCGCTCCGGGAGGGAGCGCCCCGCGATCGAAGAGCTGCAGGAGGCCGGCCACCGACGCGGCGCTCGCCATCTCGACGAAGACGCCCTCGCGCGCGAGCGACCGGTACGCCGCGAGGATCGCGCGGTCGGTGACCTCGCCGATCGCCCCGCCGCTGTCGGCCGCGGCGCGCACGGCTCCCTCCCAGGACGCGGGATTGCCGATCCTGATCGCCGTGGCGATCGTGGACGGGCGCTCCACCGGAGCGCCGCGCACGATCGGCGCCGCGCCGGCGGCCTGGAAGCCGAGCATCCGCGGAAGAGCGTCGATGCGCCCCTCCGCCGCGTACTCGCGGTAGCCCCTCCAGTACGCGGTGATGTTGCCGGCGTTGCCCACCGGCATGACGTGGAGATCCGGCGCGCGGCCGAGCGCGTCGCAAATCTCGAACGCCGCCGTCTTCTGCCCTTCGATCCGGTACGGGTTCACCGAGTTCACGAGGGTGACCGGGTACCGGCTCACGAGGTCGCGCGCGGCACCCAGCGCCGCGTCGAAGTTCCCGAGGACCTGGATCACCTTCGCGCCGTGGACCAGCGCCTGGGCGAGCTTGCCGAGCGCGATCGCGCCCTCCGGGACGAGCACCCCGCAATCGAGCCCGGCCTTCGCCGCGTACGCCGCCGCGCTCGCACTGGTGTTGCCGGTCGAGGCACAGATGACCGCCTTCGCGCCCTCCTCCACCGCCTTGGACATGGCGACGGTCATGCCGCGGTCCTTGAAGGATCCTGTGGGGTTCGCCCCCTCGTACTTCAGCCACACGTCCCCTCCCGTGCGCTCGGACAACCTCTCGGAGTGGATGAGCGGCGTCCCTCCCTCCCGCAAGGTCACGACGGGGGTCGCCTGCGAGACGGGAAGCCGGTCGCGGTACTCCTCGATCACCCCGCGCCACATGTGGCGGCCCTCCCTCACGCCTCGCCGCCCTCGACCCGCATGACGCTCGCCACCTTCGTGACCGCCTCCAGCTCGCGCAGGTCGTGAAGCGTCGCCCGGAGGTCCCGCTCCATCGCGCGGTGGGTGATGAGCACGAGCTGGGCCTCCTCCCCTACCCCCTCCTGCCAGACGCTCCCGATCGAGACGTTGTTGTGCCCGAAGACGCCGGCCACCGAAGCCAGCACGCCCGGGAGATCCGCCACCTTGAGAAGGATGTAGTACTGCGCGAACATCGTCTCCATCGGCCGGACGGTCTTCTCCGTGTAGCACGTGCACCCGACTCCGCGGCCGCCCGACAGGATGTTCCGAGCGATGTCGAGGACGTCGCCGACGACGCTCGTCCCGGTCGGCGGCCCGCCGGCACCGCGGCCGAGGAACATCAGCTCGCCGACGTTCTCGCCCTGCACGAAGACCGCGTTCAGATTGTCCCGAACGCTCGCGAGCGGATGGGTCCTCGGGATCATCGCGGGGTGGACCCGGACGGCGACCTCCCCGTCCTGGGACTCCGCGATCGCAAGCAGCTTCACCGCGTAGCCGAGCCGCGCCGCGAACGCGATGTCCTGCTGGGTGATCGCCGCGATCCCCTCGCGGTAGACGTCGCCGGCCACCACGCGGGTGTTGAACGCGATGCTCGCGAGGATAGCGGCCTTGGCGGCCGGATCGAAGCCCTCGATGTCGGCCGACGGGTCGAGTTCGGTGTATCCGAGCCGCTCCGCCTCGGCGAGCGCCGCCGAGAACGAGATCCCCTCCTCCGACATCCGCGTCAGGATGAAGTTGGTCGTGCCGTTCACGATCCCCATGACCTTGCGGATCCGCTCGCCGGCGAGGGACTCCTTCAGGGGGTGGATGAGCGGGATGCCGCCACCGACCGCGGCCTCGAAGTAGAGGTCGACCCCCGCGCGCTCCGCCGCGTCGAACAGCTCCCGGCCGAGCGAGGCGAGCAGCTCCTTGTTTGCCGTGACGACGTGCTTGCCGCCCTCCATCGCCTCGACCAGCAGGCTCCGTGCCGGCTCGATCCCCCCCATCACCTCGACCACGATCTGCACGAGCGGATCCCGCACGACCGCATGAGCGTCTGTGGTGTAGAGAGCCTCGATGCCCTCGGGGACGTCGCGCTCCTTGGAAGGATTGCGGACGGCAACCCTCACGACCTCGACCTGGGCCCCGACTCTGCGCTCGATGTCGGACCGGTTGCGCGCGAGCATCCTCAGGACCGCCGAACCGACGATCCCGCATCCGAGCATGCCGATCCGGATCTGCTTCACGCACGCAATCTTACAGAAGCCGGACCGGGGGGCCCGCTCATTGCGTCAGGTTGCCTCCGGCCGCCGCTCCTCCTCGAGGACCGCGTACAGGAGCGAGTCGCGCCAGACCCCTCGCACCGGCATGTGGCCGCGCATGCGACCCTCGAGCCGCATGCCCGCCTTCTCGAGCACCCTCGCCGAGGCACGGTTCTCCGGGTCGCAGGTCGCCTCGATGCGGTGCATGCCGAGAGCCCCGAAGCCGAACTCGCCGAGCAGCGCGGCCACCTCCGTCGCAAGGCCCCTCCCCCAGACGTCCCGCCGAAGCGCGTATCCGATGTCGGCTCTTCGATGGACCCCGCGCGCGCGGATTCCGGCGCCCCCGATCGCCACTTCCTCGCCGCGGAAGGTGACGGCGAACTCGAATTCGGTCCGGACCGGCTCCCGCGCGGCGGCGAGGGCCTTCTCGAGGAACTCCCGCGTCTCCGCCGGGCTGTTCGGCCCCCAGGGCATGAAGCGGACGACCTCGGGATCCGAGGCGTAGAGCTGGACGGCGCCGATGTCGTCCATGCTCCACTCGCGGAGCCGAACGCGCTCGCCGTCGAGCGCGACCTGCGTCAAGGGACGTCCAGCCTGGTCAAGTCCTCGTATGTCTCCCGCCGCACGATCACGCGCGCCGACCCCTCGAGCACCGCGACCACGGCCGGGCGCGGAAACCGGTTGTAGTTCGAGGCCATCGAGTACCCGTAGGCCCCGGTCGCCGGCACCGCCAGGATGTCGCCGCGCGCGACGCTTGCCGGAAGCGCGACGTCCCGGATCAAGAGGTCGCCCTGCTCGCAGTGCGAGCCGGCCACGGTGACGACCCTGGTGCCGGGGAGGTCGGCCTTGTTCGCGAGGAGCGCCTCGTAGCGCGCGCCGTAGAGGGCCGGGCGGATGTTGTCGCTCATGCCTCCGTCCACCGCCACGTAGGTGCGAACGCCGGGCACCTCCTTCACCGCGCCGACGGTGTACAGAGTCACCATGGCGTTGCCGACGAGCCAGCGCCCCGGCTCCACCGCGAGGCGCGGGGCCGCAAGCCCGCGCGCGCCCCACTCGCGCTCGACCGCTTCCCCGACGTCGCGCGCGAACGCCTCCTCGCCTCCGCGGCAAGGTCGCCGAGGACCTCCACGGTCTTCAGGAACGCCTCGGAGCCGGTGATGTTCGAGCCGATGTGCGCGTGCAAACCGGCGACCTCGACCCCCGGGAGGTCGCGCGCGCGCTCGGCGGCGTCGAGCGCCACGCCGCCCTCAACCGACATCCCGAACTTCGAATCCTCCTGGCCGGTCTGTATGTAGGAGTGGGTGTGCGCCTCGACCCCGGGAGTCACCCGGAGCAGCACGCGCGCTCGCCGGCCGCCGCCCGAGGCGATCTGGTCGATCCGGTCCAGCTCTTCGATGGAGTCGGCGACGATCCTGCCCACGCCGGACGCGACGGCCCGCGCGATCTCCGCGTCGCTCTTGTTGTTCCCGTGCAGGAGCAGCCGGTCGGGCGGAAAGCCCGCGGCGAGCGCGGTGTGCATCTCCCCGCCGGAGGCCACGTCGATCCCGAGCCCCTCCTCCGCGCAGATTCGCGCGATCGCGAGGCACAGGAACGCCTTGCCGGCGTAGTAGACGTCGGCTCCGGGCAGCGCCTCGCGGAAGGCGCGCGCGCGCCGGCGGAACGTCTCCTCGCAGAAGACGAACAGCGGCGTCCCGAACTCGCCTGCGAGCGCGACCGCATCGCACCCGCCGATCTCCAGGTGGCCGCCGGCGCCCAGGCGCGCGGTCGCCGGAAGAACGTCCTTCAGTGTGTGCGGCATCAGGTTCTCACATCCGCTCGGGGGCGCTCACGCCGAGGAGCACTAGGACGTTGCGAAGCGAGATCCGCGCGGCGCGGCAGAGGTGCAGCCGCGCTTGGGTGAGCGACTCGTCCTCCGACACGACCCGGCAGTCCCGGTAGAAGGCGTGGAAGAGCGCCGCCAGATCCTCCGCGTAGCGCGTCAGGCGGTGGGGGGCGCGCTGGCGCGCAGCGACCTCCACAACCTCCGGAAGCTCGGCGATCTTCCGGAGCAGGTCCAGTTCGCTCTCGTGCTGCAGCTCCTCCAGCGCGACCTCCGACACCGGCCGGAGCGCGACCCCCTGCTCCTCCGCGTACCGAAGGATCGAGCAGATGCGCGCGTGCGCGTACTGCACGTAGTACACGGGGTTCTCCTGGGATTGCCGCACGACCAGGTCCAGATCGAAGTCCATCGTGCTATCGATGCCCTGCCTGAGGAAGTGGTACCGCGCGGCGTCGCGCCCGACCTCCTCGAGCAGCTCGTCGAATGTGACGGCCTCGCCGGTGCGCTTCGACATCCGGACCGTCTCCCCGCCGCGAGTGAGGTGCACGAACTGCCCGATGATGAACTCCGCCGCGTCGGGGTCGTCCCCGAGGAGCTGGATAGCGGCGCGAACTCGCGGAACGTCCCCGTGGTGATCGGATCCCCAGAGGTAGATGACCCGGTCGAACCCCCGGCCGCGCTTGTCGATCCAGTAGGCGACGTCGGCCGCGAGGTACGTCGGAGCGCCGTTCGACCGGAGGACGACGCGGTCCTTGTCGTCGCCGAGCTCAGTCGTCCGGAGCCACACCGCTCCCTCGTGCTCGTATACGTGCCCGGCCTCGCGGAGGCGGTCGACCGCCGCGGTGACCGCGCCGGACTCGTGGAGGGACCGCTCGCTGAACCACACGTCGTAGCGGACGCCGAAGGCATCGAGGGTCGCGCGGATGTCCGCGACGGTGCGCCGGAGACCCTCCTCGCGGAAGAACGCCTCTCGCTCGGCGGCCGGCGCGTCGAGGAGCCGGTCTCCGGCCTCGGCCGCCAGATCCTCGGCGAGCGCCTGCACGTAGTGCCCCTGATACCCGCCCTCCGGCATCTCGGCCTCGCGCCCGAACCGCTGGAGGTAGCGCGCGGCGAGCGAGCGGCCGAACAGCTCGACCTGGCGGCCGTGGTCGTTCACGTAGTACTCGCGCTCCACCTCGTGGCCGGTCGCGCCGAGGAGCGCCGCGATCGCGTCCCCCACCGAGGCCCAGCGCGCGTTGCCGACGTGCATCGGCCCGGTCGGGTTGGCGCTCACGAACTCGACCTGGATCCGCTGCGGCTCCGGGGCCTCGGAGCGACCCCAGGCATCCCCGGCCGCCTCGACCCCGGCGACCAGGTTCGCCAGCCAGGCGTGAGTGAGGAAGAAGTTGATGAATCCCGGCCCGGCGATCTCGATTCTCGCCACGTGCTCCGGCGCGCCGAGTTCGGCGACGATGCGCTCGGCCACCTCGCGCGGCTTCATGCGAGCAGCCTTCGCCATCGCGAGGGCGACCCCGCTCGACCAGTCCCCGTGCTCCTTGCGGGACGGACGTTCGAGCGGGATCTCCCCCACGTCGACCGGCGGCAGATCGCCGGCGGCCTGTGCCTGCTCGATCGCGCGGCGGATCGAGCCCGCGAGCCGGACCCGGATCACGGTCCGCCCGGCGGCAGGACTCGCTCCCCCGCCAGCACTCGCTCGACGGTGTCGATCAGCTCCTGGGGGTCGAAGGGCTTCGTCAGATACGCCGCGACGCCCAGCTCGTACCCTCGGCGAACATCGAGGTCCTGGGCCTTGGCGGACAGGAAAACCACCGGGACGTCGGCGCTAGCGGGGTCGGCCTGGATCCTGCGGCACACCTCCATGCCGTCCATCCTCGGCATCATGATGTCGAGGATCACGATGTCGGGCCGGAACACCTTGACGTCGGAGAGCGCCTGCTCGCCGTTCGCCGCCGTCCGGACGTCGTAGCCCTCCATCTCAAGGTTCACCTCGAGGAGTTGCAGGATCACTCGGTCGTCGTCGACGACCAGCACCTTCTCGCCCGCCACGGCCTTCTCCCCTCCGCCGAAGAGCTTCATGATAGCCGCCCGCGCCACTGTGGGGCCCTCCATTCGGCTCGCCGCCGGTCCGGCGCCGGGCGCGCGGGTGCTACGATTCAAACGCGCCAGCGCCCCCGTAGCTCAGTGGATAGAGCACCGGCCTCCGGAGCCGGTGGCAGAGGTTCGAGTCCTCTCGGGGGCACCAGCACAGCGCACGAACGCCTGGGGACGAACGCCGTCGCAATCCGCCATTTGAACTCGATGTTCGCGATCGAGTCGCGACGCGGCGCGCACCGGGCGTAGCCATGGTATTCGAGGTGGCACCAAAGGCGTCTATCCGGTGCCGCAGTGACAGGTGAAGGTTTCGACCGCGCTATCGCGCGCCTGGCCGCCGCACAGCACGGCGTGATCTCCCGCGACCAGGCGGCGAGACTCGGCGCGACCAAGGGTCTGATCCAGAACCGCCTCCGAGCGGGTCGCTGGGATCGGCTGGCCCCGCATGTCTTTCGGCTCGCGGGGAGCGCCTCCTCGTGGCGACAGTCGTTGATGGCGGCCTGTCTGGCGTGGGGGCCCGATGCGGTCGTCTCACACCGCGCCGCTGCCGCCCTGTGGCGCCTCGCCGGCTTCGGTCCGGGACCGGTCGAACTCACGTTGCCGCGACGCCGACGAGTCGACGCTCCCGGCGTCGTCCATCACTCCGTCCTCCTGCCTGCCGAGGTGACGACGGTCGAGGGGTTCCCGGTGACGAACCCAACTCGCACGCTGCTCGATGTCGCGACGGTGGCCCCACGCGACATCGTTGAGGAAGCGACGGACGACGCGCTCCGCCGACGGATCGTGTCGATGCCGCGCCTGCGCTGGCACCTCGGACGGGCGGAGTGGGAGGGCCGGCGGGGCGTGAAGGTGATGCGCGCGCTGGTGGATGCTCGCGGGGGATCGCCGGTGCCGCAGAGCGTCCTCGAGACCAGATTGCTCCGGTTGCTTCGGGAAGCCGGGCTGCCGGAACCCGCTTCCCAGCACCCGGTTCGAAGCAGCGGCCGGCTGGTCGCCGTCGTTGACTTCGCGTGGCCGGACCTGCGACTCGCAATCGAAGCAGATGGATACCGCTGGCACTCGGGACGCATCCGATGGGAACACGACCGCGCGCGCGGAAACGAACTCACCCTCCTGGGCTGGCGGATCGTCCACGTCACGTGGACAGATCTCTCCCGCCGCCCTGAGGCAGTGCTCGCTGCCGTCCGCCGGTCCCTTGCCGCGAACCGCATCGAGACCTCGCCGATCCCCGAAGCCGCGACCCCGTCGAGAGGACCTCGAAGACCGCGCGGCTGAAAGCACGCCTCCGCTCGGCGGAGCGGATCGTCCCGGCCCGATCAGAAGGCGGAGTAGCGGAACTGTCCCTTCGCGCCGACGAGCATCACGACCACCCCGACCGTGCCGCAGGTCGTCCCAGACTTCCCCCCGGGGCCCTCCTGCCTCCCACAGGTCCCAGGGAGCACGGGTGAGCGCGGGTCGGCCGAGGGAATCCCGGGCTGGTCGAAGAAGTAGATGTTGAACTGCTCGAGGCCGCTGGGTCCTGCCGGTGCCAGCACGAAGACCTTGCCCGGCGTCGACTCGAAGGCCCAGCCCACCACGCCAGTCCCTCCCCCGAGAAGGAACTGTGCGAGAGCCGGGTACGGGGACGGTGACGGGGCGAGGATCTCGTGCTCGCCGGACGCCGCGGCGCGCGCCGGCACTCCCGCCGCGCTCAGGAGAAGCAAGAACGCAAGAACCCGCCGCATGCACCCTCCCACCGAGTCCCGGGCGACCACCGCCGACGCCCGGGCCGGTCCCTCCGGCTCACCTCGACTCCTCATCCATTCGTCGCCCGGAGCCGCCGATCCTCCTGCCGTCCGACATTGCCGGTTTGCCGGGTCGCGGGCGGGCCGGTCCGCAGTCCGGTTTCGAGCCGGCGGTCCCGGCCGGATAGCATGGACGCTCGACGCACCACGCAAGGGGGGGGACATGCGCATCCGCATCGAGTACTGCGCCGTTTGAGGCTATCGTGATCGCGCCGTCGGTCTGGCGGCGACCATCTTGGAGCAGCATGAGCGCGACGTCGAGGGGCTGGATTTGGTCCCATCGTCTGGGGGCGTCTTCGAAGTGACGGTCGACAAGAAGCTGATCATCTCGGAGAAGAAGCTCGGGCGCCACGCGGAGCCGGAGGAGGTGCTCGGGTCGATCGAGGCCCGGGCGACCGATGCGTAACCGCGCGCTCCGAGACCCCTCGTCCCTCCGGGCCCTCCTGCTCTTCAACCCGGAGGCCTCTCGCGTGTCCCCGCGCGTGCGCGACGTGATCGCGAAGGCCCTGTCGGCGGAGATGAAGCTCGAGGTCTCCGAGACGAAGCGCCGGGATCACGCGCGCCACCTCGCCCAAGGCGCCGTCCACCAAGGGATCGATCTCGTCGCCTGCCTCGGAGGGGACGGGACCCTGAACGAGGTGATCAACGGCCTCGCCGGATCCGACGTCATCCTCGCCCCGATCCCAGGCGGCGGCACCAACGTCCTCGCGCGCACCCTCGGTCTGCCGCGCGACTCCGCCGAGGCGACCGGAGTGCTCCTCGAGCGCATCCGCCAGGGCGCCAGCACGCGCCGCGTCAACCTCGGGGTCGTGAACGGCCGCTACTTCGGCTTCTGCGCCGGGATCGGGTTCGACGCCGCCGTCGTGCGCTCGGTGGAGCGAGTGATGCGGCTGCGGAAGCGCTTCGGGGACTGGCTGTTCGTCTCCACCGCGCTGCGCCGGTTCTTCTTCGCCACCGACAGGCGCCACCCGTTGCTCACGCTGAACGCGCCGGAGGAAACGGTACCCAACCTGCATGCCGCGGTGGTCGGCAACTCGAATCCGTACACCTATCTCGGCGAGCGGCCGTTCCAGGTCTGCCCGCTCGCCGATCTCGGAGGCGGGCTGGATCTGATGGCCTTGCGCACCATGCGGACCGTGCCGGTGGTGCGCATGATCTTGCGCGCCTTCGGGACCGGCGGCCACATCCGGCTGCGTGCCGTCCTGCATCGCCACGACCTGGACCGGATCGAGATCGTCGCCGGTGAGCCGGTCCCGTTCCAGACCGACGGGGACTACATCGGGGAGGCATCCCGATTCGAGTTCTCGACAGCTCGCGCGGCGCTCTCGGTGCTCGCCTGATCGACCTCGTCGCGCGACACCCCCAGAACCCGCCGCTCCCCAGACGCCCGCAGGGCCTCCACCGCCGCGACGGGATCGTCGGCGATGATCCCGTCCACCCCCCAGCCATCGAACGCGCGCACGCGCGCCGGGTCGTTCACGGTCCATGCCACGACCTCGAGGCCGGCGTCGCGGGCGCGCGCGACTGCCGGAGCGTCCACGAGGGCCTCCGCCAGGTGGCATCCCTTGTGCCCGGCGGCCGCCGCACCATCGATTCCGCTCGCCGCCTCGAGCGCCGCGGGGACGAGCAGCGCGGTCGGCACGTCGGGTGCCAGCCCGCGGAAGACCTTCAGGGCAAACGGATTGAACGAAGAGACGACGATGTCGCCCCGGGCACCGGCGCCGAGCAACCCCCCCAAGGCACGTGCAACCGGCTCATCGGGGTCGTAGCCCGGCTCGAACGGGAGCGCTTTCAGCTCGAGGATCACCCGGCCCCGGCCGGCCGCCTCCCGAAGCGCCTCCTCGACAGTGGCCACCACGACCCCCCGGCCCCGCAGGGGGTATCCGAGGTCGGGCCGGAACCGGTAGGCGGCGTCGAGAGCCCGAACCTCGTCGAAGACGCGCTCGCCGAGGCGCCCGGTCCCCTCGGTCGTGCGCTCGAGGAAACCGTCGTGCATCAACACAAGACGCCCGTCGAGGGTGGCGCGAACGTCGCACTCGAACCCGTCGCAGCAAGACAGTGCTGCCCTGAAGCCCTCCAACGTGTTCTCGGGAGCGAGCGCCGCCGCCCCTCGGTGACCGTAGATCCTCACCCCGCATCCCTGCCGAGCGTGTGCCCTTGCGAATGTGCGCTCGTGAAAACCCCTCCAGGAGGACCGAATGCCGCCCCTTCGCGCAGCGACATTGCCAGAACCTTGAAATATCCTGGACCCCAACTATTGCCTTGCGCGGCGCACCAAGCGTATACTCGCGCCCGTTCTCATCCAAGCCGGGGTACTCTTTCCGATGGTTTGATCCCATCGAGGCAGAGGGAGCCGAACACCGATGGACTGGAGACACCAAGCGGCCTGCCGGGATGCCGATCCCGAGATTTTCTTCCCCATCGGCATGAGCGGGGCGGCGCTGGCCCAGATCGAGGCGGCGAAAGCCGTCTGCGGCACCTGCGATGTGCGCGACCCGTGCCTCGAGTGGGCCCTGGAGACGAGCCAGGACGCCGGAGTGTGGGGGGGCGCGACCGAGGAGGAGCGCCGCACCGTCCGGCGCGCCGCCCGCCAGCGGATCGCGGTCTAGCGGACCGGGCCGCCGTCCCGGACACGCGCTTGCATCCGAAGAGATGAGCGGAATCCGTGAACGCTGCGCCCGTGCGCTCTACTCCGACAAGTTCACGCGTCCTGTCGGATTCGCTCGCGAGCCGCTCGAGACCCGCCGCAGGATCGCCGTGCGCCTCCTGACGCTGCTGCTCGTCCTCTTCATCGCCTGGCTCCTGGTCACCAAGGTGATGCGCCCCCCGCAGGAAACCGGGCCGTTCCCGAGCGCGCTGCCGGCGCGCGCCGCCGCTTCGGCGCCCTGAGGGATCCTCCGGCCCTGGGTCCCGACTCAAAGCTCGCCCGCGCCCTCCTCCGCCGGCCTGATCGGGACGGAGATCTCGACCTTCGTGCCTTCCTCGTCCGATATCTCGATCGACCCGCCGAGTTCGCTCTCCACCAGCGTGCGCACGATCTGCAAACCGAGACCCGC
Organism: Acidobacteriota bacterium; assembly: GCA_016208485.1. Classification (GTDB taxonomy): domain Bacteria; phylum Actinomycetota; class AC-67; order AC-67; family AC-67; genus JACQXY01. The sequence continues at coordinate 4,369 of JACQXY010000026.1, read as the reverse complement.
GCCCCGGTCGAGCGTGAACCCCCTGGGCAGCCCTCTCCCGTCGTCCCGGACCACCACGCGCAAGCCTCTTCCGGCTCGAATCAGCTCGACCGACACCGAGCCACCTTCCTCGTCGAAGGCATGCTCGATCGCGTTGTGGACCAGCTCGGCGAAGACCAGCGCGAGAGGCGTCGCGACCCGGCTCGACAGATCCCCCGCCGAGCCGAGGAGAGCGAATCGCAACGGGCGTTCCGGGCCCGCGAGGCTCTCCTGGGCCATCCCGAGCAGCCGGCGCGCGACGTGATCGAAGTCGACCCACTCCCGACAGTCCTGGGAGAGGGTCTCGTGAACGAGAGCGATCGAAGCGATCCGCCGGACGCTCTCCTCGAGCGCCTCCTTCGCCTCGACGGAGGAGAGCCGGCGCGCCTGCAGGCGCAGGAGCGAGGCGACGGTCTGGAGGTTGTTCTTCACGCGGTGATGGATCTCCCGGATCGTGGCGTCCTTCAGGAGGAGCATCCGGTCGCGCCGCCTGAGATCCGTAACGTCGCGCACGAGCACGAGCGCCCCGCCGACCTCCCCGCCGCGGATGAGCGGGAGGAGCCGCCGCAGGACCCAGGCCCCTCCCGACTCCACCTCGTTCTCGACCGGCTCGCCGCGCGCCAGCCGCTCGAGGACGCTCCGCTCGTCGATGCCGAGCGCCCCGACGCGCCGGCCGACGAGGTTCGCCATGATCCCGAGCCGGTGGTAGGCGGAAACGGCGTTGGGGCTCGCGTAGGAGATGGTCCAGTCGGCCTCGATCCGCATGAACCCGTCCCCCACCCGGGGCCAGATCTCGCGCTCCTCGACCTCCTCCGCCCGGAACGGGAACTCCCCCTCGGCGATCATGCGCGCGAGATCGGCCGCCGCCTGCAGGTAGGACATCTCCAGACGCGAGGGGGTGCGCGCCGTGGCCAGATTCTCCTCGGCGCTCACCACCGCCACGATCCGGCCCTCGAAGGCCACGGGGACCGCCTGCTCCCGTACCGGAGTTCCTGCGCGCCACTCCGGCTCGCCCTCGCGTACGATGCGCCGCTCGGCGAGCGCCGCGGCAACCCTCGGGCGGTCGGCCGCCTGCACGACGCGCCCCACCATGTCCTCCTGATAGAGGGTCTGCGCCGGGTACGGACGCACCTGGGCGAGGATCACGAAGGCGTCCCGGCCGGCGACCGGGGCGAACAGCAGCAGGTCGGCGAACGACAGGTCGGCGAAGATCTGCCAGTCGGCCACCAGCCGGTGGAGGTGGTCGATCTCCGGGGACGTCAGTCCGGCGCGGTCTCGCGCGAGGTCCGGGAGGGCCGCCATGCCGGATCCAGCATAGCGATCCGGCCCCCAGCCTCACTCGATGACGGCGATCACGTCCCCTTCCTGGACGACGCTCCCCTCCTGGACGTTCACGGCCGACACCGCGCCCGCGACCGGCGCCTCCACCGGGATCTCCATCTTCATCGACTCGAGGATCACCAGCACGTCACCCGCCGAGACCTGCGCGCCGGCCGAGACCAAGACCTTCCACCCCCCCGGACCCCCTGTTCGACCGGGGGGCTCGGCGCCCAATCGCGGTCGTTTGCTCTCCCCCCGGGGGGCGCCTCTGCCCCCCGGACCCCCTGGCCCCCAGGCCGGGACGTTTCGCGGGGAGGCGCATCATCTCGCGAGCCTCGGCGGGGGTCGCCACCTCGCGACCGACCGTGCGCGCGATGCCGGCCGCGGCGGCGACCAGGTCTCCGTTGGAGGCCGCCATCTCGCCGCTCGGCAGGTAGAAGTTGTCCTCGAAGCCCACGCGGATGTTCCCGCCGAGGGTCGCCGCGGCCGCGACGAGCAGCCACTGGTCGCGGGAGATCCCGATCACCTCCCAGTCGCTCTCCTCCGGCAAGATCGAGGAGAGGTAGGCGAGCGAGCGGGCCGTCGGGAGGGCGCCGCCGAGCACTCCGAGGATCAGCGAGAAGTGCAGCGGCGGAGTGAGCACGCCCATGTCGATCAGCGGGAACGCGTTGCCGATGTGGCCGGAGTCGAAGCACTCCAGCTCCGGCTTGACGCCGGCCTCGTTCATCGTCGTGAGGAACTTGATGATGTCGGCGAAGGGGTTCGCGAAGACCAGGTCGAACACGAGCGCCTTCCGCTTCTCCGAGTACTTCGCGTAGTTCATCGACCCCATGTTGAGGGCCCCGACGTCGGGCTTCAGCTCGCGCACGTGCGCGATGCGCTCCTCCACCGGGATGCCGATCGAGCCGGTCGAGAAGTTGATGATCATCTCGGGGACGAGAGAGAGAACGGCATCCCGGATGTCCTTGTAGGCACCCACCCGGTGCGTGGGCGTGCCGTCGGGCTCGCGGGCGTGGATGTGAACCATCGTGCACCCGGCCTCGAAGGCGCGCCGGGACTCCTGCGCGTAGTCGTCGGGCGTGTACGGGATGTTCGGACACTGTGTGCGATTCGCCGCCACGCCCGACAGCGCGCAGCAGATCGCGACCTTGTCCTCCAGACTCATGGGGGATCCTCCTCTCGACCCGTCGGACGCACGCCTAGACGGGAAGCACGCCGTGCTTCCGCCAGGGGCGTTCGATCCTCTTGCCCTCGGCGTGCCGGAGCCCTCGGCAGATGACCGTGCGGGTATCGGCGGGGTCGATCAAGTCGTCGATGAACGACCACCCGGCCGCCACGTACGCGCTGATCTGCGCGCGCACGGCCTCGATCATCTCCGTCCGCTTCTTCTCCCGTTCCTCCTCGGGGATCTTCTCGAGGATGGAGCGGCCGATGATGTTCACCGCGACCTCGGCTCCCATCACGCTGATCTCCGCGGTCGGCCAGCCGACGATGAGGTCCGGCTCGTATGCGCGCCCGTTCATCACGAAGTAGCCGGCGCCGTACCCCTTCCGCGTCACGACAGTGATCTTCGGCACCGTGGCCTCGCTCACGGCGAAGAGCATCTTCGATCCGTGCCGGATGATCCCCTGCTTCTCGACCGCGCTCCCGACCAGGAAGCCCGGGCAGTCCATGAGGAACAGGAGCGGGATGTCGAACGCGTCGCACAGCCACACGAAGCGCGCGGCCTTGTCGGCCGCGTTCACGTCGATCGCGCCACCGAGGAACATGGGCTGGTTCGCGACAATGCCGACCGGCCGGCCGCCGAATCGAGCGAAGCCGGTGACGAGCGACTTCGCCCAGTCGGGCTTCATCGGGAAGAAGTCGTGGTCGTCCACGATCGAGGCGATCACCTTGCGGACGTCGTACGCCTGGCGCGGGTTGGCCGTCACGATCTGGTAGAGATCTTCGCACCGGCGCTCGATCGGGTCGTCCGCGTCGCGGACCAGCGGGCGTTCCCGGTTGTTCGACGGGAAGAAGGCCAGGTACTTGCGCACCGCGGCGATGCACGCCGGGTCGTCGGCGACCTCGAGATCGGCGACCCCGGAGATCTTGCAGTGGACCTGCGAGCCGCCCATCTCCTGCTCGGTCACGTCCTCGCCGACGGCGGCCTTCACAAGGTGCGGGCCCCCGAGCGCCATGGAGGCGACGCCCTTGACCATCGGAACGAAGTCGGCGAGCCCGGGGATGTAGGCGGTCCCCGCCGCGCCCGGTCCCATCATCGCCGCGACCTGCGGCACGACTCCGCTCATGACGACCTGCTCGCGGAACAGGTCGCCGGTGCGCGCGAAAGTCGATCCCGCGGCCTCCTGGATGCGCGCGCCCGCCGAGTCGATCAACCAGATGAGGGGGATCCGCTCCCGCGCGGCCAGCTCCCGCATCCGGCCGGCCTTGAACTCGCCGATCATGCCCATCGAGCCGGCCATGACCGTGAAGTCGTAGGCGATCACGCAGGCCCTCCGGCCCTCGATCTCCCCGATGCCGCTCACGACCCCATCGCCCGGCGTGAACTTCCCCTGCATCGCCGGCGACAGCGACTGGTGATGGCCGAGCAGGCCGAACTCCAGGAACGTGCCGGGGTCGAAGAGCAGATCCATGCGCTCCCGCACCGTGAGCTTGCCGAGCGAGTGCTGCCTCGCGATCTTGTCGGGGCCGCCCATCCCGAGGTGACGGCCCTTGCGCTCCGCCAGCTCGGAAACGGCCCCCGCCATGGTCGGACCGGTGTAGGCGAGGGTCGGGATCTCCCGGTCCGCTGCAGGTGCTGCGGGTGGCTCGGACATGCTCGCTCCCTTCCGGGGGCCCGTCGCCGGAGTCCGCGTGTCTCCGAAGTCTTCCGGGGCCCGCCTGGGCGTGGGGGGATTATCGCTTGGGCGGCGTCAAACCGCTACCGGCCCTTCCACTCGGGCGCCCGCTTCTGCAGGAACGCCGCGACGCCTTCGACGGTGTCCTCGCTCTCCAGGCACACCGCGAGCTGCCCGTGGAGATAGTCGAG
>JACQXY010000040.1 GCA_016208485.1 Acidobacteriota bacterium | reverse complement strand
GCGGCGCGGGCGGCGTCGCCCCCCCGCGACCTGCGCGCCGCGCTCGCCGTCCCGGGAGTGTCGCTCATCGCCGAGGTGAAGCGCGCCTCGCCCTCGGCCGGCACGTTTCCCGAGGTGGACCCCGCCTCGCAGGCCGCTGCCTACGAACGGGGAGGCGCCGCCGCCGTGAGCGTGCTCACCGAGCGCGACCACTTAGGGGGTTCGCTCGAGGACATGGCGGCCGTCCGAGGGGCCGTCGGGATCCCGGTGCTCCGCAAGGACTTCCTCTGCGACCCGCTGCACGTGTGGGAGGCGCGCGCCGCCGGCGCCGACGCGGTTCTCCTGATCGTCGCGGCGCTCTCGCAGACCGAGCTGGTCGCGCTCATGGACACCGCCGACGCCCTGGAGATGTCCGCGCTCGTCGAGGCCCACTGCGCGGCGGAGGTGGATCGCGCGGTCGCGGCGGGGTCGCGGATCGTCGGGATCAACGCCCGGGACCTCGGGACGCTCCGGGTCGATCTCGGGGTTGTGCGGGAGCTGCGTCCGCGGGTGCCCGACGGGGTGCTCGTGGTGGGGGAGAGCGGGGTCGCGACGCGCGCCGACGTGGAGGCGCTCGCCGCGGCCGGGGTCGACGCGGTCCTGGTGGGCGAGGCGCTGATGCGCGCGCCGGACCCGGCCGCGAAGGTGAGGGAGCTGCTCGGACGAGAGGAGGAGTAGGAATGCCAACTCGCGCGACGAAGTTCAGCCTGCGGGACAACCAGATCCCGACCGCCTGGTTCAACGTGATTCCGTCGATGCCGACGCCGCCGTCGCCGCCGCTCAACCCGGCGACGCGACAGCCGGTCGGGCCGGCCGATCTCGCGCCGCTGTTCCCGATGGCGCTGATCGAGCAGGAGGTCTCGACGGCCGAGTGGATCGACATCCCCGGCCGCGTCCTCGACGTGTACCGGATGTACCGGCCCACTCCCCTCCTGCGCGCGAAGCGTCTGGAGAAGGCGCTGAAGACGCCGGCCCGGATCTACTACAAGTGGGAGGGGGCCTCGCCGGCCGGGTCTCACAAGCCGAACACCGCGATCCCGCAGGCCTACTACAACAAGGCCGAGAAGGTGAAGCGCCTGACCACCGAGACCGGTGCCGGCCAGTGGGGGAGCGCGCTCGCCATGGCGTCGGCGTTCTTCGGGCTGAAGTGCCAGGTCTACATGGTGAAGGCCTCTTACGACCAGAAGCCGGGGCGGCGCGTGATGATGGAGACCTGGGGCGCGCGGGTCACCCCGTCCCCCTCGGAGGAGACCGAGGCGGGCCGCCGCATCCTCGCCCAGGATCCGGACTCGCCCGGCTCCCTCGGAATCGCGATCTCCGAAGCCGTCGAGGACGCCGCGAAGCGCGCCGACACGAAGTACTCGCTCGGGAGCGTCCTCAACCACGTGCTGCTGCACCAGACGGTGATCGGTCTGGAGGCGAAGCTCCAGATGGAGAAGGCCAAGGACTACCCCGACGTGGTGGTCGGATGCGTCGGGGGCGGGTCCAACTTCGCCGGGCTCGCCTTCCCGTTCGTGCCGGACCGGACCCGGGGCGGCCGGGAGGTCAAGTTCCTCGCGGCCGAGCCGACGGCATGCCCGACCCTCACCCGCGGCCGCTTCGAGTACGACTTCGGCGACACCGGCGAGATGACCCCGCTCGTCGAGATGTACACGCTCGGTCACACGTTCGTCCCTCCGCCGATCCACGCCGGCGGGCTCCGGTACCACGGCGACGCGCCGGCTCTGTGCCGCCTGGTGAAGGACGGGGTGATCGAGGCGGTCGCCTACCCTCAGTCGAAGGTCTTCGAGGTGGCCGTGCAGTTCGCGCGCACCGAGGGGATCCTGCCCGCCCCGGAGTCGGCGCACGCCATCCGGGCGGCGGTGGATCAGGCCCTGGCGTGCAAGGAGACCGGCGAGGAGAAGTGCATCCTCTTCGGGCTCTCGGGGCACGGGCTCCTCGATCTCCAGGCGTACCAGGATTTCCTCGCCGGCGACCTGATCGACGCCTGACGGGAGGCCTGTGGGGAGGCGGAGGCTCCGGGAGGTCCGGCCGGCCCGGATGGCGATGAGTCGTCGGAACGGGACCTGGCGGCGGCTCGCGGTGCCGCTTGCCTGGCTGGCCGTCGTCTTCGCGGCCGGAGTGCTCGGGTACCTTGCCCTCGGGCTCGGGCCGGTGGACGCGTTCTCGACGACGGTGTTCGTGCTCACGACCATCGGGTTCGGGGCGCGGGCGCCGATCGGCGCGGTCGAGAAGGTGTTCACCGCCTCGCTCGCGGCGCTCGGGGTCAGCGCTTACCTCGCGATCCTCGCGGGGGTGGCCGGGGCGATCGCGGAAGGCCAGCTCGGGATCGCGTCGAGGAGGCGTCGAATGGACCGGAAGATCGGGGCGCTCAAGGACCACTTCGTCATCTGCGCATACGGGCGCGTCGGGCGCGCGGTCGCTCGCGAGTTCGAGGGCGAGGGGATGCCCTTCGTCGTGATCGACCGCAAGGAGGAGCTGGAGGACCAGATGCGCCTGGACGGGGTCCTGTACCTGATCGGGGACCCGACGGCGGAGGTGGTGCTCCGGCGCGCGGGGATCGAACGCGCCAAGGGTCTCGTGTGCGCCGTGGACTCCGACGCCGACAACGTCTACATCGCGCTCACCGGACGCTCGCTCAACCCCGGCATCTTCATCGTCGCCCGGGCGAGCGCCTCGGAGACGCCCGACCGCCTCTACCGCGCGGGCGCCAACCGGGTGATCTCCCCGTACGTCGCGAGCGGCAGGCACATGGCGCTGCTGGCGCTCCGCCCACGGGTCGTCGACTACCTGGAGATGCTCGGCCCGGAGCGGCCGATGCGACTGGAGGAGCTTGTGGTCGAGGAGGGATCGCCGCTCGTCGGCCGCCTCCTCGCCGACGCGGTCGGGGCGGCGACGCCGCTCGTCGTGTGCCGCACGAACGGCGAGACCGTCGCGCATCCGGATCCCGGGGAGGCGCTGCGCGCCGGCGACCTCGTGGTGCTCCTCGGCGAGCCGAAGGCTCTGCGCCCCGTCGAGGGCGGGTAGCGCCGGGGCCGCTGCTACACTCGCCGGACCGTGCCCGCGCTCCCCGCTCGTCCCGACGCCGGCGGCCACTTCGGCCGCTTCGGCGGCCGCTTCGTGCCCGAGGCGCTCATGGGCGCGCTCGAGGAGCTTGAGCGCGCGTTCACCGACGCGCAGGCCGACGCGGACTTCCGGGCAGAGCTTGAGCGGCTTCTGCGCCTGTACGTCGGGCGGCCGACGCCGCTCTGGTGCGCGCGGGGGCTGAGCGAGCGTCTCGGCGGGTCGGCCGTCTACCTGAAGCGCGAGGACCTCGCGCACACCGGCGCGCACAAGATCAACAACACCATCGGCCAGTGCCTGCTCGCGCGGCGGATGGGGAAGCGGCGAGTCATCGCCGAGACCGGCGCCGGCCAGCACGGGGTGGCGACGGCGACGGCTGCGGCGCTCTTCGGACAGGAGTGCGTCGTCTACATGGGCGAGGAGGACACGCACCGCCAAGCCCTCAACGTGTTCCGCATGGAGCAGCTCGGCGCGACGGTGGTTCCGGTCACGAGCGGCTCGCGGACCCTGAAGGACGCGGTCAACGAGGCCCTGCGCGACTGGGTGACGAACGTCGAGACGACGCACTACGCGCTCGGCTCGGTCGTCGGCCCGCACCCGTTCCCGCTCATCGTCCGGGAGTTCCAGAAGGTGATCGGTGAAGAGGCGCGCGCGCAGATCCTCGAGGCGGAGGGGCGCCTCCCCGGCGCCGTCGTCGCGTGCGTCGGCGGGGGATCGAACGCGATCGGCATCTTCCACGCGTTCGTGGAGGACGAGGGCGTGCGGCTCGTCGGGGTGGAGGCCGCCGGACGAGGGATCGAGACCGGCTTGCACTCGGCGACGCTCTCCGCGGGATCGCCGGGCGTGCTCCACGGGACTCTGTCGATGCTCATCCAGGACGCCGACGGGCAGATCCGCCCCACGCACTCGGTGAGCGCGGGGCTCGACTACCCGGGGGTGGGGCCGGAGCATGCGTACCTGAGAGAGACCGGCAGGGCGACCTACGAGTCGGCGACCGACGAGGAGGCCCTGGCGGCGTTTGGGCTCCTCGCGCGCACCGAGGGGATCCTTCCGGCTCTCGAATCGGCGCACGCGATCGCGTGGGTCGCGCGGGCGTCCCCGTCGCTCCCCGGCGACTCGGCCATCGTGATCAACCTGTCGGGGCGCGGGGACAAGGACGTCGAGACCGTGCGCGCCATCCTCGCGGGGCGGACCGGTGGCTGAGGCTCTCGCGGCGGCCTTCGCGGCCGGGCGCGCCGAAGGCCGCGCGCTGGTGATGCCCTTCCTCGTCTGCGGCTACCCCGACGCCGAGACGTTCCCGGCCGTGGCCGCCGCTGCGGCCGACGGCGGGGCCGACGTGCTCGAGATCGGCATACCGTTCAGCGACCCGGTGATGGACGGGCCGGTGATCCAGGAGGCGGCGACGCGAGTGCTCGAGCGCGGCCAGACGGTGCGCGCGGCGCTCGATCTCGCCGGCAGGGCCGCCCGGGCGGCGGCACTCCCGGCAGTCCTCATGACCTACTACAACCCGATCTTCCACGCCGGACTGGAGTCCTTCGCCGGCGCCTGCACCGCGGCCGGGGCGGCCGGGGTCATCGTCCCGGACCTCTCGATCGAGGAATCCGGCCCGTGGCGCTCCGCGTGCCGCGCAGCCGGGCTCGCGACGGTGTTCATGGCTGCGCCGACCTCGGTCGAGCGGCGCCTGCGGCTGATCGCGGAGGCGAGCGAAGGCTTCATCTACGCGGCCTCGACGCTCGGGGTCACCGGCGTCCGCGAGGATCTCTCGCGCCGCGCGAGCGGTCTTGTCGAGAGGATCCGGGAGTGCACTCGCACCCCTGTGGCCGTCGGGATCGGGGTTTCGACGCCCGAGCACGCGCGCGAGGTTGCCTCCTACGCCGACGGCGTGATCGTCGGCAGCGCGCTCGTGCGGCGCCTGGGCCAGTCGTCGGATCCGGCGACTGAGACGCGGGAGTTCGTGGCCGCGTTGCGCGCGGCCGTCACCGGAGCCTGAGTCGCCGGAGCGACGCCGCCGCCGCTCCGGGGGACGTGGCGCGGCCTATACTTGGCTTAGGCGCCGGGGTGGTGGAACGGTATACACGGCGGACTCAAAATCCGCTGCTCGCAAGGGCATGGGGGTTCGAATCCCTTCCCCGGCACGCGGCGGAGCCTCGTTGGGCGGGTCGCTCAGGCGCCGAGGCCGGTCCAGGAGTAGAGGCCGTCAAAGATCGCGGCGGGGATCGCTCCCGTCATCCGCCCGGTCGCGTGCGATTCGATGGCGCCGTCGGCGACCGCGCGCTCGGCGGCGGTCCCGGCGCGCGCGTAGGAGTGGAAGCCCGGCCAGGCGGTCTCCGCGGATGAGAGCGTCCCACGCGCCACGGCGGTCGCGCGGAGGTCTACCGTCAGCCCCGACTCGCCGATCCACTCGGGGCCCCCCGGCCAGCGCCGGTAGAGGTCCGAGGGGATCCACCCGGAGACCGAGGCCGCCCCGAGCGCGGGGTCGACCGTGACGTCGAGGATGCCGCAGCCGGTTTCCACGATGTCGTCGGTCTGCACCAGGACGCAGCCAAAGCTCGCCACCGTGCCTACCACGGCGGGGTTCGGCCCGGTGGCGAACGAAGAGGTTCCGGTAGCCGCGTAGAGCCACACCTCGCGCGGGCCGTCGGCCCAGTGGAGGTCGATGCCCTGCCCGCTGCCGGAGGCCTGCTGGGCTTGGGCCGGCCGCAGGGATGCGCCGGCGGACGTCGAGATCGCGATCGCAAGGAGCATCGGGGCGAGCCCGAAAACGCGGCGGCGCACGAGCGACTCCATTCGCTTCGCGGACCGCGACCGAGTCGATCGCGGCCAGCGCGCCGGCGCTCCTCACCTCTTGGACGCCCGCGGCGATCCCTCGGTGCGTCCACCCACAGGGACAACGACCGCGGCCGGTGGAGGACTCGGTCGAAGCGGAGGATCCGCCGTGGGGGCACGCCGGGGTTCGAATCGTTGACATGATCTGGGCGAGGGGTACACTTTGCCCCCCGGCTTTGGGGAGCGTGATGAAGCCTTCGGACCGGCTGAGCGCGTTGAGCGCGGAGATCGAGCGGGCCCAAACCGAGTTGCGCATCCTCGAGGAGCAGCTCGCGTTCCAGGACGACGTCGCCGAGGACGCGCGCCTGCGGGCCATCGTGGCGGAGACACCCCTCGCGGACAGGGAGGCGCGAGGCGCGACGGAGGATGCCGAGCGCACGCGGCGCCTCCGCGACGAGGTGGCCGCTCGCGTCGATGGGCTCCGGGCCGAGCAGGACCGGCTGCTCGAGCGGCTCTTCGAGCAACCCTCTGCCGGCGATCGGTAGACTTCCGCTGCCGTGTCCCTGCCAGCCGCCCGCCCGCGGGTCCTCGTCGCCGAGGACGAGACGATCATCCGGATGGACCTGCGGGAGATCCTCGAGGAGGAGGGGTACGAGGTCCTCGAGGCGACCGACGGCGAGGAGGCGGTCCGGGTCGCCAGAGAGACCCGCCCGGACCTCGTGATCCTCGACATCAAGATGCCGGTGCTCGACGGGCTCGCCGCCGCGGAGCTGATCCACGAGGGCCGGATCGCCCCGGTGCTGATCCTCACGGCGTATTCCCAGCGCGACCTCGTCGAGCGGGCGACGAGTGCCGGGGCGATGGGATACCTCGTCAAGCCTTTCCAAAGACAGGATCTCGTTCCGGCGATCGAGGTCGCGAAAGGGCGCTACCGCCAGCTCGCGGCGCTCGCGGAGGAGGTCGGCGATCTCGCCGAGCGGCTCGAGACCCGCAAGCTGGTGGACCGTGCCAAAGGGGTCTTGATGGACCGTCACGGCTTGAGCGAGCAAGACGCGTTTCGGTTCCTGCAGCGGGCGGCGATGGACCGGCGCCTCGGGATGGGAGAGGTGGCCCGCGCTGTGCTCGACGAATCGGAGCGGCCGGAGGGTCGATGACGGGCCCTTGCGCTCGCCTCAGGCTCCGGCGGCGCCGAGGACCAGCTCGGTCGCCACGCTCACCAGGAGGCCGGCGAGGATCCCCCAGAGCGTGAGGTCCCACGAGAGCCGGCGCCCCACGTCGAGGAGCTCGCCGACCACGGAGAGGATCGCGCCGGCGGCGAGGGCGAGAAACGCGACGAACACGTACTCCGAGGTGACGGCGTTCCCGACGATCGTGCCGATGAACGTTGGGCCGCCGCCGACGATGCCGGCGAGCCCGAGCCACCCCCAGGATGGCCGCTCTCCCGCCGCGGCGAGTGGCCCGACGATGCCGAATCCCTCGGTCGCGTTGTGAAGCGCGAACCCGATCACCAGTAGGAGCGCGAGCGAGATCTCCCCGGCCCGCGCCGTCTGCCCGATGGCGAGACCTTCGGCGAAGTTGTGCAGCCCGATGCCGGCCGCGATCGACATCCCGAGGCGCAGCGCTTCCGCCCGGGGCGACTCGGCGATCGGCTCGGCGATCGCCATCGCGCCCGGCCCGACCCCGGGGGCTCGTGCGGCCATGGCGCGGCTGAGGATGTGAAGCCCCATGAGCCCGATGCCGATCCCGAGCGAATACACCAGGCCCAGTCCGGCGAGGCGTCCCCAGTGCCGGCCTCCGACGGCGGCCTCGAGCGGTTCCTCGGCGTGCCCCAGGATGTCGAGGAGCAGAAAGATCAGGATGCCGGCCGAGACGCCGTTCAGGATCGTCTTGCCGCGCGAGCGCCCGCCGCGGAGCCTGCCGGCCGGCAGGCCGAGGAAGATCGTGAAGCCGGCGATCGCGCCGAGCGCGATGATCCGTGGCGTGCTCATCCCGGCAGTCTCCCGAAGCAAGGGCCCCGAACGGGTATTGATAGGGTAGCCTAACATTCACCGCCCGCTCAACCGGCGGAGGTGCGCGAGGGAGCCTTCCGCGCGCGGGCTATACTCCACGTCATATGGGCGGGTTCGTTGCGCGCGCGGGCGACGCTCGGGTCGGCAGCCGGGCGGCGCAGCGGTGACCGAGCGCCTCCTGCTCCTCGACGGGCACTCGCTCGCGTACCGGGCGTTCTACGCGCTTCCGACCACCATCACGACCTCGAGCGGCCAGGTCACGAACGCCGTGTACGGCTTCACGAGCATGCTGATCAAGCTGCTCTCCGAGCAGGGGACCGAGCGGGTGTGCGTCGCCTTCGACGTCGGCGCGCCGACCGCGCGCCTCGGCGAGTACGCGGAGTACAAGGCTCACCGGCCCGAGGCCCCGAGCGAATTCCGGCCGCAGGTAGGCCTGATCCGTGAGGTGCTCCAGGCGCTCCGCGTGCCGGTGTTCGGCGTGGAGGAGCACGAGGCCGACGACGTGATCGCCACGCTCGCGCGCAGGGCGGCCGAACAGGGGCTGGAGGCTGTGATCGTCACCGCCGACCGGGACTTCCTCCAGATGGTGCGGCCCGGCATCCTCGTGCTCTTCAACCGCCGGGGGGTCACCGACTACACGCTGTACGACCGCGCGGGCGTCGAGGAGCGCTTCGGCTTGCCTCCGGAGAGGCTCGTGGATCTTGCGGCGCTGCGGGGCGACCCGTCCGACAACCTCCCGGGGGTTCCCGGCGTCGGCGAGAAGACCGCGGCGGATCTCGTGCGCCGGTTCGGCACGGTCGAGGCCCTCTTTGCGCGGCTCGGCGAGCTCGGCGGCCGTCACGCGCGGCTCCGGCCGGCCCTGGAAGCCGCGCGCGAGCAGGTCCTCCGGAACAAGAGGCTCTCGACGCTCCTCGACGACCTCCCGGTCGAGGCCGATCCTCGGGAGATCCGGATGGGGGAGTGGGACCTCGACGAGGTGCGCCGGCTGTTCGGAGCGCTCGAGTTCCGGTCGTTGCTCGAGCGGCTTGCGTCGGTCCGATCGGCTCCGGGACCCGGTGTCGCGAGCGAGGTGTCGGTGCGGGGCGCCGGCAGCATCGACTCCGTGGCAATGGCCGGCGGGGTCGGGCTCGCGTGGCCGCAAGAGAGGGACGGGATCGCGATCGCCTCCGAGGACGGCGAGGCCGTCTGGGTGCCCGAGCGCGCCTCGGTCGCCGGCGTGCTCGCCGATCCCGCGGCGCGCAAGGTCGCCCACGACGCGAAGGACCTGATGGTGAGGCTCGGACGGGAGGGGGCGCAGCTCGGAGGCCTCGCCTTCGACACCCAGGTGGCGGCCTACCTCCTCGATCCCGCTCCGGGACGCTACGACCTGGCGGCCCTCTCCGTGCGGCACCTCGGGCGCGGTCTTCCCGGCGCGAGGCCGGTCGCCGAGGGACAGCTCGCGCTCGAGATGGGCGAGGACGAGGCGGCGGCTTGCCGCGCGCGCGCCGCGGTGCTCCCGGCGCTCGCCGACCGGCTCGGATCCGAGTTGGAGCGCCTCGGCATGCGGTGCCTGTTCGAGGACGTCGAGATGCCCCTCGTCGGCGTGCTCGCCAGGATGGAACTCGTCGGAGTCGGGATCGACGTCGACCGGCTGGCGTCGCAGTCGAAGGAGGTCGGCTCGCGCCTGTCCGCGCTCGAGGAGGAGATCCACCGGCACGCGGGGGGGCCGTTCAACCCGAACTCGCCGCCGCAGCTCCGGGAGGTCCTCTACACGCGTCTCGGGCTGAAGCCGACGCGCCGGACCAAGACCGGGTACTCAACCGACGCCCAGGCTCTGGCGAGCCTCGCCGGCCAGCACCCGATCGTGGAGGCGCTTCTCCGCTACCGGGAGCTCGAGAAGCTCCGGAGCACCTACCTCGACGCGCTCCCGCGGCTCGTCGATCCGAGGACCGGGCGGCTCCACGCGACCTTCAAGCAGACGGCGGTCGCCACCGGCCGGATCTCGACCGAGAACCCGAACCTGCAGAACGTGCCGGTGCGCACGGATCTCGGCCGCGACGTGAGGCGCGCTTTCGTCGCCGGTTTCCCCGAGCACGTGCTGCTCGTCGCCGACTACTCCCAGATCGAGCTCCGGGTGCTCGCCCACATCACCGGGGACCAGGGGCTTCGCGCGGCGTTCGCGCGCGACGAGGACGTTCACGCCGCAACGGCGGCGCGGGTGTGGCACCTCCCGCCCGGGGAGGTCCCCCGGGAGATGCGGGGCCGGGCGAAGGCCATCAACTTCGGCCTCGCCTACGGGATGAACGCCTTCGGGCTCGCCCAGCGGCTCGGGATCTCCGCGGGCGAGGCTCAGGAGTTCGTGGATTCGTACTTCGAGGGGTTCCCGGGAGTGAAGGAGTTCATGGGCTCGGTCGTGCGGGACGCCTACCGCGACGGCTACACGGTGACGCTGCTCGGCCGCCGGCGCTACCTGCCCGAGCTCGGGCACGCGAGCCCGAGGATCCGGTCACTCGGCGAGCGGCAGGCGCTGAACGCCCCGATCCAGGGTTCGGCGGCCGACATCATCAAGCTCGCCATGATCCGGGTCGATCGCGGTCTTCCGGAGCGGGGCCTCGGTGCCCGAATGGTCTTGACCGTCCATGACGAGCTGCTCTTCGAGGTCCCGGAAGCGGAGGTGGACGCAACCCGCGAGGCGGTGCGGTCGTTGATGGAGCAGGCGTATCCGCTGGACGTGCCGCTCAAGGTGGACATCGCGGTCGGACGGAGTTGGGCCGAGGCGAAACCGTGAAAGCGAACGAAAGCGGGGAAACCTCGAAGGGACGAGGGACCGGCCCCGAAGGCGTAGAAGTAGAGGGGACGCGCGCGGGCACGTCGGGAGTTCGTGCGTCAGGGAGGTCCGTGGTGCCTGAAGACCGTATGCAAAGCGCCGTGAACCTGCTCGGTGGTCGCGACGTGCTCTCGATGTCCAGGGCCGACGTGCTCGGGGTCAGGGAGCGGAACCGGCGCCGGCGGCTGTTCACGCTGAGCGCGGTGATCGCGCCTCCGACGGCGTTCCTCTGGTACCGGATCGCCGCCGGCCGGCCGTTCAACCCCTTCGCGCTGCCGCACTTCGGGCAGAACGCGGCCGTGTGGCTTCCGGCGCTGCTGCTGATCCTGCTTCTCGGAATGATGATCGTCGGGCCGATGCTCGGGAACGGACGGTCCCCGCACATGCTCTACCGGCCGGAGCAGATCGAGGTCACCCTCGACGACGTGAAAGGCCTGGACGCCGTGGTGGACGAGGTGATCCGGACGCTCAACGTCTTCCTCGGCTACGCGACCTTCCGCCGAGAGCTGGGCGGCAACCCCCGGCGCGGACTCCTGTTCGAGGGGCCGCCGGGGACCGGCAAGACGCACCTCGCCAAGGCGATGGCGCGCCACGCCGGCGTGCCGTTCCTGTTCGTCGCGGGGCCGGCATTCCAGTCCATGTGGTACGGCATGACCGCCAAGAAGATCCGCTCCTACTTCAGGCGACCGCTTCAAGGACTGGATCAACCTGTTCCTGTCCTTGGACCGCCAGCTCAAGAAGAAGCCGGCGCCGTACCACAACATCCTGCTCATTGCCGCGACGAACCGGGGCGACTCGCTCGACCCGGCGCTCCTGCGGCCGGGCCGCTTCGACCGCCGGCTCTACTTCGATCTCCCGAACCGCGTCGGCCGCCGCGAGCTGATCGACTACTTCCTCGCGAAGAAGCGGCACGTGCCGGAGATGGCCGAGAGCGCGAAGCGCGACGAGCTGGCCGGGATGACCTTTGGGTACTCGCCGGTCATGATCGAGCACCTGCTCGACGAGTCGCTCATCTGGGCTCTCCGGCGCGGCCACGGCGAGATGACCTGGGCGGACGTGATGCAAGCGAAGATGACCGAGGAGATCGGCCTGCCCCACCCGGTCGCCTACACCGCCGACGAGCGCCGGAGCATCGCCACCCACGAGGCCGGGCACGCGGTCGCGGCCTACCTCGTGGGCGAGGGTCGCCGCCTCGAGGTCCTGTCCATCATCAAGCGGCGCGAGGCGCTCGGACTGCTCGCCCATACCGAGACCGACGAGCGCTGGACGAAGACGCGCGCAGAGCTGGAGGCGCTGCTCGGGATCGCGCTCGGCGGCATGGCCGCCGAGGAGATCTTCGAGGGGCAGTCGGGCACCGGCCCCGCCGGCGACCTCGCTCACGCGACCCAGGTCGCGGCGGAGATGGTCGGATCGCTCGGCATGGCCGGCTCGCTCGCCTCATTCAGAGCGGTCAACGAGGGCGTGTTCGACCCCGGTCTCGTCGGCCGGGTGCTCGCGAACGCCGAGACCAAGCGGGCGATCGACCGGCTGCTGAAGCGCGAGAAGCGCTCGGTGAAGGCCCTGCTCGAGAAGAACGAGCACCTCGTGCTCGCGCTCAGGGACGCCCTCCTCGACCGCGACTAGCTGAGCGGAGACGAGATCACGTCGGTCCTGGAGCAGGCCGGCGGCAAGCGCCCGCGGCCCGGCCGCGGCCGAGGGGCCGCGCGCGCGGCCGCCGCCACCACCCGGTAGCGGCGCCGCCGGAGTCCGCGGGCGACGCCGCGCGCGCCTCCGGGATCTGGGACACGCCGGGAGTATGATGTGTGTGTGCACACACCTTGGAGGATCCGGCCATGAAGCGGTTGAACGTCGAATTGGAGGATACGGACTACCGCTATCTCAAGGATCTCGCCGATCGGCAGGGGCGCTCGGTGGTCGCGGTCATCCGCGAGGCAGTTGCTCGCCTGCGCCGGTCGGAGGATGTCGATCCCCGCGCGGACCCCATGTACGGCGTCGGCTCTTTCGACGGCCCCCGGGACCTGGCCGAACGGCACGACGACTATCTCTACGGCGCATGAGCGTCTTCGTGGACACCAGCGCCTTCGCGGCGCTTGAGAACCGGCGCGACGCCAGGCACGAGGCGGCCGTCCGAGAGTACCGGCGGCTGATCCGGGCACGCGCGAGCTTCCTGACATCCGACTACGTGTTCGACGAGACCCTGACACTGCTCAAGGCCCGCGCGGGGTCCCAAGTGGCCCTCCGCTGGGGGGAGCGAATGCTGGCCAGCTCTCTCTTCGATCTCCTCGTCGTCGATCGGCCGATGCTGGAGAAGGCTCTGGGCGTCTTCGGCTCAACGCTCGATCAGCCGTTCAGCTTCACGGACTGCGCCTCCTTCGCGTTGATGCGGGCGCACGGCATCGGCGACGCGCTCGCGTTCGACGACGACTTCGTTCGGTTCGGTTTTCGAGCGTTGCCGGAGCGTCGGCGCCGCTGACGGAGCAAGAGGGGCTTACGGCGGCAGCCGGGACAGGAAGGGTCGTTGCTCGCCTCGGGGCGATGAGCCACGCACGCCTCCCGCTGCTTATCCCAGGCGAACCCCAGAAACGAAGTTGCGCGGATCTCACGCAAAGGCAAGGCCCCGGTGGACGAAGACGGGGAATCAGGAGGGCAGATCGAGCAGGAGCGCGATCACGTCGCGGATCTCGGCGAGCAGGGTGGGCCCGACGTTTCCTCGCACGGCGGAGATCCGCGAGGAGGATACGGCGCGCACGTGGTGGCATTGAGCGGCGGAGACGCCCTCCAGGCCGTTCGCCGGGTCCGGATCGATGCGGACCTCCGATCCGAACGGGCGGATCGTCGTCGTCAACGGAACCACGTGAACGACCGACGGTGAGGCGTCGAGCGTTCTCTGCGCTGTGACGACGACGGCAGGATGCCGGAACCCGGCCTCCCGGCCCTCGGGCAGGCCTAGGTCGAGATCGACGATGTCACCTGAGGTCAGCATCCAGCCACGCCGTCTCGGAGGCGGTCAGATCGGCGGCCAGTTGCCGTCCGATCCGCTCCTGGCGCAGCCGGCGAACGGCGAGCGCAACCGTCGCCCCCACAGTGCTTCCGAGTTCGGAGGCCAGCCGCTTGATGTCCTCGTGGGTGGCCCGATCTACACGGATGCTCGTGGCCTGCATACGATCCAGCATACACTGAGGAAGGCATGGACGCGTGCGCGCGATGCTGCGGTCAGCGCGAGCGGGAACGCATCCGCGCCAAGGCCTGCCGTTGACACTTTCTCGCGCGCGCGGCTACACTTCCGTAGCCCACAGGAGCCAGGTCAGAGGCCGTTTCGGGCCGCTTCGGCGGCCCCCGAGTCAGCCCCATACCGCGCCCGCGGGTAATTCAAGAGGGGCAATGACCCCGGGAAAGGGATGAGGGCCTGGTGCCTGAGCAGGATACGACGCCCCGCGGCGTCACCCACAACGACATCGGCAGCGCGGAGGATCTCGCGGCCGCGTACGACGAGTCGATCAAGCGCTTCGACGAAGGCGACATCGTCGCCGGCAAGGTTGTGCGGGTCGACAAGGACGAAGTGCTCCTCGACATCGGCTACAAGTCCGAGGGCGTGATCCCGGCCCGCGAGCTGTCCATCAAGCACGACGTGGACCCTCGCCAGGTTGTCCAGATCGGCGATGAGATCGAGGCGCTCGTCACCCAGAAGGAAGACAAGGAAGGCCGCCTCATCCTTTCCAAGAAGAAGGCGCAGTACGAGCGCGCCTGGGGCGACATCGAGCGCAAGATGGCCGAGGACGGCGTCGTGACCGGCACCGTGATCGAGGTCGTCAAGGGCGGGCTCATCGTTGACATCGGGCTGCGCGGGTTCCTGCCGGCCTCCCTCGTGGACCTGCGCCGCGTGCGGGATCTCCACCCGCTCATCGGCAAGGAGATCGAGGCGAAGATCATCGAGCTGGACCGGAACCGCAACAACGTGGTCCTTTCGCGCCGCAAGTACCTCGAGGAGGCCCAGAGCGAGGGCCGCAAGAAGTTCCTGGAGAACCTCCAGAAGGGCGAGGTGCGCCACGGCTCCATCTCGTCCATCGTGAACTTCGGAGCGTTCGTGGATCTCGGTGGGGTGGACGGCCTCGTGCACGTGAGCGAGCTGTCCTGGAAGCACGTCGAGCACCCGAGCGAGGTCGTCCAGGTCGGTCAGGAGGTCGAGGTCGAGGTGCTCGACGTCGACCTCGAGCGCGAGCGTATCTCGCTGTCGCTGAAGAAGACCCAGGAAGACCCCTGGCGGCAGTTCGCGCGCCTGCACGTCCCCGGCGAGATCATCGACGGCCAGGTGACGAAGCTGGTTCCGTTCGGCTCGTTCGTGCGCGTGGCCGACGGGATCGAGGGCCTGGTCCACATCTCCGAGCTGGCCGAGCGCCACGTCCAGACGGCTGAGCAAGTGGTGAAGGTCGGCGAGCAGGTGCGGGTGAAGATCATCGAGATCGACCCCGAGCGCCGGAGGGTCTCGCTCTCGGTCAAGCAGGCCGGGGAGGAGGGCCCGCCTCGTCCGCCCGAGGAGGAGATGACGCTCGAGACGGGCGAGGAGGAGGAGGAGGAGGCGCGCCCGCCGGCTCCCGGCGCCGAGGTGCTCGAGGCCGCGCTCGCTCCCGAGGTGGAGCAGGCGCCGGCCGAGGAGCCGGAGAAGCGGACCGCGGCGCTCGGCGAGGAGACCATCGAGGCGATTGTGGCCGATCTCAAGCGCCGCACCCAGCAGTCCGAGGAGTAAGCCCTGCTGCTCGTCGGGCTCACCGGCGGCATCGGATCGGGCAAGAGCACGGTCGCGCGCCTCTTGGCGGCGCGCGGCGCGGTCGTGATCGACGCCGACGAGATCGCGCGGCGCGTCGTGGCCCCCGGCGAGCCCGCCTGGTCGAAGCTCGTCGAGCGCTTCGGGCGCGAGATCCTGCGCGCGGACTCGACCGTGGACCGCCCGAAGCTCGCCTCGGTAGTCTTCGGCGATCCGGCGAAGCTCGCGGCCCTGAACGAGATCACCCACCCACCGGTGATTGCCGAGATCGCCGCGCGCCTGGAGACCTTGCGCGCGTCGGCCGAGATCGTCGTGCTCGACGTGCCGTTGCTCGTGGAAGTGGGCGGCGCCTCCACGGCCGACCTCGTGGTTGTGGTCACGGCCTCCGAGGAGACGCGGATCGAGCGCCTCGCTGCGGACCGTGGCATGAGCGCCGAGGAGATCCGTGCGCGCATGCGCGCGCAGGCCTCGGCGGAGGAGCGCGCCGCGGCCGCGGACTGGTTGATCGCAAACGACGGGACTCAGGAGCAGCTCGCCTCGCAGGTCGACCGGCTCTGGTTGGCGCTCGAGGCGCGCCGCGCGCGTGACCGGTAGCCGGCCCGATGCGCGGGAAGTGGTCTCGCGCGCCCATTGACATCTGATGCGCCACGCACTACCATCATGCATCATGCGCACGACCGTCGACCTGGATACCCCCATCCTGGAGGAGCTCAAGACGATCGCCCGAAGCGAGCGCAAGTCCCTCGGCCGCCTGATCTCCGAGCTGCTCGCGGTCGCTCTGGCGGGGCGGGAACGGCCCCGGCCGCGGAAGGCACTCCACTGGACGGCGAGGCCCATGGGCGCCCGAGTCGATCTCGACGACAAGGAAGCTCTTTACGCGATCCTCGACCGGCGATGAGTTCGACGATCGACGCGAATATCCTGCTGTACGCGTCGGACAGCTCGAGCCCTCATCACGAGCCGGCGCTCGCGTTCCTGCGTGAGCGGGCCGCCGGCCCCGACATCCTCTACCTTTTCTGGCCGGTGGTCATGGCCTACCTGCGAATCGCGACGCACCCGGGGATCTTCCAGCATCCCCTGGATCCGAATGCAGCTACGGAAAACGTCGAAAGCCTCCTCGCACTTCCGCACGTGCGGACGGAGGGCGAGACTCAGCGGTTCTGGGAGGTGTGGCGGGCCACCACGCAGGACCTGGCCGTCCGCGGGAACCTGGTCCCGGATGCCCATCTGGTCGCTCTCATGCGCGAGCACGGCGTCGGGACGATCTGGAGCCGCGACCGGGACCTGCGCAGGTTCGACGGGATCAGAGTCCTCGATCCGTTCCCGCGCGCCTGATCCTTCGGTGTCCCCGCGCCGGGCCGTCGGGCGCGGGGACACCGGCTTCCGGGCGGGATCGCTTGCTACCATCCAGGCGTGGCCCGCTACGACGCCGTGCTCTTCGACGCCTGCGAGACGCTGCTGCACCCTCACCCGTCGTTTCCCGAGGCGGTGCGGATGCTGCTCGCCCGCCGGGGCATCGCCTCCGGGCGCGACGGCGCGGACCGGATCCAGGAGGCGTTCGACGAGGCGTTCCGCGCGCTCGGCCGCGCGCCGTTCACGGTGTCGCCGGAGGTGTCGCGGCGGTTCTGGACCGGGTTGTACGCGGGGATGCTCTCCGCGCTCGCGATCGACGACGGCGACGGGACGATCGCGGGGTACCTGTACGCGGAGTTCTCGTGCCCCGAGCGGTACGTGCTCTTCCCCGATGCGCTGCCGGCGCTCCGCGAGCTTCGGGCGCGCGGGTACCGAGTCGGAGTCGTCTCCAACTTCGAGGCGTGGCTGGGGGAGATGCTCGAGCGGCTCGGGGTCGCGCCGCTGCTCGATGTGTCGGCGATCAGCGGGATCGAAGGCGTGGAGAAGCCCGACCCCCGGATCTTCGAGTCAGCTTTGGGGCGGCTCGGGTTGCCCGCCGAGCGGGTCGCCTGCGTCGGGGACAGTCCCTCGGTGGACATCGAGCCGGCGCTCGCGCTCGGGATGGGGGCGCTCCTCCTCGACCGGCACGGCCGTCACCCCGGGCGGCCTGCGATCCACACGCTGGAGCAGGTTCCGGCCGCGCTCGCCTGATCGCCGCACTGGCCGGGTGGCGCCCCCGGCAACGCTCGCCCGGGGGCAAGCGGCTGCCGCCGCGCGCGGCTCCTGTCGCCTCGGGGCGAGTTCAGACCCCGCGCTCTACTGGCAGGGGGCATCCTCGAGCGAGACCGACTGGAGCACCAAGCTCCCGGATGCCCAAGCCTCCGAGAAGACCAACACCGCGGCGCGGGCCCAAATGGTTGGGAAGATCGTGACCGTTCCCGCCGAGCACGGGTAGGAGTTGAGTTCGAAGGGGATCACCACGACCTGCTCAGAGCGTTCTTGCCCCTGCTCGGTGAGCGCGAGGGATGCGGTCGCGCTGACGAAGTCGGTTTGGGAGACGCAACTGTAGCCGGTTTGTGGATCCGGTTCGCAGGAGCCGCCACCCGGATCTCCCCAGCGGTAGCCCATCGAGATCGTGACGCTCCCGTCGGCCGTGCCGGCGAGGGTCCGACCCCAGGCGGCGCCGGTGCCCGAAACGACTGCATAACCGCGGACGCGACCGGTCGCGGTCGCGTAGACCGGGAGCTCGAAGCGACCCATGCCGATGGCGGACGACCCGGCAAGGAATAGGAGGGACCCGGAGGAGGATACGGGAGCCACCGGGTCGGCGGTGTGCGCGGTAACGCTCGCGTCGAACTGACCGGTTTGCGCGGACACCTGAACGTCGGCGGCCGCACCGGTCAGCGGCGTCCCGTCGGTCGTCGTGGTCTTCGAGGCCGACGCCTGCGGGTAGGGCGGGGCATAGGTCGTCGCATCCGCTCGCGCGGGGGCGGCGGCCAGTCCTGCTCCGAGCAGGGCTGCGGCGGCCAGAACGAGCTTCATCCGCTTCATCGTGGTCTCCTTCCGGTCGGCCCGGCCGACCCGCTCGGCACTCCTGAGACGGTATGTTCGACGGCCCCCTCCCGGATTCCTGCCTGTCGGGTTCGGTTCGGCCGAGACGCGCGCCGGCCGGCCGGGACCGCGGCGGAGGGTCGAGTCGGGCGGCGCTACCATGGCGTCATGTCCGCGTTCGAGCTGGTCTCGGACTTCGCCCCGGCCGGAGATCAGCCGGCGGCGATCGAGGCGCTCGCCGCGAGCGTCCAAGCCGGGCACCGCTTCCAGACGCTCCTCGGGGTCACCGGGTCGGGAAAGACCGCGACGGTCGCGTGGCTGGTCG
>JACQXY010000021.1 GCA_016208485.1 Acidobacteriota bacterium | reverse complement strand
GGAGGCCCAGGCCTCGGGCGCCGAGCCGATGATGATCCTCGACTACATGCCGGCGTGGCTCGCGCTCACCTTCCCCGGCGACCCGCGGACCCCGGCTCACCTTCCTCCGAGCGATTTCGACCGCTGGGAGGAGGTCGTGCGCGAGGGGGTCCGGCACTTCGCGGTAGACCTCGGGGTGCGCTGGTTCGAGGTGCGGTCGGCCGGCTCCTCGAGATCGTGAAGGAGGTCAACCGCGCCGGCGTGACGGTGCTCATGGTCGAGCAGAACACGGCCTTCACGCTGCGGATCGCCGATACGGTCCACGTCATGCAGAAGGGCGAGATCGTCCTCTCGAGCCCCGTCACGTCTCTCCGGGACCCCACGCAGCTCCTCGAGTACCTCGGGGTCGGCGCGCTCATGAGCGACCGGATCCGCCGGGAGGCCGCCGCGCGCGCGAGCGCTCCGGACGTCCCACCCGGATCCCCCTCCGCCTGAAGCGGCGGACCGGCTCGCCCCGTCCGAACCCCGAACGCCGCTCAGACGACCGCGGCGACGAGCCCTTGCCGACCGCGCGCCCCCGCCCGGTGCGAGAAGAACCGGTGCGCCTCGCACCGCGTGCACAGAGCCGCCGGCCGGATCTCCCGTACGCCGGCGCGCCGGGCCGAGACCACCGCGCCGAGCCACAGATCGAGCCGCGGCGCGGCCCCCTGCCGGACGGCGGCGGGCGACAGGGCCTCCCGCACCGCCCGGGCGACCTCCTCCCCAACGCGGTAGCAGCACGGGCCCACCGAGGGCCCGATGAACGCGCGCAGGCGCTCCGGCCGCCCCATGGCCTCCGCGGCGCGCTCGACCACGCCGGCCACCAAACCGCGCCAGCCCGCGTGCACGACCGCGATGCGCCGCCCGTCGGGGTCGGCGAGCAGGACCGGCACGCAGTCGGCGGCGAGGACCGCGATCGCGATCCCCGGCTCATCGGTCCAGAGCGCGTCGACGTGGGGAAGCGTCGTCGAGGGATCGCCGGCGCCTGCCCCCCGTTCGGCGCGTGTCGCCCGCGACACCCCGGCGCCGTGCACTTGCCGGCCGCTCGTCCAGGCGCCCGCCGGCATCCCGAGCGCCCCGAGAACCCGCTCCCGGTTCGCCCGCACGCGCGCGGGATCGTCGCCGGAGACGAAGGAGAGATTCAGCGAATCGAACGGGTGCGCGCTCCACCCTCCGAACCGGGTCGTGAAGGCGACCCGGAGGCCGGCCGCGGCGAGGGCCGGCACGGTGAGATACGCACCCGGCCGCGCGCCCGGCCGCTCGGGAAACGGACGCCACGCGAACACGGCCCCACCCTAACGACTCGGGGCCGCCCGAAGGCGGCCCCGAGTCCCGGTCTGCGATCTGCTCACCGGCGGAGGAACGACGGGATGTCCTCCAAGTCCCCTTCGGCGTCGAACACGAGCGTGCGGCGGCGCTGAGTCCCAAGATCCAGTTCCTCGTCCTCCTCCTCGAGAGCGAGGGCCGAGGAAACCTCCCGGCTCGCCCAGCGCTCGAAGCCGGCGGCCACCACCGTGACCCGGACCTCGTCGCCCAGCGAGTCGTCGATGGCGGTCCCGAAGATCACATTCGCCTCGGGGTGCGCGTGGTCGGAGATGATCCGCGCCGCCTCGTTCACCTCGTAGAGCGTGAGATCGTTGCCCCCGGTGATGTTGAGCAGGATCCCCCGAGCCCCGTCGATCGAGGACTCGAGCAAGGGGCTCGAGATGGCGGCGCGCCCCGCCTCGACGGCCCGGTTGTCGCCGCGCGCGTGCCCGACGCCCATCAGCGCCGACCCCGCCTCGGTCAGGATCGCCTTCACGTCGGCGAAGTCCAGGTTGATGAGACCCGGGGTCGTGATCAGATCGGTGATGCCCTGGACGCCCTGCAGGAGCACCTGGTCGGCCATCTTGAACGCATCGAGAATGGTGGTGTTCTCGTCTGCGACGTCCAGCAGGCGGTCGTTCGGGATGATGATCAGGGTGTCCACCTTCGACTTCAGGTCCTGGATCCCGCGCTCGGCCTGCTCCGCGCGGACCTTGCGCTCGAAGGAGAACGGCCGCGTCACGACGCCGATCGTGAGCGATCCGAGCGCCTTCGCGATCTCGGCGATGACCGGCGCGCCGCCGGTCCCGGTCCCGCCGCCTTCCCCGGCGGTGACGAACACCATGTCGGCGCCCCTCAGGACCTCTTCCACGGTGTCCCGCGCCTCCTCGACCGCGCGCCGTCCGAGCTCGGGGTCCGATCCCGCGCCCAGGCCGCGGGTGACCTCCCGGCCGATATCGAGCTTGAGATCGGCGTCGGACATCAGCAGGGCCTGCGCATCGGTGTTGATGGCCACGAACTCGACGCCCTTCAGCCCCTCGTCGATCATCCGATTGACGGCGTTGACCCCGCCGCCGCCGATGCCGACGACCTTGATCACCGCCAGGTAGTTCTGCGGTGCGCTTGCCATCCCGATCCCCCCTTGGTTCCGCTTGCCGAGGCCCGGGCACTCGCTCCGAGCCCACCCCCCAGCGTTCAGAACGGCCGGACCTCTCCCGGGTGAATGCCTCCTTGAGACTTCCACCCGGCGGAAGGGCGATGCCCTTTCCGACCGGAAAAACGCAGGTCACCAGATGTTCTAACGCTCAACTGGAACGTGAGAGTTATGTAAACCTCTAGTGATGGTGCAGACCATACCGGAGCCCTCATCGTGAAGTCAAGCCATAGACTCAGAAAAGATCCCCCTCCCATGCGAAGGGGGAACGCCGGATCTGCGGTGTCAGCCCACCGAGGCCGCTGGGTGGCGGGGGGCGCGAACGTCGATCCGCCGAACTCGCTTGCCTTCGGCTCGCGAGTAACCGACGACCATCTCGACGGCGGCGGCCTTCTCCGCGATTCGGTCCGGGCTCCCGAGGATCACTTCGATCGCCCCCAACCGGAGCAGCAGGATGCCGCCCGGTCCCGTCTCGAACCAACGGATCTCGCGCGTCATTGAGGGGGGCAACCTCCTCCAGACGGTGAGCACCGCTTGGACCGTTGCCCGGCCCGGAGCCGGTCGGCGAACCGCGGCGGATGGTGCACCGGTGGCGTGCGATGCCGAGCCTGCGTGGGAGGCGGCCCCGGCGAGCCGATCCGGTGATCGGTCTGCCGGGACGGGCCGGGCTGGGGGAACTCGATAGATCGGCACGAGGACCCCGGCGGCCGGACGGCCGTCGAAGCGCCGGCCGTCCTCGTCCACCCAGTAATTCTCCCCGGACGCCAGAACCTCGAGCGCCGGGGTCCTCTCCACGACCTCGATCCGAAGGGTCGAAGGACCGACGCGTTCGACCGCCGCCCCTCGCACGAGCGGCATCGCCCGCACGCGCGCGGCGATCGCGGTGCGGTCCAGACCGAGCACGTTCTGCCCGACCCTCAGCCCGCTCGCGGCAATCACATCGCCGGCCGTCAGGGCCCGGACGCCGGCAACCTCGATGCGCGACAGCGCGAAGAAGGACGATCTCGCGAACGCCCAGCCGCCAACGGACACGCTGAGGGCAAGAGCGAGGACGAGCGCCGTCCGCCGGCGCCGGCGAATCATCGCCGCGCGCACGGCCCGGCGCCGGGCATTCAGCCGCTGGGACGAGACCACGCGAGCGGCGGATTCGTCCCGCGACCTGCCCCCGTCAGACGGGCGTCTGATCATCGTCTTCCTCCTTGAACTCGCCGACGAGCTTCAGCTCGAGCTGCAGATCGATCCCCGTCGCCCTCCGGACCATCCTTTGGATCCTGCGGATGAGCGCGTGGACGTCGGAGGATCTCGCGCCCGCGCCGGCGACGATGAAGTTCGCGTGCACCTCGCTCACACGCGCGCCGCCACGGCTCATCCCCTTCCCGCACACGGTCTCGACCAGCCGCGCGGCGAACTCCCCGGGCGGGTTCTTGAAGACGCTTCCCGCATTGGGGCTGTTGAGCGGCTGCGTGCGCCGCCGCCACTCGCGCGCCTCGCGCATCCGTTCGGCGATGGCGCCGCGTTCCCCGGGCTCCAGAGCGAGCCTCGCCGCCGTCACGGCGGACCGCGCGGGGAACCGCGCCGTCCGGTAATCGAAAGCGAGCTCGTCGCGGGCAAAGCGCACGGTCTCCGCCTGGTCGAACGAGTAGACCTCGGCCCACTCCACCACGTCGGCCATGCACCGCCCATGGGCGCCGGCATTCATGCGCACCGCCCCGCCGAGACTCCCAGGGATCGAAACGGCGAACTCGAGCCCGGCGAGCCCCTCGTCGAGAGCGAGGCCCGACAGCGCCGGCAGCGGAGCGGCCGCTCCGGCCTCGAGGGCGCCGCCGTCCCGGCGGCTCCACCGGAACCCCGCCCCGAGGCGGAGGGCGATGCCCCGAAACCCGCCGTCGGACACGAGGACGTTCGAACCCCTTCCGAGGACCAGCACATCGAGACCGCTCTCGCGCGCCGCCTCCGCGACCCCCTCCAGGTCCGATTCCGACTCCGTCTCGACCAGGACGTCCGCCGGCCCGCCGATCTGGTACGAGGTCCACGGCGCGATCCGGCCCCCGCGCTCGACCCGCCCGACCCCGCGCGCAACAAGAATCTCGACGGCGCGAGCCGCCCCACGAGCGGGCCCGCAACCGCTCACCGCCCGCGCTCCCCGATCGCGCGCAGGATCTGGCCGCCGAGCATGGTGA
Source organism: Acidobacteriota bacterium (assembly GCA_016208485.1). Lineage (GTDB taxonomy): Bacteria > Actinomycetota > AC-67 > AC-67 > AC-67 > JACQXY01. The sequence goes on along the minus strand of JACQXY010000021.1, from coordinate 13,284 downwards.
CGTCCCCGGCGCCCACCGTGAGAACCAGATCCCCCGGCTCGGTGCAGGCGGCGACGTACCCGGGGATGTCTCCTCGCGTCGGAAGGTACGCCACCTTGCGGCGCGGCGCGATCTCCAGAAGCCCGTCGACCACGATCTTCCCGGTGACGCCGGGCGTCGGGTCCTCGCGCGCGCCGTAGACGTCGGTCACGACGACCACGTCGGCGGCCGCCAGCTCGGCTCCGATGTCTCGGCCGAGGACCGCCGTCCTCGAATACAGGTGCGGCTGGAAGATCGCGATCACGCGCCGGAACCCGCGCTCCCTCGCGGCCTCGAGCGTGGCCCGCACCTCGGTCGGGTGATGCGCGTAGTCATCCACGACCGTCACCCCCGCCCGTTCGCCGCGAACCTGGAACCGGCGCTGGACCCCCTGGAACACGGCGAGCTGCCCGGCGGCGACCGCGAACGGCACCCCGGCAAGATCTGCCACCGCGACCGTCGCGAGGGCGTTGCGGACGTTGTGCGCGCCGGGAACCGACAGCGCCATCTCGCCGACTTCGGCTCCAGCGTGGGTCACGACGACCCGCGATCCGAGTGGCCCCACCGATGCCATCCTCCCGCGCCACTCACCGTCGTCCAAGCCGTAGGTCACGGCGCGCCCCTCCGTTCGAGCGAGCACGGCGCGCGCGCCGGGATCGTCGGCGCACAGCACGGCCGTCCCCCCTTCGAGAACGTTCTGAAGGAACGCGACGAACGACTCCCGGATCTCCCCAACGTTCCGGTAGTAGTCGAGGTGGTCGGCGTCGACATTCGTGACGACGGCGATCTCCGGAGCAAGCCACAGGAAGGACCCGTCGCTCTCGTCCGCCTCGGCGACCAGCCACTCCCCCGTCCCGTGGTGGGCATTGGAGCCGATCTCGTTCACGTCGCCGCCGACGAGGAAGGTCGGATCCAGGCCCCCGCGCTGGAGGGCGAGCGCGATCATCGAGGTGGTGGTGGTCTTGCCGTGCGTCCCGGCGACCGCGATCCCCCGCCGCTCCCGCATGAGCAGGGCGAGGACCTGCGCGCGGTGAAGGACCGGGACCCCCTGCTCCCGTGCGGCGCGCATCTCCGGGTTGTCCCTGCGGATCGCGGATGAAACGACGAGGCAGTCGGCACCGTCGAGATTCGTCGCGCGGTGCCCAACGTGCACTCTGGCCCCGAGCGCCCGGAGCGCCTCGAGCGCCCGGGAATCCTTGATGTCGGAGCCGGACACGTCCGCGCCGCGCGCGAGGAGCACCCTGGCGAGCGCGCTCATCCCCGCGCCTCCAATCCCGACGAGGTGCACCGACCGCATCCCCTCGATCCCGCCGCTCGCGCCGGCCCCCTCGGCCCCGCGGCCCACACCGCTCACGCCCGCCTCCCGCTCCGTCCGGCTTCCGCGAGATCGAGCGCCCAGGCGGCCAGAGCGCTTGCCGCGGCCGGGCGCGCGGTCGAGCGCGCCGCGGCCCCCATCGCCGCGCGGCGCGCCGGGTCGGCGAGGAGCCCTTCGATCAGCGTCGCGAGCGGTCCTGCCTCCGCCGCCGCATCGCTGCGAACGACGGCGCCGCCGGCGCGTTCGAGGACCGCGGCGTTCGCAGCCTGGTGGCCGCCGCGCGCGTGGGGGTAGGGCACGAGCACCGAGGGGACCCCGGTGGCCGCAAGCTCGGCGATCGTGGCGGCCCCGGCGCGGCACAGGGCCACATCCGCGGCGGCGTAGGCGAGATCCATGCGCTCGATGAACGCGACGCACCGCACCGGCAACTGCCCGCGCGCGCCGTCGAGCGCGGCGCCGGCGTCCTCCTGCTGCGACCGGCCGGCCGACACGATCATCTGGAGGTCGTCGCGGTCCCGCCACCTCGCCGCCATCCCGACCGCGGCGGCATTCAGGCGCGCGGCGCCGAGGCTCCCCCCCGCCACCAGCACCGTCGCGCGCCCGGGGTCGAGGTCGAATGCCTCCATGGCCTCCTCCCGCAGAGCCGCCCGATCGAACGAGGCGATCGGGACCCTGAGCGGCATGCCGATCGTGCGCGGCCGGACGAATCGCGGGAGGCCGCGCGCCGCCTCGCCGAACGCGAGCGCGACGTTCCGCGTGAGGTATGCGGCCGCGCGGTTGGCGATGCCTGCCGCCGCGTTCTGCTCGTGCACGATCGACGGGATGCGAAGCCACCGAGCGGCCGCCACGACGGGCAGGCTCGGGTACCCGCCCATCCCGACGACGACCCCGGCGCGCTCGGCGCGCAGGATCGCCCGCGCCTGCGCCGACGCGCGCAGGAGCGCGAACGGGGCAAGGTACCGGCGCAGCCCGAGCGTGCGGGCGAAAGGCAGGACGTCCAGCGCGTGCAGCCGGTATCCGGCCGCCGGCACCATCGTCCCCTCCATTCCCCGGCGAGCTCCGGCGAAGCAAACACGGATGTCGGGGCGCAGCTCGCGCAGCGCTTCGGCGAGGGCAAGGGCCGGGGACAGATGCCCTCCGGTCCCGCCGGCCGCGATCACCACCGAGACCGACATCACCTCAGCCGACCGGTTGCCCCTCGCCCCCGGGCGGGGAGAGGGGCCGGGCGATCCGGCGAGCGCGGCCGGAGAGCGACCGGCCTCTCCGCCTCGCCGGGAGGCCACACCTCCTGGCGGGCGATGTTCACCATGATCCCGACGCCGGCGAGCGTCACCACGAGCGCCGTCCCTCCGAAGGACACGAGCGGGAGCGGGATCCCCGTGATCGGGAGCAACCCGGTCACCGCCCCAACGTTGACGATCGCCTGCCCGGCGATCCATGCCGTGATGCCCGCCGCCACCAGCCGGCCGAACGGATCGGGCGCGCGCCGCGCGATTCGCAAGCCGGCGAAGGCGAGAAGGGCCAGAAGCCCGACGACGATGAGCGTTCCGATCAGACCCGTCTCCTCCCCGAGAATCGAGAAGATGAAGTCCGTGTGCGCATTCGGCACGTACAGCCACTTCTGACGGCTGGTCCCCGGACCCACGCCGAACACCCCTCCCGACCCGAGCGCGATGAGCGACTGAACCGCCTGGTATCCGCCGCCCAGGCGGTCGCCGAACGGATCCAGGAAGGAGAAGATGCGCGCGCGCTGGTACCCGCGGCTCAGCGCCAGGACCACCGCGGCGAGTCCGCCCGCGGACCCGACGAGGCCGAGCGCAGGAAGCGACGCGCCGGCCGCGAAAAGGATCGTGAACGCGAGCATTCCGAGGACGAGCGTCGTTCCGAGATCCGGCTGGGCGAAGACGAGGGCGCCCACGAGCCCGGCGAGGGCCCCGACCGGGAAGATCAGCTCCTGCGCCGTCCTCAAGCGGCCGGCCTTGCGCACGCACAGGTCCGCCACGACGAGGATCAGCGCCAGCTTGGCGATCTCGGAGGGCTGCAGGCGGAGCGGTCCGACGGCGATCCAACGGCTGGAGCCTCCGGCGCGGACCCCGATTCCGGGGAGGAGGACCGCGACGAGACCGGCCGCCCCGGCTGCGAGCAGGCCGTAGCCGAGCGTGCGCCAGCGCCGGTAGTCGACGGCGGAGCAGATCGCCATCGCCGCGATCCCGACCACCGCCCACAGGACTTGGCGGGTGAAGTACAGAAACGCCGACCCCTGCTGGAGGCCCGCCACCGACGACGCCGAGAGCACCATCATGAGGCCGATCGTGACGAGGACCGCAACGGGGACGAGCAGGAAGAGCGCACTGGCGTTCAGCGGCCCGACTCGATCCCGCGCGCGGCCGCGCAGCCGCGCACCCACATGGACGACGGTCATGCCTCTCTCCTCTCGATCAGCCGCTTGACCGCGGCGCGGAACGCCTCCCCCCGCGCCTTGTAGTCGGCGAACAGGTCGAACGACGCGCATGCAGGCGACAGCAGGACCGTGTCCCCAGGCCCGGCCATCGCCGTCGCGCGCTCCACGGCCTCATCCATCGAGGCGGCATGCTCGACCGGCACTCCCGTCGCCGCGAAGACCCGCTCCACCTCGGGAGCCGACTCCCCGAGCGCCACCACGCCCCGCAGGCGACCGGCGGCCTCGGCGAGCACGGACAGGTCGAGCCCCTTGTTCCTGCCCCCGGCGACGAGCACAGCGCGATCGATCCCCCCCAGCGCCGCGAGCGCCGCGTGCGGGTTGGTCGCCTTCGAGTCGTTGACGTAGGCGATCCCGCCGGCCTCCTCCACCAGCTCCATCCGGTGCGGGAGCGGTTCGAACGAGGCCAGGGCCTCTCCGACCGACGCCGGCGCCGCGCCGAACGCGCATGCGGCCGCCGCGGCCGCGATGGCGTTCGCGCGGTTCGGCGAGCCGCGCGCGCGCAGCCGCGAGGTCTCCACGACCCTGCCCTCCGGCACGACGATCCAGCCGTCCTCCAGTCCCGCCGTCTCCTCGATCGCCGGGGCGGCGCAGCCGCCCCGAGACCCGGCGGAAAACGCCACCGCGCGGGCGCGCCCTCGCCGCCACGGGGCGCACTCCCGCTCGAAGACGGCCACGTCGCCCTCCGCCTGGTTCTCGAAGATCCGCGCCTTGTCCGCGCCGTACGCTTCGAACGACCCGTGCCAGTCGAGGTGATCGTCGGCGAGATCCAGCAGCACGGCGACCCGCGGCCGAAGCGACACGATGTGGTGGAGCTGGAAGCTCGACAGCTCGGCGACGATGACGTCCAGATCCGCCGTCGCCGCATCGACCAGAGGGTGCCCGATGTTGCCCGCCGCCATCGCCCGCATCCCGGAGGCGGTAAGGGCCTCGGCGATCATCCTCGTCGTCGTCGTCTTGCCGTTCGTGCCGGTAACTCCCACGATCGGGACGCGCGCCAGGCGCCAGGCGAGTTCGACCTCGCTCCACACCGGGATCCCGGCTTCGCGCGCGGCGGAGAGCATCGGAGAGGACGGCGCCACCCCCGGGCTCGCGATCACGAGAGCCGCGCCGGCGAGCGCGGCCGCATCCTGCGTGCCGAGCCTCACGACGGCGCCGGCGAGGCCGGCCGCCCGCTCGCGCAGGCCTGAGTCGTCCGCCGAATCGATCACGACGACCCGGGCGCCGGATGCGAGGAGCCGGCGCGCCGCAGCTTCGCCGGACCGCCCCAGCCCGAGGACCACGACCGGGGAGCCCCGGCCGGGGAGCGCCCGGGAAGCGGGATCGAGGAAGAGGCTCATCCGACCCCTCCACGGGCGAGGAACTCCGCGTAGAACAGGCCGATCCCGAGCGCCGCGCACAGTCCGGCGATGATCCAGAAGCGCACGATGACGGTGAACTCCGGCCAGCCGGCCAGCTCGAAGTGGTGATGGAGCGGAGCCATCCGGAACACACGGCGGTGCAAACCGTGGAAGGCGGCAACCTGGATGATGACCGAGGTGGTCTCCAGCACGAAGAGCCCGCCGAGCACGACCAGGAGCAGCTGCGTCGCCGTGAGCATCGCGAGCGCCGCGATCCCGGCTCCGATGGCAAGCGACCCCGTGTCGCCCATGAAGATCTTCGCCGGCGCGGCGTTCCACCACAGGAACCCAGCGCACGCACCGAGCGATGCCGCGGCGACGATCGCAAGATCCAGCGGATCCCGGATCCCCTGGTAGCACCCGCCTCCTGTGCCCGGACAGAGATGGCGGAACTGCCAGAACGCGATGACCACGTAGGCGGCGAACACCATGGCGCCCGATCCCGCGGCCAGCCCGTCGAGCCCGTCGGTGAGGTTCACCCCGTTCGTGGCCGCGGCGAACACCAGGATCCCCCACAGGACGAAGACAATGCCCAGATCGAGGGCCGTCTGCCGAACGAACGACAGCTCGGTCGGAGCGCCGACCCACGACCGTGCCGCGACGGCGAACCCGACGGCGACAAGCGCCTGCCCCGCGGCCTTCGCGGTCTTGTTCAGGCCGAGGCTCCGCTGGTGGCGGATCTTGATGTAGTCGTCGGCCAGGCCGACCAGCCCCATCGCGGCCATCGCGCCGAGAACGAGGATCCCGCTTCGGGAGAACCGCGCGACGGTATGGCTCGCAAGGTAGCCGACCGCGATCCCCGAGAGGATGACGATCCCGCCCATCGTCGGCGTCCCTCGCTTCTCGCCGTGCATGTGGCCGATGTCCTCACGAATGAGCTGGCCGAGGCCGCGCGCGCGCAGCGCGCGAATCGCGAGCGGCGTCCCGACGAGGGTCGCAAGGAGGCCGACCGCGGCGGCGAAGAGGATCGGCTTCACGCCCCCGGCCCCTCCCGGTCCTCGCCGGCGATCCGCTCCACCACTCGCTCCAGTCCTGCGGCGCGCGAGGCCTTGACGAGCACCACGTCGCCCGGCCTGATGCCCGCGAGCACGACCTCGGCCGCGGCGTCCACGTCCGGCACGAGGACCGCGTCTTCCGGCGGCATCCCCTCGAGCCTGGCCGCCTCGTACAGCGGCCGGGCATGCTCCCCCACCACCACCAGACGCCCGATGCCGAGCCGCACGGCGAGCCGGCCGAGCCGGTCGTGCTCCTCGGCGGTCTCCGGCCCGAGCTCGGCCATCTCCCCGAGCACCGCCCAGGCGCGCCGGCCGCGCGACATGGCGACCAGAGCCTTCAGCGCGGCGGCCGACGAGGCCGGGTTGGCGTTGTAGGCGTCGTTCACGACCCGCCATCCGCCCGGCGCGTCCCGCACTTCCATGCGCCAGCGCGTCCCCGGCGCGTCCGAGACCGCACGCGCCGCTTCGGCGACCCCCACTCCTAGGCAGACCGCGGCCGCGATCGCCGCAAGCGCGTCGGCGACGATGTGCTCCCCCGGGACTCGAAGGCGGACCGGCGCTCCCCCACTCATGCCCGGCAGGGCGGCGCCCACGACCACCCGGAAGGAGGCTCGGGCTCGGGCGTCCAGAACGACGCGCTCGGCGCGCACGTCGGCCTCGGGGGAGCACCCGAACGTTACGACCCGGGCCCGGGTCCGGTCTCGCATCGCCGCCACGACCGGATCGTCGGCCGAGAGGACCGCGACGCCGCCGGGCGGGAGCGCCTCGACCAGCTCGCCTTTCGCGCGCGCGGTCGCCTCGCGCGAGCCGAACATCCCGGCGTGGGCCGCGCCCACGTTGACAACGATCCCGACGTCGGGCCTGAGCACCGGCGCGAGCGCCGCGATGTGCCCGGGGGCCCGGCTGCCGATCTCCGCGACGATGACCTCGGTTCGGTCGTCGGCCGCGAGGAGGGTGAGCGGGACCCCGATCTCGTTGTTGAAGGACCTCGGGCTCGCGACCACCCGGTACCGCGCGGCGAGAGCGGCGGCCGCGAGGTCCTTCGTGATCGTCTTCCCCGAGGACCCGGTCACGGCCACGACGCACGCCGCGAGCCGCCCCCGCACCGAGGACGCGAGCCGCGCGAGCGCGGCGAGTGGGTCCTCAACGCGGATCAGGGCTCCCCTGGGCGGCAGGTCACGTCCCTCAGCCACCATTGCCGCCGCCGCGCCCGCGCGGAACGCCTCGGCCACGAAGTCGTGCCCGTCGCGCTCGCCGCGCAGGGCGACGAAGAGGGCTCCGGAAGGAAGGTCGCGGGTGTCGATCCCGACGGCGGTCACAGCGCGCCCCGGATCGCCACCCTCGAGGCGGCCGCCGGCCGCCTCGGCGATCTCTTGGAGCGTGAGCGCCGGCATCTCCCGCGGCTAGCGGCCGCCCACCTCCTCCAGGATCTCGCGCGCAACGACCCGGTCGTCGAAGGGGACGGTTCGGTCGGCGAACTCCTGCCCCGTCTCATGTCCCTTTCCGGCGATCACGACCACATCGCCGGGACGCGAGGCCGCGATCGCGAGCCGGATCGCCTCGCGCCGGTCGGGCTCGACCGTGTACGGACTTCCCGCTGCCTCTCGCGCTCCGGACTCGATCGCCGCGATGATCGCTCCCGGATCCTCGCTGCGCGGGTTGTCCGACGTGATCGCGATCCGGTCGGCGAGGGAGGCCGCGATCCGGCCCATGACCGCGCGCTTGCCGCGATCGCGGTCGCCCCCGCAGCCGAACACGCAGGCGAGCGCGGCGCCCGGCGCGACCATCTCACGCGCGAGCCGCAGGACGTTCGCCAGGGAATCGGGCGTGTGCGCGTAGTCCACGATCACGGTGAAACCCTGGCCGGCGTCCACCGGCTCCATCCGCCCCGGGACCCGGTCGAGCGCCCCGACCCCTTCGAGCGCCGCGCCGACCGGCAGGCCGAGCGCCTGGAACGCCGCCACGGTCGCGAGCGCGTTCGAGACGTTGAATCGGCCGGCGATGCGGGTCCGCCCCGGAAAGAGCCGCTCACCCACAGCGATGGTGAAGACCGATCCATCGCGGCGGACGTCCACGTCGATGGCACGCACATCGGCGTGCGAGTCGAGCGCGAAGGAGACGGCCGGAAGGCCGGAGCTCGCCAAGAGCGACCGGCCGTGGGGGTCGTCGGCGTTCACCGCGGCCCGCTCGGCGAGGCCGCCGGAGAACAGCAACGCTTTCGCCGCGAAGTAGTCCTCCATCGTTCCGTGGAAGTCGAGGTGGTCCTGCGTGAGGTTCGTGAACACCGCGCACGCGAACCGGGTCGAGTCGATCCGGCGGAGCGCGAGGCCGTGGCTCGAGACCTCCATCGCGACGCCGCCCACGCCCGAGGCGCGCATCCGCGCGAGCAAGCGCTGCAGGTCTGGAGCCTCCGGAGTCGTCCGGGTCACCGGAAGGACCTCCCCGGCGACCCGGGTGACGATCGTCCCGATCAACCCCGCCTTGATGCCGGCGGCCTCGAACGCTCTCTCCAGCATGAAGGAGGTCGTCGTCTTCCCGTTCGTCCCGGTCACCCCGACGATCGGCAGGGATCTCGACGGATGCTCGAAGAACGCGGCCGACAAGGGCCCCATCGCCGCGCGCACCGAGTCCACTCGCACCTGCGTCGCAGCGACGTCGAGCCACCTCTCGACCACGAGCGCGGAGGCCCCCGAGCGGACCGCTTCCGGCGCGTGAAGGTGGCCGTCGGACCGCGCGCCGGAGACACAGAAGAACAGCGAGCTATCGGGGACGTCGCGGGAGTCGTAGGCGAGATCGTCCACCAGGACGTCCGGGTCGCCGCGAACCTCGGCGCCGGGCGTCTCCGCGAGGAGGCGAGAGAGCATCAAGCCGGCATCCACCGTTCTCCGGCCGCCCCCCGCCCCGCGCGCGCGCGCACGCGCGACGTACTCTATCACGGCGTCCGGGCCCGGGGCCGGACCCGACGGCAACGGCCGGGCCCCGCGCACGCTCCGTCTTCTGGGCGGGAGCCGGCGACGGCCGAGCGCGAAGCGGCGGTGGATTGCGCGATGGGCACGACGGCCGGATACGTCGGCGGCACGCCGAACCGGGAGAGAGCCTGCTGGGCGATCCTTCGGAATGCCGGCGCGGCCGTGAGCGCGGCGAACCGGACGGCCGGATTGTCGAGAGACACGAGCACGACGAACCGGGGGCGATCGGCCGGAACGATCCCGGCGAAGGTCGTCACGATCTCGCGCGAGTAGCCGCGGGCGTCCAAGCGCGGCTTGCGCGCCGTGCCGGTCTTGCCGCCGACCAGGTATCCGGGCAGACGCGCGAGCCTCCCGGTCCCGCGCTCGACGACGCCGACGAGCATGGCGCGGACCTCCGCGGCGGTCGCGGCGGACACCACCCGGCGCCGCTCGGAGGGATCGAGCGGTAGGACGCGCCCGTCCCGCTCGACCGTGGCGCGCACGAGCCGGGGCCGAACCCACGCCCCGTCGTTGGCGATCGTCGCGTACACCGAGGCGACCTGCAGCGGCGTGACGGCGATCCCCTGTCCGATCGGGATGGTTCCGATGCTCGTGGGATACCAGTTCCGAAGGGACAGCATGATCCCCTCGGCTTCGCCGGGGAACCCGACCCCGGTCCGCTCGCCGAGCCCGAAGCGCTCGAGCATCGCCTGCAGGCGGCGCGGTCCGACCTTGAGGGCGACGGTGATGGTGCCGATGTTCGACGACCGGGCGAGGATCTCCCCGTAGGTCAGCACGTCGGCGGGATGAGGAGCGAAGTCGTGAAAGGTCTTGTCGGCGATCCGCAGGTGGTCCGGCACTGGGAAGCGGTCCGACGGGCGAACCAGGCCCCCTTCGATCGCGGCGGCGGCGGTGATGACCTTGTTGACCGACCCCGGCTCGTAGACGTCTGTCACGGCCCGGTTGCGCGCGGCGTCCGGCGCGTTCTGGAACTCGTTTGGATCGAACGGAGGCCAGTTCGCCATCGAGAGCACGTCGCCCGAGTGCACGTCCATCACCACGGCGACCCCGCTTCGCGCGCCGTTGCGGACAACCGCGTCGCCGAGCGCCTGCTCGGCCGCGAACTGCAGGTCCTGGTCGATGGTGAGAACGACGCCTCGGCCGGGGACCGGGAGGCGCGCGGAGTTGCGGCCGAACGGGATCGGCCGCCCGTGCGGATCTTGCTCGACCACCTCGGATCCCGGCACCCCTCGCAGGACGTCCTCGTAGGCGAACTCCAACCCGCCGAGCCCCACGCCGTCCACTCCGACGAACCCGAGAACCTGCCCGGCGAGCCGGCCGGCCGGGTAGACGCGGTTCGTCTCGTCGAGCGCGCCCACCCCGGGGAGCCGGAGCGCGAGCGCGCGCGAGGCGACTCCGATGTCCACCCGGCGAGCCAGATACACGAACCTCGTGTCCCGGCGGAGCTTGTCGGCGATCTCGCCGCCGTCGAGTCCCAGGATCGGCGCGAGCTTGCCGGCGGTGCCCTCCGGGTCCTCGACCATCTTCGGGTCGGCGTACACCGCGCGCGCGTCGACCGACAGAGCGAGCGGCCGCATCCCTCGGTCGAAGATGGTCCCGCGGCGGGCCGGGAGCGCCAGGCTCCTGAGGCGCTGCTTCGCGCCGAGCGACTGGAACGACGAGGCCTCGACGACCTGGAGCTGCACGAGCCGCCCCGCGACGACCGAGAGAGCGAGCACCGTCGCGCCGAACAAAGCGACGAGTCGGACGGTTGGGCGGGGGCCGCGGCGAGCCACCGCGTCCCCTCAGTCTCTCGCCCCGCGCATCGGGGGGCCGGCGACCGGGGGCACGAGGGAGATGATCTCAGACGCCGGCACGAGCCCCAGGTCCAGCGCCCTCTTCTCGATTCTCTCCGGGGCGCGCAGCCTGGCCACGGTGACCTCGAGCCTCTCCGCCTCGACCCGGCGCCCGCGCACCTGCACCTCGAGCGCCGCGCGAGTCACCGCGGCCTGTCCCACGAGCACGTTCGCCCCGATCACCACGAACAGCGCCGCGACGGTGCCGAGCGCGGCGGGCGGGAGGAGGCGGGCTGGGGGGCGCCGGCCCGGCGCCGGGCGGCCACGCACCAATCGCAGATGACGTGGTCGGTCCGGCGCCGGTACCGGTCGCCTGGGGCTTCTTGCGGTGCTCACGCGGCCCACCCGTCCGGCGGCTCGGGCACCTCGGGCGGCGCTGCGAGCCGCTCGGCGGCCCGCAGCTTCGCGGCCGACGCGCGCGGGTTGGCGCAAAGCTCATCCGGGCCCGGCCGGAGCGGGCGGCGCGTCAGCACGCGGAGCCTCGGCGAGGCGCCGCGCGACTCGCCCGCCAGCGCCCGCTTCACGATCCGGTCCTCGAGGGAGTGGCACGAGAGCGCCACGACCCGCGCGCCGGGCGCGAGCCGCGACACGGCCTGCGGAAGCGACCCCGCAAGAGCGTCCAGCTCCCCGTTCACCTCGATGCGGAGGGCTTGAAAGGTGCGGCGCGCCGGGTGGGGCCCGCCCCGGCGCGCCGCCGAAGGCACGGCGGCGCGAATGACGTCCACGAGGTCTGCCGTCGTGGAGAGGGGCTTGCGCCGCCGTGCGTTGACGATGAACTCCGCGATCCGGGAGGCCCACCGCTCCTCGCCGTACTCCCGGAGGATCCGGGTGAGCTCTTGCTTCGAGTAGGTGTTCACGACGTCGGCGGCGGTGAGCCGCCGCGTCGCGTCCATGCGCATGTCCAGGGGCGCGTCGCGGCGGTATGAGAACCCGCGCTCGGGGCGGTCGAGCTGCATGGACGAGACCCCGAGGTCGTAGAGCACCCCGCCGGCCTCCCTCCCCCACCCGTGCGCGTTCACGATCTCCTCCAGATCCCGAAAGTCGGCCATCACGAGACGCACGCGGTCGCCGAACGGAGCGAGCCGGTCCCGCGCGGCCGCAAGCGCTTCCGCGTCCCGATCGATGCCGAGCAACCGGCCCTCGGGCCCCATCGCCTCGAGCGCGAGGACGGCGTGGCCGCCGGCGCCGACGGTGCAGTCCACGACGGCCCGCGGCCCCGGCTCCGGCACGAGCAACGCAGTCGCCTCCCGCCCGAGGACCGGAGTGTGCGGCGGGTGCGCGTCCCCATCGGGATTCACCGCGCCCCGAGAAGCCGCACCGCCGCGAAGGCGATCCCCACGTACCCGCCGAGGCTCGCCGCCGCGAGCCCGAGCAGCATCAGGCTGTCCCTGAGCTCCCGGACGTCGGCGTGCCGGCGCGCCGCCAGCGAGCCTGCCTCATAGGTACTCATCACGCGCCTCCCTCGTCGCGGCGGAGGGCCCGGCCCCCCGCCGATCCATGGTCAGTAGTCGATTCCGGCGATCGGCACGGTCCTGGCCGCGAACTCCCGTCCAACCTGTTCCCGGTGCCGCGCCCAGGCGACCCGATCCCAGACCTCGATCCGAGGTCCGGCACCGACGACCATCACCTCTCGCTCGAGCCCGGCGAAGCGGCGGAGGTCTTCGGCGATCCGCACCCTCCCCTGACCGTCTGGGACCTCCTCCATGGCGCTCGAGAACACCATCTCCTGGATGTGGCGTGCCGCCGGGTCGAGCAAGCTGGCATTGCCGAGTTCCCCCGTCCTGCGGCGCCACTCATCGGCGGGGAAGACGTACAGGCACGGGTCGTGGCCGACGGTCAACAGGCACCCTTCGGAGAGACGCGGGCGGAACTTCGAAGGGAGGATGATCCTCCCCTTGCCGTCCAGCGAGTGCTGGAAGCATCCCAGGAACACTCGAGCCCTCCCTTTCCCACCACCGGGCGCCACGATACTCCCCAGAGTGGGCAGATGTCAATCGTTTCCCCCCATCGCAAGGAAGGAATCCTCCACGCAAGCGATAACCGAACGCACGTTCGGAAGAGAGGGCTACGGGCAGACGAGTGGTCGCCGCTCAGCCGGCGGCGCCGTCGGTGCCTTCGCAGAAGGAGGCGACGAACCGGGAGGTTAGACACGCGCGCGCATGGTCTCCGTCCGTTCCACCCTCAACGCGTCCGATGAGCGGCACCCCCACCCGGGTCCAGTCCCCTTCGTTGAGGGTGAGCCGGTAGGCACCCTGGCTTGCCAGATAGCCGCCCACCTGAAGAAGGTAGCTCTC
>JACQXY010000086.1 GCA_016208485.1 Acidobacteriota bacterium | reverse complement strand
TGATGGGGAAGGTCGGGCAGACGTCTGCCTGGCCGCTCACCGAGGCATGGCCCGCCTGTCCCGCCGCCTCCTTGCCGAGCGCCGCGAGGGTCAGCACGTCGTACTGGGGGAAGTAGGTGAGGGTGACGCGGTAGGTCGTTATGACTGCGGGGCAGGGCAGGGGGATGCTGTCGAACGTGTGGGTCACCTCTGCGCCCTGCGTCACCAGGCCCACGAACAGACCGCCGAGGACCCCGAGGCCGACCCCGGCCGGGGGCAGGGCGCTCGCCGCGGCGGACCCCACGGGCGCCTCTGTCGAAGCCGCCGCGAGCACGCCGGTCAGCAGCAGGGCGGTTGCCGCTGAACAGGTCACGGCGCGAAATTGTGCTGCTCGCACGGATTCTTTCCTTTCCGTCGGATCCTGATGATAGTCACTTTGAGCATTTGTGGTCAAGAGATGATGGTATGATGTCGACATCATGAGGTACCAGCGGACGCAGATCTATCTGGACCCCGAGCACCACCGCGCGCTCGTCGCCGATGCGCGGCGGCGGGGGATCTCGCTTGCGGCGCTCATGCGCGAGGTGGTCGCGTCGCATGTCCGGGAGCAGGCTCCCTCCTACGAGACGAAGTCCTTCGACGCGATCATCGGGATCATCGACGGCGAGCCGACCGACGTGGCCGCGCACTTCGACGAGTATCTCGGTGAGGCTCTGGACGCCCTTGACCGCAAGAAGATGGGCGTGCCTCCGGAGAAGGGACGTCGTCGCACCCGGGACAAGGGATGACCGTCCTCGTCGACACGAACGTGCTCGTTGCCGCCGCGCTCCGCAGGGACGCGTCGCATTCGCGAGCGGTCTCGATCCTGTCCGGCCTTGCAGACACCCGCGCGTTCACGACCGACCTGGTCCTGATGGAGGGCTGGATGGTGTTGCGCCGGCACGACGGCTGGCACCAGGCGATGCGGTTCTGGTGCGCGCTGCGGGGGACTGCCCTGGCGATTGAGAGCGTCTTGCCGGATGATCTGGCGCGCGCTGAAGCGATCGCCGACACCTGGGCGGATCAGGAGTTCGACCTGGTCGACTGCACGAGCTTCGCCATGATGGAGCGCCTCGGATGCCGGCGCGCCGCCACGTTCGACAAGGACTTCGCCGTCTTCCGCTACGGCCCCGACCGGCGGCACGCGTTTGAGATTCTCTCCTGACGGATCGCGCCGACCTGCTATGATCCGTGCGATGGCGAGGCGCGCGGTCGTATCCGCCGGCCCGGGAGGGGCCTGAGCGGGCGCGCGCAGGCAGCTTTCGGGGGACCCCACGAGGGTCCTCTTCCGTTTCCGGGGGTGCGAGGAGTGAGCGCGATGTCGAAGGATCTGCCGAAGACGTACGAGCCGAAAGCGGTGGAGGGGCCGCTCTACCGCGAGTGGGAGGAGCGCGGCCTCTTCGCCCCGCGCCCGGGCGGCGAGCCCTTCTCGATCGTGCTGCCGCCCCCGAACGTGACCGGCGCGCTGCACATGGGCCACGCGCTCGACCATTCGATCCAGGACGCGCTCGTGCGCCAGGCGCGCATGAGCGGCCGGCGCACGCTCTGGCTCCCGGGGACCGACCACGCGGGCATCGCGACGCAGAACGTGGTGGAGCGCGATCTGGCGCAGGAGGGGCGCACGCGCCACGACCTTGGGCGCGAGGCGTTCGTGGAGCGCGTGTGGGAGTGGAAGCGGGCCTACGGGGGGCGGATCACCACGCAGATGCGCCGGCTCGGCGACTCCTGCGACTGGTCGCGCGAGCGCTTCACCATGGATCCGGGCCTCTCGCGCGCGGTGCGCGAGGCCTTCGTGCGCCTCTATGAGGAAGGGCTCATCTACCGGGGCAACCGGATCATCAACTGGTGCCCGCGCTGCGCGACGGCGCTCTCGGACATCGAGACGGCGCACCGAGAGGTGGACGGCGAGCTGATCCAGATCCGCTACCCGCTCGAGGGCGGCTCGGGGTACGTTGTGATCGCGACGACTCGCGTCGAGACGATGCTCGGCGACACCGCGGTGGCGGTGCACCCCGACGACGAGCGCCACCGGCACCTCGTCGGGCGGACGGCGACGCTCCCGCTCCTCGGGCGCGCGCTCCCGATCGTCGCCGACGAGGCGGTGGACCCGGAGTTCGGCGCCGGCGCGCTGAAGGTGACCCCGGCGCACGACGCGACCGACTTCGAGATCGCGCGGCGCCACAGGCTTGATGCTGTGAACATCCTCACCCCTGAGGGCAGGATCAACGAGAACGGCGGTGAGTACGCGGGGATGGACCGCTACCAGGCGCGCGACGCGGTCCTGGAGGCTCTGCGCGCGCAGGGCCTGGTGGTCCACGAGGAGCGGCCTTTCACGCACGCGGTGGGCCACTGCTCCCGCTGCGGCACCGAGGTGGAGCCGTGGCTCTCCGACCAATGGTTCGTGAAGGTGGAGGCGCTCGCGCGCGAGGCGATCGCGGCGGTGCGCGACGGGCGCACCCGGTTCGTGCCGCGCCGCTACGGGCGGAACTACCTCGACTGGATGGAGAACCTCCGCGACTGGTGCATCTCGCGCCAGCTCTGGTGGGGGCATCGGATCCCGGTGTGGACGTGCGCCGCCGGCCACGAGTTCGCGGCGCGCGAGGACCCCTCGGCGTGCCGGGAGTGCGGCTCGGCAGACGTCACACAGGACCCGGACGTGCTCGACACCTGGTTCTCGAGCGCGCTCTGGCCGTTCTCGACGCTCGGCTGGCCGGATGACACCGAGGACCTGCGGGCGTGGTATCCGACCACCACGCTCGTGACCGGCTACGACATCATCACGTTCTGGGTGTCCAGGATGATGATGATGGGACTGCACTTCATGGGGCGCGTGCCTTTCGACGCGGTGGCCGTGCACGGGCTCGTGCGCGATTTCAAGGGCAAGAAGATGTCGAAGTCGTTCGGGAACGCGATCGACCCGCTCGACATGGCCGATCGCTACGGGATCGACGCGCTCCGCATGACGCTCCTGCGCTCCTCCACGCTCGGGGGCGAGGTGTCGGTCGACGAGAAGTGGATCGAGGGCGACCGGAACTTCGCGAACAAGCTCTGGAACATCGCGCGGCTCGTGCTGATGAACCTGGACGGACCGCCGTCCGCTCTGCCCCCGCGCGAGCGGTGGTCGCTCGCGGACCGGTGGATCCTGTCGCGCCTGGCCGCGGTGACGCGGGAGGTCACCGAGGCCTTCGGCGAGTACGACCTCGCGAGGGCGGCCTCCGACCTCCGCCAGTTCGCCTGGAGCGAGGTGGCCGACTGGTACCTGGAGTGGTCGAAGGGCCGGCTCTACGGGGAGGACGAGCGCGCGAAGGTGGATCAGCGCGCGATGCTCGTCTTCGTGCTCGACCGGCTGCTCCGGCTGCTCCATCCCCTCATGCCGTTCGTGACCGAGACGCTCTGGCGCTCGCTCACCGGCGGCGACACTCTCCTGACCACGGCGTGGCCGGCCGCCGAGGACCACGGGGACGAGGAAGCCGAGCGCGATATGGCTTTCCTGCAGGGCGCGATCGTGTCCTTGCGGCGATTCAAGACCCATCACCGAATCGAGCCGAAGACCCGTCCGACCGCGACGGCCGTCGTGGCCGACCCGCGGCTCGCGGCCCTGCTGGAAACGGAGATGGAGCGGGTGCTCGCGCTCGGGTCGTGGGGATCGCTCGCCGTGGTCGGGCAGGCGCCGGACATCGCGGGCGAGGCGCGTCTGGTGACCCCCGGCGCCGTGATCCACGTGCCGCTCGCCGGGATCATCGACGTCGCCGCCGAGCGGGCGCGCCTGCGGGGCGAGATCGCCAAGCACGAGACCGAGTTCGCGCGCATCGAGGCCAAGCTCGCCGATGCGGCGTTCGTGGCGAAGGCCCCCGAGGAAGTCGTCGAGACCCAGCGGGAGCGGCTCGAGGCGGCGCGCGCGGCGCTCGCGCGTCTTGGGGAGGCGCTGTCCGAGCTCGGGGCCGCATGACGGTGGAGGGCCGGCGCACGAGGCACCGGCCCTCCGGATCGGCCGAGGCTAAGTGAGCGCCTTCTCGATCAGCCTCTGCGCCTCGTTGCGTGTGAACGCGCGCAATGTCTGCGTCCGCACGTTCCCCTGCGATCCGATCGCCATCACGATCTGCGCGGCCGTCTCGTCGTCGGGCGCGTCGACGATCGCGACGACGTCGTACTGGCCGAGCGTGACGTAGGTCTCCTTGAGCTGGCCGCCGTTCCGCTTGATCAGGTCCTCGGCCGCGCTCACCCGCTGCCCCCAGGTGGGAAGCGAGCGAACCCCCTGATCGGTCCACTGCATCAACGCGACGTAGCTGGGCATGGTCCCCCCTCCAGTTGCCTTGCCGTACGCACGCGCCGGCCGTGGCGGCCGGCGCCGCTCTCACCTCGGTCCCCCACCTCCTCCCGGCCGATTCTCCCGCTCGGGTTCCCCAGAGGTCAAGGGGGGGAAGTCGCGGGGACCTCCGTCCGGTTCGCCGTGCATTCGGCTCCACCACCCGCGACAATGCCGGCGTGAGATTCCGGGAGGCCGTCGCGCGGCTCGACGCGCGCACCAACTACGAGGCTACCGGGCGCCTGGTCGCCCCGACGCTCGAGCGCATGCGCGCGCTCGCCGGCCTGCTCGCGAACCCCTCGCTTCCGGCCATCCACGTGACCGGCACGAACGGCAAGACGACCTGCGCGCGCGCGGCGACCGAGGTCCTGCGAGCGGCCGGCCTCGCGGTCGGGACCTATACCTCGCCCCACCTTCACTCACCGACCGAGCGGATCGCGTTCGACGGCGTGCCGATCTCCGAGGATGAGTTCGCCTCGACCCTGGAGTACCTCGAGCCGTTCCTCGCAGAGGTGGACCGGCTCGGAAGCAGGGTCACCTGGTTCGAGGCCGTGACCGCGATGGCCCTCGTCTTCTTCGCCGACAAGGCGGTGGACGGCGCGGTGATCGAGGTCGGGATGGGAGGGGACTGGGACGCGACCAATGTGGTGGACGCGCAGGTCGCGGTCATCACGGAGGTGACGCTCGATCACCCGGAACTCGGTGCCACGCCGACCGAGATCGCGCGCGAGAAGGCGGGCATTGTGAAGGACGGGGCGATCGTGCTCACGGCCGAGCGTGACCCGGAAGTGCTCGCGGTGATCGAGCGGCGCTGCCGCGAGCGCGGCGCGGAGCTGCGGGTCGCGCGGGAGGTCCCGGCGCTCGGCGCGCGCGCGGAGGGGGGGAGCCGCGCGGCGGTCGTGATCGAGGAGCGCCTCCTCGCGGTCGGAGGCCAGCGCCTGGAGATCCGGATCGGGGATCGGCGTTACGAGGATCTCCTGCTCCCGCTCTACGGGAGCGGTCTCGCGCTCGACGCGGCGCTCGGCACCGCGGCTGCGGTCGCGTTCCTCGGGGACCGCGACCTCGCGGACGAGGCGATGAGCGAGGCGTTCTCGGGCATGCGCTCGCCCGGCCGGGTCGAGGTCGCCCGGCGCGAGCCGCTCGTGGTGCTCGACGGCGCGCACAACCCGCGCGCGGCCGCCTCTGTCGCCGAGGCGATGCTCGAGTCGTTCCACTGGGACGACCTCACTCTCGTCGCGGGCATGCTCGGCGACAAGGACGTAGCCGGCGTGCTGGCGGCTCTCGCGCCGCTCGCTGGTGAGATCGTCGTGGCGCCGGTCGCCTCGCCCCGATCCGCGCCGCCCGAGCGCCTGCGTGACGCGCTCGGGGCGCTCGGGCGGAGCGCGACGATCGCGCGCTCGGTCCCCGAGGCCGTAGAGCGCGCAATCGCCTCGAGCGGCGCGCGCGACTGCGTTCTCGTCGCAGGCTCCTTGTACACTGTCGGCGAAGCCAGGCAGTCGCTCGCAAGAGAGAACCGGGAGAGCCGATGAGACAGCGCACGCTCGTGCTCGTGAAGCCCGACGGGGTCCGCCGCCGGCTGATCGGCGAGGTGATCCGGCGCCTCGAGAACAAGACGCTCGACGTCGCCGCTGCGAAGACGCTGACCATCGACAAGGAGCTTGCCTCGCGCCACTACGCCGAGCACGTCGGAAGGCCGTTCTTCGACGACCTCATCGCATTCATCACCTCGGGCCCCGTTCTCGCGATGGCGGTGGAGGGCGAGGAGGCCGTCGCGGTCGTGCGCGCGCTGATGGGGGCGACCGACCCCAAGAAGGCCGCTCCGGGAACGATCCGCGGCGATCTCGGCCTTGAGGTCACGGAGAACATCGTGCACGGCTCCGACTCCCCGGAGAGCGCCGCGCGCGAGCTGGCCCTCTTCTTCCCCGAGCTGACGTGAGCCGTGCGGGGGCCCGCGCCCCCGCCTTCGTCCCCGCGCAGCATCCGGTTCGCCCCGTCGCCGTTCGCGAGCGCGCGGCGCCTCTCGCGGTTCGCGAGCGAGCGCCGGCCGACCGCCCCAGAGAGCGCCTGGCGGCCCTGGGCGCCTCAGCGCTCTCCGATGCGGAGGTTCTCGCTCTCATCCTCCGCACCGGGATGAACGGGCTCGGGGTGCTCGACCTCGCGGCGCGCGTGCTCACGCGGGCGGGCGGTCCGGCCGGCCTTGCGCGCGCGACGCCGGGGGAGCTGGCGCGCTTTCCGGGCCTCGGTCCGGCCAAGGCAGCCGAGGTGGTCGCGGCGCTCGAGCTGGGCCGGCGCGCGGCGCGCGCGCTCGCGGCCGAGCGCCCGCAGATCCTCTCGGCGGCCGACGCCGCGGCGCTGCTCGCTCCGCGGCTCGCGCCCCTCGACCACGAGGAGTCGGTCGCGCTGCTGCTCGACCAGCGCCACCGGGTGCTTAGGGAAGTGACGGTCGGGGTCGGCGGGGTCGCGCAGTCGCCGATGGATGCCCGGGAGGTCTTCGCCGCGGCTCTCCGGGAACCCTGCGCGGCGGCCGTCCTGGTCGCCCACAACCACCCATCGGGGGACCCTTCGCCGAGCCCCGACGATGTCGCCGTCACGCGCCGGCTCGCCGGCGCGGGCGAGCTGGTGGGGATCGAGCTGCTCGACCATCTGATCGTGGCCGGCGCCGGGTGGGTGAGTCTTCGCGAGCGCGGGGTCTTCGTCGGAGGCGCGGGATTGGGGCGCCGGCGCGTGGCGACCGGAGCGATGCCAGGACCGTCATCGATGTGAGGCAAAGAGGGCCCGATATCATGTTGAGTTGATGGAAGACTGGGTTCTGGCGCGCGCGAAGCAGCCTCTGCGTCGCATCCCGCCTCTGGAGTAGATCTGATGCTGGAAGATGTTGTTGAAGCTCGGTCGGAGGGGGACCACCGACTCTGGGTGCGGTTCGAGGACGGGGTCGAGGGCGTGGTGGACCTGAGCGGCCGGCTCGAGTTCGCAGGCGTGTTCGAACCCCTTCGCGACCCGCGGGAGTTCGCGAGGGTTCGGGTGGAAGGGTCCTCCATCTCGGTGCTGTAGACTACGGGCGTGTCGCGAGCAGCCCCGAGGGCGGGGGTTGACTACCCGGGCTCGTATGCGGATCTGCGTGCCTGGTTCCCCACCGATGCTGCGTGCCTGGACTATCTGGACTGGCTTCGCTGGCCGGGGGGCTTCTGCTGCCCGTTCTGCGGTGGGGTTGTGGCTTGGCGCTACCGCGATGGACGGTGGTTCTGCTCGGGGTGTGCGCACCGGGTTTCTCCCACGGCGGGGACGATCTTGCACGGGACCCGGACTCCGCTGACGGTCTGGTTCGCGGCGGCCTGGCACATGACCAGCCAGAAGCACGGGATCTCGGCGCTCGGTCTGGGGCGCGTGCTCGGTATCGGCTCCGAGCAGACCGCCTGGGCCATGCTGCACCGCTACCGCAGCGCCATGGTCCGCCCCGGCAGAGACCGCCTCTGTGGCACCGTGGAGGCCGACGAGACTTTCCTCGGCGGGCCGGAGCCCGGCAGAGGAGGTCGTGGGGCTCTGGGGAAGACCCTGGTTGAGGTGGCCGTGGAGCAGGACGGCAAGGGTCTGGGCCGCTGCCGCATGCAGGTGATCGAGAATACCGCCGCACCTACGCTGCGGGCGTTCCTGCTCGCCCACGTCGAGCCCGGCTCGGTGGTGGCAACCGACGGGTTCGCAAGCTACCCGCCGGCGTGCGGGCAGGACTACGTCCACCGGCCGCAGGCCATCTCCCCCTCGGGAAGGCGCGCCCACGAGCTGCTCCCCGGCGTGCATCGCGTCGCTTCGCTCGCCAAACGGTGGCTGCTCGGCACTCACCAGGGCGGGGTGAAGCCCGGTCACCTGCAGGCATACCTGGACGAGTTCACGTTTCGCTTCAACCGCAGGCGCTCACGAGCCAGGGGCATGCTCTTCTATCGCCTGCTCGAACAAGCCGTACACACCCAGCCTCGCACCTACCGCTCGCTCGTGGTCGGCCCCGGGTCCGTTCGCCGGGAGATGCCCGTGCCACCACCGGACAAGAGAGTGCGATGCGAGAGCCTGGCGGGCGAAACCCTCGATCGGCCGTGGCGCAAGTCCGGCGGGTAGGGGGACATCCCGGCACCAACAGCACTCAGATGGAGGACCCTTTCGGGTGGATCCCGAGTCTGGAACCGTCGTGTGGCCGACGGGCGCGGATCTCGACCCGGTCGTGCTCCGTTCCCTCGTGACCGGATCACCCATCGCCGGCTCGGCGGCCGACGACCCCGAGGTCTACGGCGTGTAGGCCGCGCCGCTTTGCGGCGGCTCGCCGAGGTGGGCGAGTTCGTGGGGATCGAGATGCTCGACCACTCCGCCCTGGCCGACGCCGGGTGAGTGAGCCTGCGTGGCCGCTGGGTCCTCGGAGGGGGGTCGGATCGGGGCGCCGGCGCTGCGACTCCGCCGAGGCGAGCATCAGGCACCCCCTTTCCAGGGGTCCTCGCAGGGGGGTCGGATCGGGGCGCCGGCGCTGCGACAGGAGCGTTCCCCCCGCCTCCGGAGCAGGGCTTGGGGTCGACCCGGCCACCCTGGGGGCCCGGCCAAGGAGTGGGTGGCCGCCCATTGCGGTTACCGCAGCGGTGTGCAGTCCGGTCATTGTACCCATTGTCGATGTATGCACGAGATTGTAGCATGGGGACCATCCGGTTGATCCGGCGAAGGAGGCGAAGATGGGCGGGCGTCGTTCGGTCCTCTCGCGGAAGATCCCCCTCCGCGCCAAACAACGGCGATGTGTCGTTATTGGTGTGGTGGCGCTGCTCGCAGTCGCGACATCGGCGCTTCCTGCGCCCGGTCAAGGGACGACCATTCCCGGCACCCCATCCGGGGCGACCGGGCCGGCCCACGCCCGGCACGTGTTTCAGGTGTCGAACGGGAATCTTGTGTTCCTCGATGCAGAGACCGTTGGGGGTTCCTCCAAGGTCGTCTACCGGATCTCCTCGGACCAGGGACAGACCTGGGGCGCTCCGGTGGTCCTCGACAGCGCCAATGCCTCGGCGGGCATCGATGCCGTCCAGGTCGGCACCAAGGGCCCGGCAGATAATAACTCTTACCAAGATGCTTGACTGACGCGCTGGCGTCTGTACGATGCACGTGTGCCGATCGATGAGGACGTGCTCGCCCGCAAGTTCTCCACGGTTCTTCCGTTTCTGAATGAGCGGCAGCGTCGGCTTGTGTTGGCAGCGGAGGCCGGCGCGCTGGGACGCGGTGGCGCTGCGGCGGTCGCGCGCGCGGCGGGTGTGTCGCGCCTGACGGTCTTCAACGGGAGCGCGGAGCTGGACTCGGCCGACCCGACCGAGGAGCGGGTGCGCCGGGCGGGCGGCGGGCGTCATCGGATCGAGAAGACCGACCCGAAGCTGGTCAGGGCGCTGGAACACCTCGTAGATCCGCACACGCGGGGCGATCCGATGTCGCCGCTGCGCTGGACGACCAAGTCCACCAGGACC
>JACQXY010000085.1 GCA_016208485.1 Acidobacteriota bacterium | reverse complement strand
GCAATGTGGTCTTCGTTCCATACATCCCAGATCAACTCGTCGATCCGCACGTTCCGTCTCCAGTGGTTCGCTCGCGAGACACGTGGACTGTACTGCACTCCGTATCGCATTGCAATACCAACAAGTGGGCGGCGCGGGCCTCGCCGGGACTCAGAGGAGCGCGTAGCCGAGTTCGTCCGCGGCGCGGCGCAGGAATCCGGCGAGGCCCGGATCGGCGAGCGGCTTGTGGATTTTGGGCCGAGGCGGCACGGCCGGAATCGCGAGTTCGTACAGCGCGACCGCCCACCCCGGCCCGTATGTGGAAGGCCGGTAGGCGACCCCGTGCACGTCGCGCTCGTAGATCGCCCGCGACCACGCGCGCGCCGTCGCGCGGGAACCACTTGAGATCGCCTGATTGCCGCCGGCTCGCGTCAGCCACGCGGCCGTGAGATCCAGGACGAGCAGGCGCGAGGCGAGCGCGAAACCGACGAGCCACGGCTCACCGCGCCGCGGATCGATGGTTCGCGTGTCCTGGAAAGCCTCGGCCACACATGCGATCGCGGCAGTGCGGCGGTCGGGGGCTTCGTTCGCGGCCGCGTAGTAGATGGCGCGCCCCTGCCCCGTCGTGAGGTGATGGTCGAACCGCGCCGTTGCGGCCGGCCCGTGGTCCCGGAACCCGTTCCAGGCCGCGGCGCGCGGCCCCGCGACGAAGTGAACGCGCCACAGGCGCGTGCCGGCCTCAAGGGCTCGCGTCTCGCCGCGGCGGATTGGGGGAAGCGCCGTCCCAGGCGGCGGAGGGGGCAGCTCTTCCATCGCGCGCGGCGCTACAGCTCCGCGGCGAGACGGGCCGCCCGCTCCGGATCGCCGCCTGTGGCGAGCCAGTCGCGCGGCGAGCAGGGCTCGCCGTCCACGGCAAGATCGGCGACCGGGGTCACGAACCAACCGAGCACGGCGACCGGGTGGAGGTCGTGCGGAAGGGCTCGAAGGACGATCTGGATGCCGGGAAGGAGCCCACGCCCGGCGAACTGGAAGGACGGCAACCGCCATTCGCCGCCGGCAACCTTCAGCCCGTACAGCGTGCCCTCCTTCAGGCGCTGCCGGATGCGACTCTCGTCGACGCCGAGGCGCTTTGCCGCCCGCGGCACTGTGAGGGCGCCGGCGAGCATCCTCGCGTGCAGAACCGCCGCGCGCGCGCGGGGGTCGCCCCGACCCTCCGGCAGCGGCGACAGATCGAAGCCGCCCTCGGCCAGCTCGGACAGCTCCGCATCGGTGAACTGCGCCTGGGGGTCCGCCTGGAGCGTCACGCCGCGGAGGTTCGCCAGCCCCTCGCCGAGCATCGCGATCAGCTCGGCCGGCGAGGCGTCGAGTGCGGCCTCGGCGGTGGCCGCCCGCAACGACGCGTACGCGGCGGCGGCCTCTCGGACGTCGGCGTCCGCCAGCGCGGAACCGGTGGGCTCCTGCTTCCTCATGACGTTAGTAAACGTTAACGGGGGGCGCGCCGCGCGTCAAGGTGGACAGAGGCGGGCCCGGCGATGATGGCGCGGGCGGGTGGCGAAGTCACGTACGGGAGAACCGGGAGGAGCCGGCCCTGCCCGTCCCTTGATGCGGACGGCGCCGACCGGGCACAATGACACTCCCTATGCCACGAGATGCGACCCCGAAGCTTCCTCCCGCCGTCTCCCGCCTGCTCGCGTTCGGCCGCCTGCCCCTCACCGGCAAGATCGCGGCCCTGCACGCCGCCGCGGTCGCGGTCGCGGTCGAAGCCGGCTTGAGAACGCTTCCTGTTCCCCGGCTCGCGCGCCTGCTCGGTGTTCGCCTCGTCACCGATCGACGCGCGGTATCTGCCGCCGGAGAGGAGACGCACACCCTCAACTTGAGCGATGCGGAGCGCAGGCGCCTCCGCGCCGCCCAAGCAGTCTTGCGCGCCCGGCCCGGCCGGGGACGGTGCCTGCGGCGCGCCCTGGTGGCCGGCCATCTTCTCCGGGAGCGGAGGCCCGAGCTTCGAATCGGCGTCGCGCGCGAGGGCGGCCGTGTGCACGCCCACGCTTGGATCGAGATCGACGGGCTGCCGCTCGACGGGGGAACGGCCGGGTTCACCCCGCTCACCGCTGGTCGCGGGGCGCCGAGACTTCCCAAAGGGAATACGATGCTCCGGGACGGCGCCGAACCCGAAGGAGCGAAGCCAGCCGACCTCACGTAGCCATCGGCAGCGCGCCCTCCGCCCAAAGCAGAGCATACGCATATATGGCCTCTGTATCCCATTACCGGCTAACCCTCCCCCTCATGCGGACCAGAAGAAGGAAATCAACGACGCACGGCGAACAAGCGATAGGTGCGGCTATTTGAACGCGTGCGACCTCGCGGGAAATCGCTATACAGGAGAATCCGCTTGGCCACATGAATCCCGGCCATCGCCGCCAGAGGAGGGCTTGAGGTGCCTAGGAAGAGGTCTCACAAGGCCGTCGCGGTTGCAGCGGTTCTCGCCGCAGTAGTGGTTCTCGCTCTCGGGGGCGTGGCCAGCGCTCAGTGCCCCGCGTTTGCCCTCACCGCCAACCCGTCAACCACGTCACCCGACTCAACCGTTGCACTTCGCGCCACCGGTCTTCACGACGCGTACTGCAACCCCATCGCCGGCGCCACCGTCACCTTCCAGGTCACCCGGCCTGGCGATGCGACCCCCAGCCCGGCGGGGGAGGGGATCACGGGCGAAGACGGTGGGGCGGAGGTGTACTGGAACGACACGTCGCTCTACAACGGCTACGTCGCGCGAGCGACATCGGGGGCTGCGCAGGCCTCCGCGGGTTTCTCGGTCGCTCCCGGCAGGGCGTCTGGCACCTTCTCAGTTGAGGCCGACCCCGCCCCCCATGTCGCGGGCAACCCCGTCACGCTGAGCGCCTCCGCCATCAAGGATGCGGAGAACAAGCCGGTCGTTAACGGCACGATCGTCACTTTCGTCGTCACCCACCCTGACGGCACCACGAGCACCTACTCGGGGACCACGTCCGGGGTGACGAGTTCGAGCAACACCGCTGGCACCTCGGCGACCATCCCGGGGACGGATAACACTAGAGCGGGCACGTACGCGGTGGCAGCGCAGGCGGACGATGCCTCCAGCTCGACCACCTACGCCGTCTGGCCCGGACCACCCGTCGCCGACCTCACGGTAGCGGCCGACAACGCGCGCGTGTGGGAGTCCGCGACCGTCACGATCTCTGGGATTCCCAGCGGAGCCATCACCGTCGAGCTCACCATGACGAAGCCAGACGCGAGCACGTACTCGGCGTCCACCACCACAATCGAGAACGGCGCGAGCACGATCACGGTTCCCGGGCGTGAACTCAACCAGATCGGAACCTACAACCTGGCAGCCGCCGCGAAGGACCAGGACGGTGTCACGATCGGTGTCGGCTCGGGGTCCTTCGAAGTGTCGGCCGGACCCCACGAGTACACCGACTGCAGTTCGAGCGACGACATCCAGGGCACGAGCGAACTCGACCAAGGGGAACTGATCCCGGCCCAAGAGGACGACCCCGATCCCGACGCCTGGCACCCGACGGTCTGCGTCGCAGTGAGGGACGACGTGGTCATGCAGCCCGTGCTGTTCTGGGGAGGGCATCCGGTGAATCCCGCTAGCCCCCAGAAACCTTGCGGCGAGCTATGGGTCTTCGGGGAGAATAAGTACGACAGCGATGGGGTGCGCGGCAACACTACCGTCTGCTGAGCGAACTGAAGAACGCTCAGGGGTGGTCGGGCCACCCCTGAGCGTTCTGTTGCCAGGTGATCGGCGTCAGGCGCGCCATGCCTGCTTGCGCGCACTAGGTTACCGCATCCACAATAGGCCCACATGACCTCGCGGGTTCGCATCTCGACCGACGTCGTGTTTCAAGTCCTCGACGGGGAGGCCGTCCTGCTCCACCTCCAGTCCGGAGCCTACTTCGCTCTGAACGAGACGGGCACGCGCATCTGGGGGCTGATCGAGAAGCACAGCAATCTGGCGCGAGTCCGCGCGGTCATGCTGGCCGAATACGACGTGGCCCCCGGGGCGCTCGACGCAGACATCGCCGAACTCGTCGAGCGCCTGATCGAGAAGGAACTCCTCGTTCGCGAGGCGTGAACGCGGTGACCGCCCTGACCTACACCTTGCACGGGTTGCTGCTCAAGTCCGAGATCCCTCTTCCGGCCCGGACCGTAGATGGGTCGGCGCCCGACACGGTCGTCCACACCCTCCCGCCGACGCCAGTGCCGGCTCAACCCCCGGGGGGACGGCTGGTCGCGCAGCACCCCGAGCTTGGGAAGGGGCTCGCGATCGCCGAGACGCCTGAGGGGTACGTTGTGCGCTTCTACGGGCTGGCCGAGATCCGCATCCGGATGGACGGGCGGGAGGTCGATGTCCGCCTCGATCCAGCTACCGACCCGGGCATGGGTCCCATCCTTCTTGCCGGAACCGTGGTGGCAATCCTGCTGGCCGTGCGCGGGGAAGCATGCTTGCACGCCGCCACCGTGGCGCTGGGGGATGCGGCAATCGCGTTCGTCGGAGGGACCGGTGCGGGCAAGTCCACGCTGGCGGCTCTGATGTGTGCACACGGCGCCGCTCTGGTCACGGATGACGTCCTCAGGCTCTGTGCCACCGGGGACGGGTTCCGGTGCTACCCCGGCACGCTCGAACTCAGACTGCGGAAAAGCGCCGCGGGCCTCGGACGAACGATCGCGAACGCCCGGATCGGGGGGACTGCCGACGAGAGGACTGCCGTCGCTCCGCCCCCGGGAGACGGCGCCATGCCTCAGCTTCACGCCGTGGTGATCCCGCGCCCTTCGCGGGAGGCCACGGACCTCACAACGCGGCAGCTTCCGCCGCCAGAGGCGCTCGTGGAGCTGTGCCGCTACCCAAGAGTCGGGAGCTGGCGCGAGCCCCAGATCCGCCGAGCCCGGTTCCGCCTGCTCGCCCAGATCGCAGAACAAGTCCCAGTGTTCTGCGCCACCATCCCGTGGGGGCCGCCGTTCGACCCCGGACTCGCTGGCGCGCTGGTGATCGCCACGGGACTCGCCGAGGCCATGAAATGACGAGGCCTCCGCTCGCCAACCTGCTCGCCCTCCACGACCCGGAACCGCTGGCCCTGGACGCCGTCGAGGCGGAGATCCGGGGAAGCGGGCGCTTCGCGGAGACCTGGCGACCGGCTCCACGGTGGCTTGTTGCGCTGACCCCGCTTCCCGGGGGAGAGCCCGACGGGCCCGAGTTTCGAGCAGCGGGGCTCGTCTTCGCTGAAGGTCGCGACCGGGTGGTCGGAGCCTCAAGGAGAGCAGAGGCAATCCAGAGAGTGGCCCGCGCCGCTGATTCGGGCGGGCCAGACCTGCGGTCGCTTCCGGGGGACTTCGGGTTCATGCGCTTCCGGCCGTCCGGCGAGACCACGGTCGTTCGCTCCTGCGGCGGCCTCGTTCCCTTCTACGTCTGGCACGAGCGCGAGAGAGCGGCCGTGGCGACGCGCCTCACGGATCTGGTTCGCCACCTCCCGAACGACCTCCCGATCGACCCGCTCGTCAACGCGGTCTGGTTGGCTGGCTGGCCGCTCTTCCCGGATCGCAGGACCTTCCTCAGGAGCGTGGAGGTCCTGGAGCGGGGCCACATCCTGGAGATCTCCTCCGCCGGGAGGCTCACGACCCGGGAATACTGGGATCCGCGACCGGACTACCTCGAACACCCGACCAGGACGCGTGCGCGAGAACACGCGGAGCGCCTTCGCTCCCTGCTGCTCTCGACGCTGGAACGGGATCTGGATCCCGACGGCGGGAATCTCTTGAAGCTGAGCGGTGGGGTTGACTCCTCATCCCTCGCCGCGCTTGCGGCAGGAGTCATGGGCAAGCGGGTATCGATCCTCACCCTCGTGCCGCCGGAAGGCGAGTCCCTCCTAAGACACGAGCACTTCATCAACATGCTGGCCGAGCGCTACCCCTTCGAGCAGCGATGGACGTTTCCCATGACGCTCGTGGAGCGCGTGGCCCTCTTGCAGGAGGGACCCCGCGTTGCCTTCCATGCGGGACATCCGGCGCTCCTCGCACTCCCCAGAATCTCATCGCAGGCACCGGTTCGCGTGCTCTTCGGAGGCGAGTTCGCCGACGAGGTGTGCGGATCTGCCGCCAGCATGTCCGATTGGTTCCGGCACACCTCGCTCCCCAGAATCCTGGTTTCGGGAGGCAGCCTCCCGTATGGGCCCAGGGACATCCTTCGCTGGGGGAAGTGGCACATGTTGGTTCGTGCAGGGCGCCCAAGACTCCCATTTCCGGCGAATCTTCCCGTGTTCGTACAGCCGAAACTCAAGGAGGAGTATCGCGAATGGCTCGACCGGCGCCAGGCCCGCTTCCTCGGAGACAGAAAGCCGTTGGCGTTTCTTGCGCTTCGGAGCGAGCAGGACCCATTCGTCTCGATGAACTGGGAGGCGGCCAGCCTCCTGGGCATCCGGGTGTCGGTGCCCTTCTTCACGCGAGAGATGCTGGAACTGGCGTTCGATTGCCATCCCCGAGAGCTCGTTGGCCCGGGGACGAAGCGTCTTCTTAGGGCAGCACTGCACCAGGACGTTCCTCACGGGAACCTGTACCGAAAAGACAAGGGCACGTGGCCAACCGACGCAGACCTATCGTCGGTGGATCCACCAATCGAACTCCCGCGAGCAGCGGCCGAGGTCGTCGAGTCCCGGTGGTTAGCGGGCAAGCCCCGGGCGCTCAAGGACTGGGATGCTATGCTGCTCTGGCATCTCCGGGCGTTTCTGGCGAGCGTCGACATGCTTAGGACGGACCGCCGCGGGGCAGCGGGCCAGGCCCCGCATTGACATCCCATCGCCCGCTGATATCCTTTCTCGTGGCAGTGGGGGTGACCCATCGTGACCGTGGACTGCTCAACCAACGAGAAACGGCCCTACGCGCGCCCAGAGTTCCGCGAACTTGGTGACGTCGAGGAGTTGACGCGCGGGAGTGGCGCTTCCACCGACGCTGCACCCCTTGTCGGATCCGCGGTCTGATACCTTCACCCTCAACCCATCGCATCCGGGAGCGCCTACTGCCATGGTTACGGTCAGGAACTCCCGATCGGGGGGTCGCGTTCGGCCTGTTCAGAGCGCGAGAGGTCATCTCAAACCCGGAAAAGTCCTCGCGCGCGGTGCGGGCCCTCAACTCGCGTGTCGGTCGAGGTGCGCCACGAGTGCGGCGCCGAGGTTGTCGATGCGCGCGCCAAGACTCGCGCCCTGGGCGTCGATCCGGGCCCCGAGGCTCTTGCCCTGGGCTTCGATGGTCGCGCCCTGGGAGTCGATGCGCGTGGACAGGGTGTCGATGCGGGCCCCGAGGCTTGCGCCCTGAGCGTCGATTCGGGCCCCGAGGTTGAAGAGGGCCGCGGTGAGCACGCCCAAAGTCGCAGCCAGGAGCCCGACCATCGTCCAGGTGACCGCCGTCGTCATCGCGTTCAACGTAGCACCGCGCGCGTGCCCCCGGAACCCCCGGGTCGCGGTCGCGCGCCCAATCGCGTTCGAGTAACTCCGCCGCCCCTACATCGCGCCCAGGACAGCGTTGATCCTCTCGATATCGAACGCCTCCGGATCGAACGATGCCGCCGAGCCACTCCATCATGGAGTCGTGCTCCTTGTGCGCGGGGTCGCGGATCACCTCCGGAAGCTCCTCGTACCCCCGAGGCCGGCCGCAAACCTCCGGAGGGCAGGCGCGCCCCGTGAAGCCGCATGCTTGCGGCATTCCGCACCTCGGCGCCGAACTCCGGGTTGGGAATCCCGAACTCCCACATGTGGTAGTTCTGCCAGCCCATCACGACCTCGAGGATCTCGTGGAGCCACGCGAGGTCCACGCTCCCCGGCACCTGAAACCGCCGCCAGACCGGAGGCCTCACCTCGCGAGGCGTCACCTTGATGCGGCGTCAATCCTGACCGATCGTTGACGGTTCTCTTGACGGGCCGAGGTCTAGTCTCTAATCTAAAGAGTAATGAAGGGCGGCCCTCATCCGACGGCCCTGGCCGATCTCCCACCGGAGGCTCTCGAGCGAGTGCTGCTTTCCAGACCGGAGGACCAGTGGTTCGAGAAGAAAGGCCCCGGCGTCGCCCTCAGGGATCTCGCCAAGGCCCTCGCCGGAATGGCGAACGCCTCGGGCGGTCTCGTGGCAGTCGGAGTGACCGAGACGGGCGTCCCGGGCGTCGATCCTTCTCTGCCGAGGGTCCAAGCTCTCGTCGACGCGGCGGGGCGCCTCGTGGTCCCGCCCCTGCGAATCGGCTCGAGGCTCGTGCGGGTGCCGTCCGGTCACGTCCTTCTGATCGAGGTTGAACCCGGCGAGGAGGTCCACAGCCTCACCAACGACGACTGCTACCTCCGCGTGGGCGACGAGACCAGGCGCCTGACCTTCGCGGAGCACCGCGAACTGGTCTACGACAAGGGCCGGTCCTTCTTCGACGCGCGCCCGGTGAGGGGCGCCCACAAGAGCGATCTCTCACTGGCCGCCCTGTCGGCCTGGGCGCGCGAACTCGGGGCGAGGAGGCCGCTCCATCTCGCCGCCGTAAGAGGTCTTGCCTCCCCGCGCGGGGCACCGACCGTCGCCGGGCTCCTCGTCTTCGGTCGGCGCCCCACCACACACCTCCCGGGGGCCTACGTGCGGGTCGTGAGGCACCGAGGGATCGAGGCGCGGCCCGGGAGAGCGATGGCCGTGGACGGCGACCTGCGGTTCGAAGGTCCGCTCCCCCGGGTCGTCGAGAAGTCCCTTGCGGCCGTCACGGCGGTCGTTCCGACAGTGGAGCGCCTGGGAAGGGCCGGTCGTTTCCTCCGGGAGCCCCTGTACCCGGAGTTCGCCGTACGCGAGGCGATCTTCAACGCGACCGTTCACCGCTCCTACAGCCTCGGCGGGGACCACATCCGAGTGAGCATGTTCGACGACCGAATCGAGGTCGAGAGCCCGGGGAGGCTCCCCGGGCTCGTGCACGAGGACAACATCCGTACGACGAGATTCGCGCGCAACCCTCATCTCGCTCGCGTGATGGCCGAGCTGGCGCGCGGGCGGGAAATGGGGGAAGGGATCGAGCGAATGTTCCGCGAGATGGCGGCGGTCGGCCTCCCCGACCCCGCGATCTCGCAGGGGGAGTCGTCGGTGCGGGTTGTCCTTCTTGGGGCGCCCGCCCTGAGGGACATCTCGGCGGTCGCGCCGGGACCGCGCGGCGCGGCGCTGACCGAGCACCTCCGCCGATTCGGCCGCGTGACGTCCAGGGAGACCGAGTCGCTGCTCGGGGTAAGCCGCGCGACGGCGCTCAAGCGGCTCCGCGGCCTCGCGGAACTCGGCCTGCTGGAGTGGGTCGCGAACTCCGTCAACGATCCCACCGGATTCTGGCGCCTCCGCGCCGGCCCTCGCAAGGCGACACCGCGGGTTGCCGTCGCATGCGGGTGCTACGATCGTCACGCTATGGCAACCAGGCCGCGCGCCAAACTCACCTACGAGGACTACGTGCTCTTCCCCGACGACGGCGGGCGCCGCCAGCTCATCGACGGGGAGGTCTACGTGGTTCCAGCTCCGAGCACCCACCACCAGCGGATCGTTCTTCGGCTCGCCTCGGCCCTCGACGCCCACGTGCGGGCCCACGGCGAGGGCGAGATCTTCGTGGCCCCAACCGACGTCGTCCTCTCGGACACCGACGTGGTCCAGCCCGACGTGCTCTTCGTGGCCGATGACCGCGCGGGCCTCGTCACCGAGGCCAACATCCAGGGCGCGCCGACGCTAGTCGCGGAGGTCCTCTCGGACCCAGCCCTGGACAAGCGCGTCAAGCGCGGCCTCTACGCGAGGTTCGGGGTTGCCGAATACTGGATCCTGGATGCGGATGCCGACCGGATCGAGGTCTACCGCCTCGGCCCCTCCGGCTACGCCGAGCCCGAGATCCTGGAGCCGGGAGATGTCCTCACGACCCCGCTCATCCCGGGTCTCGCGCTCGACCTCGCCGAGCTGCTCCGGCGCGCGTAGGCGAGATCTCCGAGATCGTCCCGTACACCCGATCGCACCTGGAGACCCCTCTTGGATCGCCTGGAATCACCCCCCCCCCCACGGTGGAATGGCCGTCGGGGGATGGTGGATCAGCGAACCTCCCACAGGGCGGCGATGGGCAGAGCCGTCAGCCGGTCTCCGAGCGGGAGGGCGTGCGGTCCCGCGTACAGCAGGTACCCGTGCACGAAGTCGCGCCCGCATCGATCGCGCAGCAACGCCAGCCACTTCACGGCGTCCCGGCGGAAGCTGGCGCCGGCCTTGACCTCGAGGGCCACCACCCGTCCGTCCCCCGCCTCGAGCACGAGGTCCACCTCCGGGCCGGCGCGATCCCGGTAGTGGTGGAGCGCGATGGGGCTCTCCGCCCAGCTCGACTGGCGCAGCAGCTCCGCAGCGACGAATGTCTCCATGAGCTTCCCAGTGGCCGGGTCGGCGGGCCGCGCGAGCGCGTCCGGGTCCTTCCGGAGCAGATGGGCGGCGAGCCCCGCGTCGGTGAGGTAGGCCTTCGGGTGCCGCTTCGCCTTGGCGGTGAGGTTTCGCGACCACGCCGGCACGCGATGGATCAGGTAGGTGGTCTCAAGCAGCGCCGTGTATTCGTAGACCGCCTGGCGTGCGATCGGGGCGTCGTCGACGATGTGCTCCATCACCAGCTCGTCGGCGGTGCGGGCCGCGAGGAGCCGCAGGAGAGTGGGCAGCTCGCTCGCTTTTCGGATGTGGGACAGCTCCACGATGTCTCGCTGCGTGACGGTGCGCACGTAGTCGCGGAACCAGCGATCCCGCCGCCCGGGGGCGAGGCGTTGCGCCTCGGGGAACCCGCCCGCGCAGAGGCGGCCGAGGTACCCGCGAAGATCGAGGTCCCCGCGCGGCATCCGGCGGAGGCGGTCGGGCTCGCCGAAGGCGAGATCCAGGAACCGTTCCCGGCATCGGGCGATCTCGCCCTGGGTGAATGGCCACAGCTCGACGAACGCGGCCCGCCCCGCGAGCGACTCGGAGATCGTCGGCACGGTCAGGAAGTTGGAGGAGCCGGTGAGCACGAACTGCCCCGGGGCGGGGTCGCGGTCCACAACCCTCTTCACCGCGCGGACCAGCGCATCGCCCCCGCGCTGCACCTCGTCGATGACGAGCGGCCGCTCACCCGTCGCCACGAAGCCCACCGGGTCGTCCGTGGCCGCTTGCAGGAGTACGGGATCATCCAGGTCCCGGAGCGTCCCGCGCCCGAGGCGGTCCACGAGCTGGCGGGCAAGCGTGGTCTTCCCCGCCTGACGGGGTCCGGAGATGACCGAGACGCGCGCCCTGCGGAGGCTGTCGAGGAGAGCCGGCAGCGCGCGCCGCGGGATGGTCTGGGCCGATCGAATCCTATCCACGCGCCGGCTCCCGGGTCAGGCTACCATACGGATCGTACGCCCTCTCGCATCCAGAATGGCTCACTATTATCATACTGATAGTCCATACTCTAGCATACAGAACGGCGCGCGTCCCCGGTGATCCCGGCCGCTGGATCTTGGCGCAGGAGGCGGGCAGACGCGGACCGGGAGGAACGAGAAGAACCGGTCGCCCACAATCCCCAGGGCCCGCCGCAATCCTCCAGCGGGCAGGCGCGCGCGGGCGGCCGGCTGACGTGGCAGGGGAGCAGATGACCGCGCCGGCGGGCGTCAGGCGCTTGCGGCAAAGTTCCAGACGGGCACTTCCTCGCGCCCTGCCGGCGGAGCGGAGAGGAGGTGCTCGATCTTCTCAGCCACGTCGGGCCGCAGGTAGCGCTCGGCGCAGGATTGACAGACGCCGGCCGGAACCTCGTGCACCAGGCGCGTCGTGCCATGGGGCGCGGCGTAGTGCAGCGTGACACGTTCTTCCCTGATCGAGCCGCCGCACAGCGGACACGCGGACGGATACGCCTTGCGCTCGCGAGGCGGCTGGAACTCAGCACTCGCGCTCATCGCTGTTTCCTCCCCCGCGTGCGCTCGTCGAGCCATACGGGCGGCTCGGGCTCCTCGAGTAACTCGGCCTCCGAGCCGGCGCCGCAAACGTCCTCTGTCGTGAGGCCTTCGAGGAGCATCTCGACGCGCCTGTGGGCGCGCAGTCGGCTCCAGGATACTGCTGGTTCCGGTGTCTTGGGTTGGACGGCGCTCGTGGACGGGGCCCGAGAGCGAGCGAAGATCACCCTTCGCCACGCGGGATCCGGCCTTGACCTCGACCGCGGACACGGTGCCGTCGTCGCGCTCGACGACCGGATCAACCTCGTCACCCTCATGCGTCCTCCAATGCCCGCGAATCATCGGCCCCTCCAGCCAGTCGAGCCGCGTGCTGACCTCCCCCACCACGAAGGTCTCGAGCAGGTACCCGAACTCGGTGAGCGCGGGGGCCGGGGTCGGCCCCCGTCCGGCCGGCGCGCGCGGTCGCCCCTACATCGCGCGCAGAACGGCGTTGATCCTCTCGGGATCGAAGGCCTCCGGATCGAACGAGCCCCCGAGCCACTCCAGCATGGAATCGTGCTCCTTGTTCGCGGGGTC
>JACQXY010000019.1:4504-102102 GCA_016208485.1 Acidobacteriota bacterium | reverse complement strand
GGCTCCCGGTCGGCCGCGGGACGCCTCGTCCGTGCGCGGGCGGTGCGGCCTACGGAGTGGGCGAGTCCGCAGCCAGGACCCGCGTCTTGAGAGCCAGCCAGATGAGCAGCAGATCGTCGGCGCGGTCGAGCCGGAGCCCGGTGATCTCCTGAACCCGTCGGAGCCGGTACCCGAAGGTGTTCGGGTGCACGTGCAGTCGCCCGGCCGCCTGCCGGCGGTCAAGACCACAGGCGAAGAGGGCATCCAGCGTCGGCAGGAGTTCCATGCCTCCGCGCTCGGAGTACTCCGCGAGCGGGTTCAGCGCGCGACGACGGAGGAGAGCGGCGAGACGGGGCGAGTGGGCAAGGAACAACTCGGGGAGCAGCATCTCGGCGCTCACCTCGCCCACCCGTCCCAAGCGACAGGCGATCTCGACGAGGAGCTGGACTTCCTCGAACGCCTGCGCAAGCTCCGCTCGCGGTCCATCCTCGCCGACGGCGAGGACGACCTTCTCCCTCGAACCGATAAGGCCGGCAAGATTCGCGACAGCCTGAGACGCTAGACCCCGCACTTGGTGCCCCTCGCTCACAGCGGCGACCCGCATCGCGCGTAGCTGGGATGCGACCTGGCCGTGCACCCGGGCCGGCTGGCCCGCTATCACCACGGCGAAGACACGATGCCGCCCCTCGGGGCACAGTCCCATCCGCTCGGCAAGCTCGCGAGATGCGGGATCGAGGGGCTCTCCGCTGACGAGGGCCCCCAGCAAGGCCCGCACGCGAGCCTCCTCCTGGAGGGGGGACTGACGTCGCTCGGTCAAGTAGGTCTGCTCTACGATTGCCGAAACCCGGTCTACCCAGTCAAGCACGAGCCCCGCGCAGCGAACCATGGCCCCGCTCTCCTCGGGCGTGGCGGCTCGGGTCAGCGCCTCCCAGCCGATCCGCGAGCCGAGCCGGTAGGCGCGCAGAAGGTCGTCAAGAGGGACGCCGTCGCCCGAGCGGTCCCTGGCCGCCTGCCGGATGAACTCGAAGTCGCCATCGTCGCGCGCCCCGCGCTCGAGAGCCTTGAGGAACGTGTCGACGCTGGCCCGGACGTTGTCGAGGACGTCAGCGCCAACGCGTTCGGGAAGGCAACCGTAGGCTTCGATCTCATCCCGAAGTGCCGCAACGATCTCGCAAGCCAGGGTTGGGGGATCAATGCGACCGGCGACCTCGGCCAGGATCACTCGATCGTTTCCGGCGACTCCGCGGCTCTCGCGCTCCGACACACACACCTCACCCGACCTGGGTCCCTACGAATACCACACTTGCACCGAACATCCCGCCGGGATAGAACAATCCCTACACTCGGGTGAGGGACCTGGGGTTCAGGGGGCGCCGGTGTCCGATCGTTCCATTCGCCATGGGCAGACCCGGGGTTCCCGGCTGACCGCGTTCGCCGCGCTCCTCGCCCTCCTCTCGCTCTTCCTTCTGCTGCCCGCGACCGCCCAAACCCCACAGACCTCGGAGACCCCGTCTCCGGAGGTGAGCGGGACCCCGGCGGGTTCGCCGAGCGACTCGCCCTCCCCGGGCGCGAAGGCCCCGACGGTCAAACCCGGGCGGACGACGGACACCGAGTACGTGAAGATCCAGATCGACCCGACGGGCCGGGCGCGCGCGGCGTGGCTCAAGGATTGGATCCGGCTCCGGGGCGCGGGGACGCGCATGGTGTCCGACCCCGGGGTCTTCGCCGGAGTCCGAGCGCTGCACGGCAGCCCAGGGCCGGGCGTGGGCGAGGGAAAGCTCACCTGGGACGTGTCGGTGCCGCCGGTCGGCTACCGGGACCTCTACTACGAGGGACGGCTCCAGCAGGCCGGGGACCTCTGGACCACCCCGAGCGGACCGAAACGCCTGCCGATCGGCGTAGGGATCCGCTACTTCAGCGGCGAGGAAGGCTCCGAAGAGGAAGTCTCCCCCGCGGTCCTTGAGACGACCGACAAACCGCTGCGCTTCAAGATGGTCATCACGATTTCCAACCTCACCAAGCGCATGGAGGAGGTCGCCTACACAGACATCCAGACCAAGCGCACGTTCGTCGGCACCGGGCCCGTGTACACGCCCTACGTGGTCCGGGTCGTCGACCTCCGGTTTCCCGACGGACGCTTCGACCAGATCCGCTCCGACGGAGAGACGGCGCGCTCGGGGACCGAAACGGTGGTCAACTGGACCCGCAACCTCGTCCCCCCGGACTACCCGGCCCGCCAGGACGCGATCGTCACCGGGATCATCGCCTCGGGGACGAAGCTGCCGCAGATCGACATCGTCGCCCAGCCCCTCTTCCCTCCCTTCGACGCCAAGCCGCTCAGCTCGGAGGGGATCCAGTTCCAGCGAGGCCGGCGCAGCTTCCTCTTCGACGTGTTCAACCTGCTGCGCGACAACATGATCGCCCTCACCGGCACCTTCGGGCTCCTCGACGACGTGTTCGGCAACCTCGCGATCCCGATCCTCGGGCCGGACAAGGGCAACCGCGAGACCGGCACCTTCGAGAAGCCGAACCAGCTCTGGGCCCTGTGGACCCTCACCAAGGGGATCGAGCAACTCGACCGGGCCCTCAACGTCATCCAGAACGGGGTCGAGATGGGTCGCGACGGCATCAAGGGGGCGCTCGCGACGCTCGTGCAGCTCCGTCTGTTCCTCGGGTTCTCGAGCGACCCGGCGGCGACCTCGCCCGCGAACCTCGCCCACCTCGATCAGAACGACCTCCTCTTCAACTCCGTCTGGGCCGACATCAAGCAGGCGCTCCTGCTCTGCGGCGAGCCCGCGGCGGGCTGGGCCGGCGACACAAGGCCCTACTTCCCCGAGGCGCCGGCCGTGTCGGGCGGCGTCGCGTGCAACGCCGCCGCGGTCCCCCTCAACCTCGCGATGCTGAAGCTCGCGATCATGGAGCACGACTTGCACTCGATGCAGAAGGAGAACCACGTCATCGACACCGCCCTCCTGGCGGGACTCGCGCCGCTGCCGCCGGCATCGGGCGGCCCCCCATGCCTGCCGAAGAGCCAGGTCCCACTCGACACCCCCAAGGGCCAGACCTGCGGCTCATACAACAAGTACGTGTTCATCAAGTTCCCCTTCGGCCTCGAGGAGGTCGAGCGGGGGCTCTACACGATCATCACGCGGGGGTTCAAGCCGCTGCAGACGGCGATGGGGAACAAGGACGAGCCGAACAGCCTCATCTACGCGCTCCACGTGCTGACCGACGGCGCCGAGGCCCAGGTGGACTCGTTCCACCAGCTCGGCTCGACCTGGCGCTACGTCGCCGACTCGATCCAGAACTTCGGCCTGTTCGGGATGGAGACCTCGAAGAGCATCCTCCAGTGGGACATCAACGCGATCGACCTGGACACGGCGATCAAGGCCGCCGAGGTGGCGCGCGCGCGGGACATGGCGACCTTCATGGGCCGCCCGGTCGATCCCGACGGCTCGCCGGCGCTCGGCCAGCTTGTCCTGGCGTTCTCGACGCGGCCGCTCGCGGAGCACCCTCGCGGGACCGACACTCGGGCCGGCAAGGTGAGCGTCGTGCTCGCCTCCGGGCTGGCCCTGATGACGCTCCTCGGGTGGGCGAGGTTCCGGTGGTTCCTCCTATGACCGCGCGCCGGCTCCGCGCGCTCGCGCCGCTGCTCGGCGCGTTGCTGCTCGGCGCGTGCGGGGGGACCCCGGCGCGCGTCGCCGGACCCCGGATGGCGCTCCCGGCCGAAGGCCAGGTCCCGCTGCTCGGCGAGCCGGAGTTCGGGGGATCGGCATCGGGGGCGACCGAGCTCGGCGGAGAGCAGCTCGCCGCGGTGGCAGAGGCGGCGCCGCCCGGGCTGCACGTCACCAAGATCTCGATCGCGACGTTGTCCAAGGTCGCGCGCGAAGCGCTGAAGTTCACGGGGTTCCGCTCGGGCAAGGGCCCCGGACTGGTCACCATGCCGATCTGGGGCGTCAACCCAGACATCGGGATGTTCTACCTCGTGGTCCCGGTCGTGAACGAGGGGCCGGAGCCGGTCCGCAACCTCAAGGCGCGCGCCGACTTCCTCGACGCAAGCGGCATCATCGTGTGGTCGGAGACCCAACCGGTCACGCACTTCCCGACCCGGCTCGGCCTGAACCCTCCGTCGCTCCCGAACGATCCCGCCGCGCCCCCCGGGGAACTCGGCCAGCGCACCCACGGGTTCAGGCTCTACTACTTCGCCGGCAACGTCGGGATCTTCACGTACGCGGTCCCGGACACGGCCGTGGCGAAGACCGTGCGGAGCTGGAAGCTGTCGTTCCTGGTGAGCACGACATGAGGACGGTGCGGGCCCTCACCACCGCGGTGGCCGTGGCGGCCGCCCTCTCGGCCTGCACCGCTCCGGCCACCGGCGCGCGCACGAAGGGGGAGGTCGCACTCAAGATCGGCCTCCTCTATACGACGGCCGGCCGGGGCGGCGACTTCGCCTCGGCGGCGCTCGGGGCCGCGACGATCGCCGCGAAGTCCGCAGCCGCGGCGGGCGTGAAGATCGAGATCCTCGAGGCCGACTACGCCGGCGAGATCGGAACCATCCCGGCGGCCGCGAAGGCCCTCGCCGCCAAGAGCGACGCGATCGTGGTGGCGACCGACGACGGGGACGTGGCGCCCCAGCTCGACGCCGTCGGGGACCGCCCGGTCGTGCACGCGCTGATCACGACCGACGGGATCCTGGAAGGACGGCGGAACGTCTTCCGGGTCGCGCCTACCGACGAGCTGGAGGCTACGCGCATCGCGACCTACCTGGCCGGCACGCGCAAGTACTCCAAAGTCGCCGTCCTCACCGACACCACGGCGTTCGGCGAGCGGGGGGCGACCGATCTCGCGGCGGCCTTCGCGCGGGCCGGGATCACCCCCGTCGTTTCCCGCAGCTTCACCCCCGGCGGCGACATCCACACCCCGGTCATGGAGGCCGGCCAGCGCGAGGCGCAGGCGCTCGTGGTCTGGGCGGACTCCCCCACGGAGGCGGCGCGGATCGTGGTCGAGGCGCACCGCATGGGCCAGTCCTACCAGATCGCCCTCTCGGGCAACCTCGCCACCGCGACGTTCGCGAAGAACGCGAGCGCCCAGGTCACCCCGGTCGCCTTCCGCGACGGCATGCTCTCGGTCGGCACCTGGGCCGGGCCTTGGTTCGACCTCGATCGGATCAAGAGCTTCTACTCCGAGTTCCAGGCTGCGAACAGCGCCTTCGCGCCGGTACAGGCGGCCTCGGTGTACGACGCCATCCTCGCGCTCGCCCGCGCGGCGCGCGCGCGGGGCACGGCGCCCGACGACCTCATCTCCGGCCTCGAGGGGCTGGAGGACTTCGAGGCAGCCGGGGTGCCGGTTTCCTTCGGGGTCGACCGCCACGAGGGAATCGACCCGGACGACCTGGCGGTGCTCGCGTTCACCAAGAACCAGGACTCCCCCGGCGGGGACTTCGCGCCGGAGGTGGACACCGGCGGCGGGTTCTTCACGGTCCTGCCGGACTCCCTCGACCTGCCCGAGCGGTACCGCTTCCTGACGGAGAAGGTGTAGGCCATGACGACACGGACGGCGCGGCGGAGCGCGGCGGCGGCGATCATCGCCTCTCTGCTGGTGGCGGCGCTCCCGGGGGCCGCGACGGCGCGCTCTCGCGGGGAATGGGTCCCCAACTCCGCGACCCGTTGGGAGAACGGCACCAGCGGCGACGACTTCCTCACCGCGTACGCCCCGACCGAGA
Organism: Acidobacteriota bacterium; assembly: GCA_016208485.1. Lineage (GTDB taxonomy): Bacteria > Actinomycetota > AC-67 > AC-67 > AC-67 > JACQXY01. The sequence goes on along the minus strand of JACQXY010000019.1, from coordinate 96,401 downwards.
AGCGGCCTCCGTTCATCGGGGGCGGGCACCTCGGCACCGGGGACTCCGACGGCCCCTGGCTCGAGTGGGTGACCAAGATCTCGGACCTGCCGTCGGGGATCTTCCTGATGTCCGGCATCGCGGTCGTGGACGGCATCGTCTACACCGGGGGCGGGGCGACGAACTCGTTCCTCGCGCTCAACGCGAAGACCGGCCTCCCGGTCTGGCGCTTCGCGCCCGACCCGCGCACGGACTCCTACGGGACCTCCTACCCCGGAAACAACGCTCCCACCGTGAAGAACGGGGTCGTCTACACGAGCTTCGCGAACGGTTGGGTGTACGCGCTGAACGCGAAGACCGGGCGGAAGATCTGGTCGTTCCAGGCCACCGACGGCTACCAAGACACGAGTGCGCGCACGAACCCGAAGAACGAGTCGGAGGAGCTGGACTCGCCGTACCGACCGGAGAGCTGGCTTCGAAACCGGAGCGACTTCGGCCCGGTGCACCCGATGGCCGTCTACCCGAAGATCCACGGCCGCACGGCGATCTGCGAGGGGAAGATCATCGTGATGTCGCTCGCCGGCTGGACCTACGCGATCGACGCGCGCACCGGCAAGCTCTCGTGGAAGAAGATGGCCGACGGCCCGGAGTGGCCTGGCGAGCTGGTCTGGCCGGAGTACCGGGTCGGCGGCGCGCTCAACCCGGCGAACAGCTCCGCCGGGATGTCCACCCGGCGCTTCGAGGCCGTGCCGGGACCCGGCTGCCAGCACGGAGAGGTCCAAGTCACCGGCGCCGACGGGCACGTGCGGTTCCTCGACCCGTCCACCGGCAAGGACAGCACCCAGGGCGGCGACGTGGGACCGGTGTTCGACCGGGTCGACGGGACGAACGACTTCTGCGTCTCCGCCGGCTTCAACTGCGACATCGCGGTCGGGCTCGCCGACCCGTCCTCCGGCGACTACATCGTGACCACGCTCGACTCCCGGATCATCCGTTTCGACTGGAGGACGCACCGCGTCGAGTGGAGACGCCAGTACAACGCCCCGCTGCCGCTCGAGGAGGCCGGGACGCTGCCGATCGTCACCCCGCACGTCGAGCAGGGGTTCATCACGCAAGCGGTCGTAGGGGCCCCGATGGTCTTCGACCCGAAGAGGCGGCTGCTCTACGCGGCGGATCAGGACGGCCACGTGTACGTGCTCGGAATCCCAGACGAGGCCCCGAACGAGGATCACCAGTCGGCGTCGTGCCCGCCGGGGTACACCTCGCTCCGCCCCGAGGGCGCGGTGGACCCGGACAACCCGACGACCTCGACTCCGGAGGCCGAGCCCTGCTTCATCGCTCGGTTCGGCGTCAGCCCGAACCGCGATCAGGCCACCCAGTACACCCGGCGCGGGATCGGCGGGCCGTGGGACTACAACCAGATGGCGCTCGGCGGCACCGTGCTCGGCGGCGACGTTCTGTACGTGCCGAGCTGGGACAACAAGATCAACGCCTTCGACGTCCGCGACCCCCGCGCCGCGAAGAAGATCTGGGAGCACGAGATCAAGTGGAACGACACGTTTCGCTACCCGCCGTTCGGGGAAGCGCACAAGACCCCCTTCGCCGACCTCGACGACAAAGTCTTCAGCTCGGCCGCGCTCCTCGGCGGTCACCTCTACATCGCCGCGAACGACGGCTCGATCTACGCGTTCAACCTCCAGCGCCGGGTGAAGACCGTGCGCAACCTCGTCATCCTCGGCTCCGGCGCGGTGCCGTTCCTCCCGGAGCTGAAGCAGCGGCTCGGCGCCTTCGACCGGGTCTGGACCACCGACGACTGGTACAAGAACCAGGTCCCCCCGGCCGGCTACCGCTTCCCGAAGGCCGCGGGAGTGGCGACGGCCTCCTCGCTCGCGCTCGGCGCCGCGGCGGCCTGGTGGTGGGTTCGCCGCCGCGAGGACTTGCTCGCCGAGATCGAGGAGGGAAGCGAGTGAGCGCCTCCGCCGTCGTGCTGCGCGCGCCGCGCCGGCGCCGCCTCCCGCCCCGGTGGCTCGCGCCGGCCGTCCTGCCGGCCGCGCTCCTCGTCGCGTTCGTCGCCGGCAACGTCCAGGCCTCGCTCGCGCAGCGCTGGCTGGAGCGCGACTGGGCGCAAGTGGTCTCGGGCGGCGCTCTCGATCCGGTCGCGCTTGCCGAGCGCGCGACGGTGGCCGGACGTCCGGTGGCGCGGATCGTCGTCCCGGCAATCGGGCTCGACGCCATCGTCGTGGAGGGAGCCACCCCCGCGCTCATGCGCCGCGGACCCGCCCACCTCGGCGGGACTCCCCTGCCGGGATCTCAAGGCGTGGCCGTGATCTCGGCGAACCGCCTGGGCTTCGGAGGCTTCTTCGCCGATCTCGACCGGCTCTCGCCGGGCGACCGGATCGAGATGCAGACCCTCGCCGGCGCGGTCTCCTTCGTCGTTTCCTCGGTGGACGTCGTGCCGGCGGACCGGCTCGATCTCGCCCCGCAATCCGAATCCCGGGCCCTCGTGCTCTTCGCCAGCGCCCGGCGCTGGGGCGGCCCGGACCGAATCGTCGTGCGCGCGGAGGAGCCGTCGTGAGCCCGGCCCACCGGATGGCCGACCCGGTTGTGCGTCGGCGCGCGGCGCTCGTCGCCGGCGTGCTCGTCACGCTGAGCTGGGGATCTCTCCGGATCGCCGGGCGCCCCGGGGGGCCGTTCGGGAGCGTCGAGCTGCGCGACCTGTCGGGCATCCCGGTCGCCCCGCCGCAGATCGAGGAGCGAACACCCCCGGTCGCGAACCCGCTCGGAGACCTGGCCGGCCAGATGGAGGACCTGTACGGCCAGATGAGAGCGGCGACCGCGTCTCCGGCCCCGGCGACCAAAGGCAGGAGGTGAGCCGGATGGGCGAAGAGCCACTCGATCCGATCCCTTCATTCGAACTCCCCTCGACGCGACCCGGCGCGGCGTGGAAGCGTCGCCGGCACGACGAGGAGATGGAGGAGCGGACCGAGCAGGGGTGGGACACCCCGATCAACCGGCGCCGCTTCCTCGACCTCGCGCGCAAGCTCGGCGCGGGAGCGGCCGCGAGCGCCTGGCTCTATCCGGCCTTCCTCGCCTCCTGCGGGCGCACGGCGCTCTCGAGGTCCGGGCGCCCGGGATTCGACGTAGAGGGCGGCGCCGGAGGCAGTGCCGCGATCAACATCGGCGTGATCTCGATCTACTCCGGGGTCGGCGCCTTCGTCGGCAAGCTCGTCGACCACGGCGGCGACCTCGCGAGGGAGCAGATCAACCGGCACGGCCTGCCGGGGGCAAACGCGTTCACCCCCGAGGGCTTCCCGCGGTTCGATGTCTACCAGGCGCAGACCGCCGGCGGCATCCTCGGCGGGAAGAAGATCAACCTGATCAAGCGCGACGACAACCTCTCCGCCCAGGTCGCGGTCTCCGCCGTGCAGGAGATGATCACCCGCTACGACATCAAGGGCCTGATCTTCGCCGGCCTCTACGACGACATCTACGCTTGCAAGAAGCTCGTGCAGCAGTTCAACATCCCTTCGATCGCGGCCTACGGCGACCTCTACTCGGTCGGCCAGCTCTGGCCGAAGACCGACTACCGCCAGCTCTTCCAGATGTTCCCCCCCGACTCATGGGGGATCGAGCTGTCGCTCCAGGAGTACGCGATCCGCGACCGGGGCTACCGGCGATTCGCCTACCTCGGCGACAACACCGCGGTCGGCGCGCAGGGCAAGCGCCTCATCGGGGAGACGCTCGCGCGGGAGGGCATGGACCTCTCCGGGGCCGAGCAGTACAACGTCGGGGACGTGGACATGAGCGCCCAGCTCACCCGCCTGCGGGGCACGAAGAGCCAGGTGCTCCTGGTGTGGGGGATCGCCGGGGACACCGCCCACGCCCTGGAGAACCTCAAGCGCCTGGACGCGGTGTACGTTGATCGGCCGAACGCGCTGCGGGCCTCGCCGTGGAGACCTCAGATCATCGGCTTCGAGGGCGGCGCCGCCGAGCGCACCTTCGCGATCCTCGCCGGGGACGCCGCGCGCACCGGGACCATGAGCTACTGGTACCTCGGCGGGCTCGGCTACATCCCCCAGTTCCGGGCCGGGGTGGATGCGTTCAAGAAGCGCTTCGGGGTCGCCCCGACCGGCGGGGAGAACAACCCCGCCGACGCGGTCTTCCTGTTCGCCAAAGCGTTCGAGGAGGCCAAGGGGACCGAGCCGGCCCGGGTCATCAACGCGCTCGAGACGATGAAGGGCATGAACTTCTCCTCGATCACGCCTCACTCCTTCACGAAGGACCGCCACATCTCGATCGAGAAGGACGACATGGTGGGGATCACGCTCGAGCGCGGCAAGGCCGCCCGCACGAGCCCTCCGTACGAGCTCGGGACCGAGTTCCGGGAGTTCCTCGCTCCGGGATACATCGGACCCACCCAGTTCACCCGCTTCAACATGGAGGGCCTGCTGCGCAAGCACCCGAAGCTGTTCGGGGACATCATGCTGAAGGGCGGCTACGGCACCCAGTGCACGAAGCGGCCCGACCCGAAGTCGCCGTACGGGTTCCGCCTGACGAACGAGTGCAAGATCCACTGACGGGGGATGGGATGGCACGTCTGCTGCAGTCGGTGATCACGGGCCTCACGAACGGGGGCGTGTACGTGCTCATCGCGCTCGCGTTCTCGATCATCTACATGACCACTCGGACCATCAACTTCGCGCAGGGCGAGATCCTGATGGTCGGGTCGTTCATCTACTTCGGGACCGCCGTCACCCTGGGCCTCCCGTGGCCGGTCGCCCTGATCATGGCCGCGGCCGGGGCGATGGTGACCGGGCTCGTCGTCTACCTGCTCGCGCTCGCCCCTCTCGGGAAGTTCGACCCGAACACCAATATCGGCTGGATCCTCACGACCCTCGCGATGTCTCTGATGCTCGTCGAGGGATTCCGGATCGTCGTCGGGGAGGACCAGCACCGGGTGCCGACACCGTTCCGCTCGGTGTTCGGCCGCACGACCATCCTCGACATCGAGCCGAAGCAATACGTCGTCCTCATCGTCGGGGTCGGCCTGGCGCTCGGGCTGGAGATCCTGCACGACCGGACCCAGCTCGGCCGCGCGCTACGGGCGACGGCGCACGACAAGGCGACCGCGAGCCTCTTGGGGATCAACACCACGGCCATGGTCCTGTACTCGTTCGGGCTCGCCGGCGTGCTCGCCGGGATCGGCGGCTGGCTGCTCGGGCCGCTGATCTTCGTCTCCTCCAACATGGGAACGCTGATCGGACTCAAGTCCTTCGTGGCGGCCGTCGTGGGGGGCATCGGCTCGACGCGCGGGGCGCTCGTCGGCGGCCTCACGATCGGCGTCGTCGAGCAGCTCGCGCGCGCCTACGGGGCCGGCGAGTGGGCGGAGGCCGCCGTGTTCGTCGCCCTGATCCTCATCCTCGTCCTTCGGCCCACCGGCATCCTCGGTGAGGCCCTGATCGAGAAAGTGTGAGCGCGTGAGCCTCCTCGACATGTTGCGCGAAGCGAGCCGGCAGGCCGCGCGCGAGCGCGACCGGCGGCGAGCGCGGAGGGCCTGGGCGCGGATCCAGCGCACCGGCCAGACGTCGGTGGCCCGGCGCCTGGTCGACCCGCGCGAGGCCGGCAAGCCGCGCGACCCCTCGGCCGACGAGGCCCAAGCGGCGGCCCTGCGCCCCGAGGCGCGCTGGCGCGCGATCGCAAGCCCCGCGGGGATCGCCTTCACGGCGCTCCTCGTGCTCCTCCTCGCCTGGCCGTACGTGCTGCCGGGCTTCGACGCCTCCCGCTTCCGGGACGTTCAGGTAATCCTGTGGGCGGCGATCGTCGTGACGGGACTGAACCTCGTCGCCGGCTACACCGGACAGCTTTCCCTCGGCCAGAAGATCTTTGTGCTCGTCGGCGGCTACACCGCCGCGGTCATGACCACGCGCTTCGGGGGCCTGCTCGGGAACCCCTGGCTCGCGATGGTCCTCGCCGTCCTGATCGGGATGGGAGTCGGCGCGCTCCTCGGCCTGCCGGCCCTGAGGGTGAAGGGCGCCTACCTCGCGATCGTCACCCTCGCGTTCGTGCCGATCTTCTTCCGCATCTTCGCGAGCGAGCTGTTCAGGGGGATCTTCAACGGCCTCCAGGGGATATCCGACGTCACCACGCCGGTCGGCAACCCCGCTCGCCCACCGGTGCACCCCCTCACGTTCCCATTCACCGGTCGCGCCGTCACCGACGTGGACTTCTACGTGTTCACCGTCGTGCTCTTCGGCGCGCTCATCTTCCTCGCGCGCAACCTCGTGAAGTCCCGGTGGGGCCGCGCGATGATGGCGATCCGCGAGAGCGAGATCGCCGCGAAGTCCTCCGGCGTGCGGGTCTACCGGGTGAAGGTCGGGGCCTTCATGATCAGCGCCGCGTACGCGTCGCTCGCCGGGGCGCTGTCCACGCTCGTTGTCGCTTACATCTCTCCCGAGCAGGTCCCTGCCGTGCACATCCGCGACTCGTTCACCTACGTCGTGATGATGATCGTCGGAGGCACCGGCACGCTTGCCGGCCCGATCCTCGGCTCGGTCACGATCCAGATCATCCGAACGCTCACGAGTGGCCTGCTGAAGCTCCAGACCGTCATCCTCGCCCTGCTCGCCCTCGTCACCGTCTACACGGCCCCGAGCGGGCAGGTGGGGGTGTTCAAGGACCGGATGGAGCGCCGGCGCGCCCGCCGTCAGAAGGGCAAGATCGAGGAGGTGGTCCTGCCGCGCCTCCCCGAGCCGCTCGTGCTCCCGCGCCCGCGCGCCGAAGCCGCGCGCGCCGGCGAGATCGTGCTCGAGACCCGCGAGATGTCGAAGATCTTCGGCGGGCTGCGCGCGAACGACAAGGTCTCGATCCAGGTTCGCAAGGGCACCGTCCACTCCCTGATCGGGCCGAACGGCTCGGGCAAGACCACGTTCATCAACGTCGTCACCGGCGTCTACCAGCCGGAGGAGGGCGAGGTGAGCTTCGCCGGCGAGCGCATCGACGGCAAGCCTGCGTTCGTGACCGTCGAGCGCGGCATGGGCCGCACGTTCCAGAACCTCCAGCTCTGGCGGCGCATGACGGTGCTGCAGAACGTCGAGGTAGGGCTGCACGTGCGCGCGCTCGCCGGCTTCCTCGGCAACATGGTGCGCACCCCGCTCGCGCGCCGCGAGGAGGCTGAGATCCGCACGCGCGCGCTCGGCCTGCTCCAGTTCGTCGGCCTGGACCGCTACGCCGGCCTGCTCGCCGGCCAGCTCCCCTACGGGCCGCAGCGCTACCTGGAGATCGCGCGCGCGCTAGCGCTCGACCCGATCCTGCTCATCCTCGACGAGCCGGCGGCCGGCCTCAACCCGGCCGAGGTGCACGATCTCATGGGGCTCATCCAGCGCATCAAGGAAACCGGGATCACGGTGTTCCTGATCGAGCACCACATGGACCTCGTCATGGGAGTGTCGGACCGGATCTCGGTGCTCGACTACGGCCGCAAGATCGCCGACGGCACCCCGGCCGAGGTTCAGGCCGACCAGCGGGTGGTCGAGGCGTACCTCGGCGCGGAGTTCGCCGAGGCGACGGCCTGAGAGGAGCGAGAGTGCCCGAGCAGCGAAGGCGCGCGGTCCCCGTCCGAGGCCCCCGGTCCCCGGGCGTCGCCCCCCGACGCGAGGTCGCCGAGCGCGCTCCCCGTCCGCCACCGGCCGGCGACACAATCATCAAGGTCGAGGATCTGCGGGTCTTCTACGGCGCCGTGCAGGTGCTGAAGGGCATCAACTTCGAGGTGCGCGAGGGCGAGGTCGTCGCGATCATCGGCTCGAACGGCGCCGGCAAGACGACAACGCTCAAGACCGTTTCCGGGGTGAGCGAGCTGCTCAAGTCCGTGCGCGGCAAGGTGACCATCCTCGGCAACCGGGTCGAGAGCTGGCCGGCGCACCGGATCGCGCGCCTCGGCGTCGCGCACGTCCCCGAGGGACGGAAGATCTTCCCCAACCAGAGCGTGCGGGACAACCTCCTGCTCGGGGCGTTCGGACGCAAGGACTCCGAGGTCGACAAGGACATCGACGAGCAGTGCCGCCGGTTCCCGATCCTCGGAGAGCGCCGCATGCAGCCGGGCGGCCTCCTGTCGGGGGGCGAGCAGCAGATGCTCGCAGTTGCGCGCGCGCTCATGTCGCGCCCCAAGGTGATCCTGTTCGACGAGCCGTCCATGGGGCTCGCGCCGCTCATCGTGAAGCAGATCTTCGACATCGTCCGCCAGCTCCACGAGGAAGGCCGGACGATCCTGCTCGTCGAGCAGATGGCGTTCCAGGCCCTCGAGATCGCCGACCGCGCCTACGTGCTCGAGAACGGCACGATCACGCTCGAGGGTACCGGGCGCGAGCTGCTCGAGAACCCGCGGATCAAAGAGGCCTACCTGGGCGCGTGACCCGCGGGGGCGCCCGACCATCGCCCGCGAGCCGCCGGTCGTCCCGCCGCCCGCGTCTGACATGTCAGACAACCCGCCGATTCGACATCACCATAGGTCCGCAGGACACCAGGCCGTCAGGCGCGCGACCTCGACTGGATGAGCCGCGCGCGCACGATCAATCGGTTGCGCGAGGTCCCCGGCGGATCGCAGGTCGTGAGGGTGAGCGACGGCTCCACCGTCGGCTGGATGACGCCGAAGTCTTTCGCCCCCGTCAGCCAGGGGTTCCCGTGGGATTCGAACGGAGGCACCACCTCGTAGGTGTACACGCCGAAGGGCGTCTCCAAGATCACGCGGTCCCCGGGGCGCATGCGCTCGAGGTGCCGGAAAGGCTGGCCGAAACCGGTCCGGTGCCCGGCGATCGCGACGTTTCCCGGCTCGCCGGGCAGGGCCGTCCCCGGGTAGTGCCCGGCGCCGGCCTTGAGCGCCTGCCAGCTCACGCCTTCCACGACGATCACGCTCACCCGGAGCCTCGGGATCCGGATGCGCGTGAGAGCCTTGCCGGCCGCCAGGTCGCGCTCCCAGTTGATCCGCGCCACGCCGGCATCGACCCCGGTCCCCCGTCCCGCGGTGTCGAACTGCTTCTCGAGCCCACCCTGGATCCGGCGCGCCTGCCAGTGCGTGTAGAAGGGGTACAGCAGCAGCCCCGAGCCGCTCAGCGCGAGCGCCGCAACCAGCCCCCACAGGAAGACCCGCCCGCCGCGGCGGCGGCGGAGCGCGTCCAGGAGGAAGCTCGCCGTCCCTGCTGCGCGCGCGACCGGCCCCTCGTCCGGTTGCCTCCCCGACGGCGCGCCGGCGACGGGAACGGGCAGGTGCGCCGCGGCCCCCTCCCGGACGGGTATGCCTGCCGCGCGCGCGCCGACCGCCACCGGGCGCGCGGGCGGGACCACGATCACGTGTTCGATGCGCTTCCGCCGCATGGATGCCATGGCTTGACATGTACCATGCGCCCGGCCGCGGCGCACGGTGGTCTGCCCCTCCTGCCCAGAGAAACGATCGAAACCAGCCGGAAGTGACTCTACGGCTTGCCCGGGCTCCCCTCCGCGGGGCGCGACGCTTCCAGACGGCGGTCCGCGGCGATCTTGCCGAAATCCCAGCTCACGATGCGACCCGGGACGAGCTTCACCCAGGCGTGGCTTCGCAGGGCGGGCACCTCCGCGCCGCCCCAGTACCGCGCGGCGAACACCGCCTGCGCGCCGGGAAGATAGGGATCGCCCGCCGCCTCCTCGAACCGCCCGTAGAGCACGGCGCCGCGAAGCTCCCCGTAGTGCTCGCCGGAGTCCACGCACAGCGCGACCGGCGAGCCGGCCCCGACGTCACGCGTGCGCCGGCTGCGGATCAGGCTGTTCACCCAGATCGCGCCGGCGTGCCACACGAACCAGAGCGGCGCGACGTGGGGCATCCCGTCCGGGGAGACCGTAGCCGCGCGCACCGTCCGTTCGGCGGCGAGCAACTCGTCCAGCTCCGCCGGCGACAGCCGGAGAGCCCTGCGGGGGATGGCCATCGACCCAAGGCTACCCGTCCTGGCGGTAGCTCAGCACGTCGGGGTCCAGCTCCGCGCGCGCCGCGGCGCGCGCCGGCCGCCCCCGCCAGGCCGCGACGATGAGCAGGCGCGGCTCGACCGAGACCTCGACGACGGCGTCGGAGCGCCCGACCTCGCACTCGCAGCGCAGCAGCGTCGCCCCGTTGCGCTCGGCCTCCGCGCGCGCCGCCCCTTCGGGATCGCTCCCCTGTCCGAGCACCGGCGCCTGCTGCACGACGGCGGCGAGAGCGGCCGCCTCGGCCGCGGCCTGCGCGCGGGCGCGCGCCACGAACATCGAGCCGAGATCGGCCACCGCCATCGCGCCGAGGCACATCGCGAGAGACCCGGCCGCGAGCGCGACCGAGACCGAGCCGCGCTCGGCGTTCCGGGAGCCGCGTGGGACGTCACCCACCGGCGGGCTCCTCGCGCTCCGTGCGCATGGTCACCGTCGCCGAGAGCCGCAGGTCGTCCGCCACGAACCGCGCGAGGAAGGGCACCGCGATCGGCACCCGGTAGCGCACCGTGACCGACACGGGCGTGCCGACGTGACGCTCGTCGGGTGAGACCAGCACCTCGGCCCGCTCCGCGTCCAGCCGCCCGGCGCGCAGCGCCGCCTCCCGCGCGCGCGAGGCATCGTTCGAAACCGCCGCCTCGCGCGCGCCCTCGCGCGCGGCGTGCAGCACCACGAGCTGAGCCCCGACGACCAGGCCGACCTGCACGACGAGCAGCATCGCGATCGCCGCGACCGGCAGCACGGCGGCAAGCTCGACGGTGGCCGAGCCGCGCTCGCGTCGCGAACAACCCATGGGAGAGCGATCCTAGAGCGCGCGGGACGACGGCGAAGACCCGGCGACCGGATCGAGAGGAGAATCGGAATCTTCCCGATGCGCGCGGTCGGGGCGAGCGGCGGGGCGGACGCCGACGCTGCCGTGCGGCGATGGTCGTCAACCGGACCATCACAGTGTCACACGGCTGCGCTACGATCGCAGAATGGCTTCGGCCAAGACGGTTTCCGTGACGGAGGATTCCCTCGTTGTCGACCTCGTGGACGGGCGCACCGTCTCCGTGCCGCTCGCGTGGTACCCGCGGCTGGCGCACGGCACCGCCCAGGAACGGGCCGACTTCCGGTTGATCGGCCGCGGTGAGGGCATCCACTGGCCCCTCCTCGATGAGGACATCAGCGTCGAGGGTCTCTTGTCCGGGCGCCCGTCAACCGAATCCCAGCAATCCCTCGAGCGGTGGCTGCGCGAGCGCGCAGGCTGACTCCCACCCGAAGCCTGCCCGACCGAAACCGCATTGGCCCACTCGGGCGCCGGGCGTTCGGGACCTGAGCCGCTCCTTCGGCATGACATAGTGGGAGGCGCCGGAGCGGAGGGGATGATTGCCGATGGCCGAGGAGCGCGACTACGAAGTCGTCTTGGTCCCTCAACCCGAGGGCGGTTTCACCGTCTCCGTTCCCGAGTTGCCCGACGTCGTCACGGAAGGCGAGACACGGGACGAGGCGTTGGCGATGGCCAAAGACGCGATTGAAGGTTACCTCGCAACGATGCGGCACCGCGGCTGGGACGTACCGATCGGCGAGCGAGACCACGTCGTCGTTCGCGCCTCGTGAGCGGCAGGCTGCCGGCGGTCAAGCCGAAGGAACTCAGCGAACTTCTCTGACCCGCGCCGGCCCATCGTGGTGATGTGATCGACGCTGCTGCTCCTTCTCGCGCTCACGGTCATCGAGAAGCCGGCGCGCGCCTAACCCCGGCGCCGGGCGCCCCGCTACAGCGGCCGGAAGCCTTCGATGTCCAGGATCGAGCCCGAGCGGCGCGCCCTCGGCTTCAGCACGACCTCGACCCGGTCGCCGATCGCGGGAGACCGCTTGCCGTAGCCGGTGAGGAAGTGGAGCAGGACGGTGTCGGCGCCTTCGAGCCGCACGATGCCGACGGTGACGGGCTCCGGTAGCGGCTCGCCCTCGACCCCGACCCGGCCGGCCGACCAGGATTCGAGCGTGCCGCGCGGCCCGACCGTCCCCGCGGCCTTCAGCTCGGCGAAGCAGCGCTCGCAGAAGAGACGCGGCGGGCAGTAGGTGATCTCGCAGGCGTCGCACCGCGAGGCGGCGAGCCGGCCGCGGTCGCGCAGCTCGCGAAAGAAGACCTCCCCCGCGACTCCCGGGGTATAGCGGAAGCCGACCGGGATCTCGCCCTTCCAGCGGATGACGTCCTTCGGGTCGACCAGCTTTTCGAGCATCTATCGCGCCTTTCCGCGCCGGGTCTTCGCCGCGCCTGACGCCTTCCGCGCGCCTGACGCCTTCCGCGCGCCGGCCCGCGCCGCGCGCCCCGCCGCCGTGCGCCCCGCGCGCTCGGCCGCGTCGCGCGGCCGGAAGTAGCGGATGTCGAGGATCGAGCCCTCGCGCTCGGCCGGCGGCTTCCAGACCGCCTCGACCGCCATTCCGATGCGCACGTCCTCCGGGCGCACCTCGCCGAGCTTGTGCATGATGCCGACGCCGGCCGACGCGCCGTCGATCTCGATCACCGCGGGGATCTCCGGCACCTCGAGGCGCTCCATGTCCCAGCGCACGTAGCAAATCGAGAACGTGTTCACGCGCCCGGTGTCACGCACCTCGGTCCACCCATCGGTCGGCCGGAAGCACTGCTCGCAGAACATCCTGGGCGGGACGAGGATCCGCCGGCAGCGCCGGCACTCGCGCGCGAGGATCTTCCCGTCGCGCAAACCGCGCAGGTATCCGCCGACGGCGATCCCCGTGTCCCACGCGTAGCGCGCGTCGACCCCGGCATCCACCGCGCCGACCGCCGTTCGGAACTCGGCATCGGACAGCGAGCGCCCGCGGGCCGTGAAAGGCGGAGTCGGAACGGACGGGCGTCGGCGCGGAGCCGCTCCGGCGCGCGGGCGCGACCCGTTCGAGGCCGGCGCGCGGGCGGGGCGCTTCGGGCTCATCGGCCCATCACCACCACGGTGCCGACCTGCATCAGGTCCCCCCACGCTTGCGCGACGCCGCGCTTCGGGCTTCCCGGCACCTGGCGCGCGCCGGCGTCCCCGCGAAGCTGCCAGAACAGCTCGGCGATCTTCATCAGGCCGGCCGCGGCGATCGGGTTGCCGACGCCGAGCAGCCCGCCCGAGGGGCAGGACGGCAGGTCCCCGTCGCGGTAGAGCACTCCGTCGCGCATCGCCTCGGGCGCCTTGCCCTTGTCGAACAGCAGGAGCCCCTCGAGGTGGTGCAGCTCCTTGTAGTCGAAGGGGTCGTACGGCTCGGCGATGTGGATCTCCTTCCGAGGCTCCTTGATGCCGGCCATGTCGTAGGCCATCCGCGCGGCGTACTCGACGTAGTCGGGGTAGTAGAGATCGCGGTTCGTCCAGTACGAGCTGTCGAGGTGCCAGCCGACTCCCTCGATCCAGACCGGCTTATCGGTGAGACGCTTGGCGACGTGCTCCGCGGCGAGCACGACCGCGACGGCCCCGTCGGTCACCGGTGAGACATCGAGGCGCTGCACCGGCCAGGCGAGCACCTCGGAAGCCAGAACGTCGTCCACGGTGATGCCGCCCATCCCGAGCAGGGCCGAGGGATGGTCGACGGCGTTGTGCTTGTTCTTCACCGACACCGCGGCGATGTCGCGCTTGTCGATGCCGTGGACGGTCATGTAGCGGTTCATCTCGAGCGCGAAGATCCACAGCAGGTTCGGCCCGAGCGGCCGCTCGAGAATGTTGTCGAAGATCGTGAGGAACGCGCCCTGCGGGTGCGGCTGGGTCGAGGACATCTTCTCCTCGCACACGACCAGCGCGACGTCGAACATGCCGGAGGCGACCGTGTACCAGCCCTGGATCGCGCCGAAGACCCCCGTGCCGCCGCCGACGTAGCTCCGCATGTACGGCTTGCCGAACCCGCCGGCGCCGTCGGACAGGTACTCGCCCTTCATGTGGACCCCGTCGAAGGCGTCCGGGGCGGTTCCCATGCAGACCGCCTGGACGTCGTCGAGGGTCAGCTCGCAGGAGTCCAGAGCGGCCTTCGCGGCCTCCCACGACAGCTCCTTGCCGGTCTCCTGCGCGCGGCGCGTGAACTTCGTCATGCCGGCGCCGATGACCGCGACCTTCTGACCCACTACGCGTCCCCCCTCACGCCGCTCACGCCCGCACCGCCTCGTCGGAGGCGAACACCGCGACCGCGGCCGAGGTCGTCGGGACCCCGCGCCACGACTGCGCCAGCGCGACGCCGGCATCCTCCACTTGACGCGCGCCGGCCGTCCCCCGGAGCTGCAGCACACACTCCATCGTGCGCGCGAGCCCGTTCGCCTCGAACAGGTACCCCTGGCCGAGCGAGCCGCCCGACTGGTTCACCGGCACGTCCCCGTCCGGGCCGAACGCGCCGCCGGCGAGCATCTCCCCGGCGCCGCCCTCCGGAGCGAGCCCGAGCGCCTCGAGGTGCATCAGCTCGCGGTAGGTGTACGTGTCGTCGACCTCGGCGAGGTCGACGACCGAGTCGGGACGCGCGATGCCTGCCATCCGGTAGGCGCGACCTGCGGCCGCCTGGACCTCTTCGGCGCGGCCCCACTCGCGGCTCTCAATCGTCGGGCTCCCCGAGGACCAGCCGACGCCGGCGATCCACACGGGTTCGTCGGAGAGATCCCGCGCGCGCTCCTCGTTCGCCAGCACGAGCACCACGCAGCCGTCGGCCGGCGCCGCGACGTCGAGGCTCCGAAGCGGAAACCAGAGCGGCTCCGAGGCGGCCACGTCGGCGGCGGCGATCTCGCTCGGGTAGGCCGCGATCGGGTTCAGAAGCGCCGCGCGCCGGTTCGCCGCCGCAACCTCCGCGCACTCCTCGGCCGTCGCGCCGGTCGCCGACAAGTAGTGGTTCATCTCGAGGCCGGCGACCGCGAGCGCCGAGATCCCGAGCGGCCGGTTGTAGACGGGATCGAGCGCGAACTGGTGGATCGCGCCGGGGCTCTGGATGTCCGACGCCTTGCTGTGGCCCTCGATCGCGACCACCCCGGCGATCCCGGAGCGGATCAGCATCACCGCGGTCGCGACGGCGAAGAGCCCGTCGGCCGAGATCGTCTGGACCGGTCGGAGCGCGGCCCCGATCTGGTCGGGGACGTACTCATCGAAGATGCTCGTGCCCTCGAGGAGGTCCTCGGAGACGCAGACGAAGGAGTCCACGTCCTTGCGCGGATTCACGCCGGCGTCGGAGTAAGCCCGCAGCGCGGCTTCGAAGCTCAGCTCCTTATAGGAAAGGCCGGCCGTGATAGGCGCGAAACCGGAGTGCCCGACCCCGATGACGGCAACGCGGTCTCTCATCGGCGGGGAGTCTATCCACGCCGGAGCGCCGGGGACAAAGCGCGGGCGCGGAAGGCTACCCCCCCTGCCGAGGCCTGCCGGCGGCGCCGATCTCCTCGAGCGGGAGGACCGCGTCGCCGAGACGAGCGAGGGTCCGGGCCAGGCGGGAGTCGGCCGTCACGAGCGGCGCCTCGAGCCGCCGGGCGAGCACGACGTAGCACGCGTCGTAGGGAGTCACGTGGCCGCGCAGGTCCCAGACCTCATCCAATAGGGCCGAAGTGCCCACCGCCGCGATCGGGAGCCTGCCCAGACGCGCGACCGCCCGGCGACCATCCTCGGCGCCGAGGTGTTTGCGGGCCACGAGCTTCCGCAGCGCCGACGCGCACTCGGCATAGACGAGATCGGGAGCCCAGAGCTCCACGGGGTCCTCGCCGGCCACTCGCGCGAACAGGGCACGTGCCTGCTCGGTGAGAGCCAGGCGGACGAGGAACTCGACGACCACCGACGCATCGACGACGGCCGGCCCGGCGAGGGCTGCCGGCCGCGCTCTCAACGAGCGTCCCGATCCTCGCGAATCAGGCTGGCAGCGGAGGGAGCCCCCCGGCGCGCGACCGGTCGGTCGGCATCGACCTCGTCGAGCAGCTCACGAACGCCCGCCCGATCGACCCTCATCGCCCGGCGGAGGATCCGTATGGCCTCAGCCGAGATCGACGTGCGGCGAGACGCGGCGACTCGGCGGAGATCCTCGTAGATCTCGGCGGGAACGTTCCGGACATGCAGCGTGCTCATAACCGCACGCTAGCGCGATGCTAGCGCTCTTGCAACACCTTCTGCTCCGAGCCCCTCTCAAGCCCCGTTCAAGTGGCGCTCCGGCGATCCGGCGTAGACCTGGCGCGGCCGGGAGATCTTCTGCTCGGGGTCGAGCAGGCCTTCCTCCCACTGCGCGAGCCACCCCGGCATCCTCCCGATCGCGAACAGCACGGGGAAGAGCGCCACCGGGAAACCCATCGCCTGGTAGATGATCCCCGAGTAGAAGTCCACGTTCGGGTAGAGCTTGTGGCTGACGAAGTAGTCATCCTCCAGCGCGATCCGCTCCAGCTCGAGGGCGATGTCCAGCATCGGGTTCCGTCCGGTGACCGAGAACACCTCCTCGGCGACCTGCTTGATGATCTTCGCGCGCGGGTCGTAGTTCTTGTAGACCCGGTGGCCGAACCCCATCAGGCGGAAATCCCCCTTCTTCACGCGCTCGATGTAGCCGGGGATGTTGTCGACCGAGCCGATCTCGCTCAGCATCCGCAGGACCATCTCGTTCGCCCCGCCGTGCAGCGGCCCGTAGAGCGCCGCCGTCGCCGCCGCCGTGGCGGAGAACGGGTCCGACCGGGCGCTGCCGACCACCCGCATCGTGCTCGTCGAGCAGTTCTGCTCGTGGTCGGCGTGCAGGATGAACAGCACGTCGAGCGCGTGGGAGAGCGCGGGGTCCGGCTTGTACTTCAGCTCGGTCGTCTTCCACATCATGTTGAGGAAATTCTCCGCGTACGCCAGGTCGTTGTCAGGGTAGGCGTACGGGAGCCCCATCGCGTGCCGGTAGGCGAAGGCGGCAAGCGTCGGCATCTTCGCGATCAGCCGGACCATCTGCAGGTGGCGAGACGACTCGTCGTCGATCTTCTTCGCGTCCGGATAGAAGGTGGAGAGCGCGCCGACTGTGCCGACGAGGATGCCCATCGGGTGGGCGTCGTGGTGGAACCCGTCGATGAACTTCTTGATGTTCTCGTGGATGAACGTGCGGAGCGTGATCTGCTCCACCCAGCTCTCGAGGGCCACCTTGTCCGGAAGCTCGCCCTCGAGCAGGAGGTAGGCCACCTCGAGGAAGCTCGAGCGCTCGGCCAGCTCCTGGATCGGATAGCCGCGGTACCGCAGGATGCCGCGGTCCCCGTCGATGAAGGTGACGGCGCTGCGGCAGCTCGCCGTGTTGAGGAACGCCGGGTCGTAGGACATCAGCCCGAAGTCGTCCTCGGAAACCTTGATCTTGCGGAGGTCCGGCGCGGGGATCGCGCCGTCCTTGATCGGGATCTCGTACGCCTTGCCGGTCCGGTTGTCCGTGACCGTCAGCGTGTCCTTCTTCTCGGCCGCCATGACGAACCTCCTGGCCCGTGTGGGACCTCAAACGGTCGGTCCATCATGGATTGTAGAGAGGTGACCAACCCGATGGCCAAATGCCGAACGGCCCGCGCGCGGGGGGACTCCGTGCCCGCGCGGGCCCCGGGGCGGCCCTACCAGACGATCTTGATCGGGTAGCCGGCGAGCGCGCGGTCCGACGTCACGATCGGAGCTCGCTCGACCATCCACTGGGCCACCAGCAGCCGATCGAAGGGGTCCCGGTGACGGTCCGGGAGCGCCGCGACCGCGAGCGCGTGCGCGTGCGCGAGCTGCAGCGGGAGCACCCCGAACCCGTTCTCGCGAATCTGCTCCGGAACGAAGCGATCCGGAGCGCGCGGCAGGTCCAACCGGCCCCGCTCCGCGGAGGGGGAGCGGGCGGGGAGAGCGGGTGCCCTCCCCGCCCGCCGGCGAACACAGCGGCCGCACCCGGCGCGACGCCGAGCGGCGACTCGCGAGTTCTAGGCGAACAGCGCCACGACCTTGTCGAAGATCGTCTGGAAGAAGCTCGTCACCGCGCCGCCCTTGATCCAGTTCAGCAGCAGGAGTGCCATCGTCGCCGCAACCAGCGTGACGAGCGTGTACTCGGCCGTCGCCTGGCCGGGCTCGCCCCACAGGCGAGACAGCACCCTCCGAAAGACCCTCATCATCAACCACCTCCTCTCGCGGGCATGTCAGATCCCCCGGAGCGAGCGGATCGCCGACAGCACCAGGGGAACGATCGTGAGAAGCACGAACGCCGGCAGGAAGCAGAGCCCGAGCGGGAAGAGCAGGCGGACCGGCGCGGTGCGGGCCTCGGCCTCGGCCTCGGCGCGCGCCCGCGCGCGCACGTCCCGCGCATGAGACCCGAGCGCCCGCGACACCGGGGTCCCGAAACGCTCCGCGCGCTCGAGGCAGGCGGCCAGGCGCGCCGCCTCCCGCCCGCCGGCACGCTCGGCGAGGATCGCGTACGCCTCCGCGCGGGGCGCGCCGAGGTCGAGCGTCCCGACCGCGGCGCGGATCGCCTCGCCGAGACGCCCCTCCTCGGCGGGGGCGATCAGACGCAGCGCGCGCTCCGGGCTCATCCCGGCGAGCACACAGGCCACCATCAGGTCGAGCACATCGGCGAGCGCGCGGTCCGTTGCCCGGGCCTCCCGCTCGGCCGCCCGGCGCGCGCCCTCCTCGGCGAGCCTCCAGCCGAGCGCGGCCCCGGCGACCGCCGCCACGACCGCGCGCCCCGGAAGGAGCGCGGCCCCGGCCACGAGCCCGAGCGCCGCCTGCCTGCCGCAGCGGGCGAGCAGGTCCGCCTCGCGCCCCGGCTCGGCCCGCGCGGTGGCCCGATCGCGCAGCGCGCGGGGCCAAGAGAGCCGCGCGCGTGGCCGGGAGAGGCGCGCGCGTGGCCGGGAGAGGCGCGCGCGCCCCGCCCGCGGCCGGCGCGCGCGGGTCGCCGCGCGCAGGCTCATCGCTCCCCCACGAGCCGCCGCACCCACAGGATCCCCACCACCTCGAGCGCGACCCCGAGCCCAAGCGCCGCCCACCCCGCCGGAGTGCCGAACAGAACCGCCGTCACCTCGCTCGAGCGCGCCCCGACGAGGAGGAAGAACACCGGCGGCATTCCCGCCACCACCGCGGCCGACAAGCGCGCCTCGGCGGTCGCGGCGCGGCGCTCCGCGGCCGTGCGGGCCCGATCGACGAGAGTCGCCGCCACTCCCTCGAGCACGCGCGCAATCTCCCCGGAGGAGACGCGACCGACACGCAGAGCGAGCCCCACCAGGCGCCCCGCCCCGGCAGGGCAGCCGGCCTGCAGTGCCTCGATCGCCTCGTCGAGTGATCCGCCGACCTCCTGCCGCCGGACGGCCTCGTGAAGCACCCCTCGAAGGGGCGGGCGCGCGGCGTCGCGGGCCGCGAGAAGCGCTTGGGGCAGGCTGTGTCCGGCCCGCAGCACCGCGGCCATGGTCGCGAGCGCGTCGGGAAGCTCCGCTTCGATCAGGCCGGGCCGGGCGCGCTCGGCGCGCCGGCGCGCGTAGGCCGGCCAGACCGCGCCGCCCGCGCCCCCGAGCGCCGCCCCGGGGAGACCGGCGAGCGCGAACCCGGCGAGCGCGAACCCGGCGAGCGCGCCGAGTGTCGCGCGCGCCGGAGCGCCTCTCAGCCGGCGCACGCGGGTTCCTCCGAGAGCAGCGGGTGCGTCTCGATCTCATCTCCGCGCGCATGCACCTCGGCCACCTCGACGACCCGGCGCACGCCGTCCTGGCCGCGCGCCACGTGTACGACGAGGTCGAGCGCAGCGCCGATCATGCGGCGCACCGCCGCGGCGGGGACCTCCGCGGCCCCCATCAGCGCCATCGCCTCGAGCCTCACGATCAAATCGCGCGGTGAGTTCGCGTGCGCGGTGGACATCGAGCCGTCGTGCCCGGTGTTCATCGCCTGGAGCATGTCGAGCGCCTCGGCGCCGCGAACCTCCCCCACCACGATCCGGTCGGGCCTCATACGGAGCGCGTTGCGGACGAGGTCGCGGATCGCGACCGCGCCACGGCCCTCCACGTTCGGCGGGCGAGCCTCGAGCGCGACGACGTGCTCCTGGGCGAGACGCAGCTCCGCGGCGTCCTCGATCGTGACGATCCGCTCGCCGCCTGGGATGTGCGCGCTGAGGACGTTCAGGAGCGTCGTCTTCCCCGCGCCGGTCCCGCCCGACACGATGAGATTGCGGCGCGCGCGCACCGCCTCGCGCAGGAGCGCCGCCGTCGCCGGCGTGAGGCTTCCGAGCGCGACGAGGTCGCCTTCGGCCATCGGGCTCGCCGGGAACTTGCGGATCGTGAGGGTCGGGCCGGTGAGCGCGAGCGGCGGGACGATCGCGTGAACGCGCGACCCGTCCGGAAGTCGCGCGTCGACCCAGGGCGCACTCTCGTCCACCCGGAGGCCGAGTGGAGCGACGATCCGATCGATCAGATGGCGCACGGCGGCCGCATCGTCCAGGCGCACGCCGGCCGGCTCGATCCTGCCGGCGCGCTCGACGTAGACGCGATCGGGCCCGTTCACCATCACCTCGGTCACCGACGGGTCCCGGAGGAGGGGCTCGAGCGGCCCGAGCCCGGTGATCTCGTCGGACAGCTCACGCACGAGCCGCGCCGTCTCGCGCTCGCCGAGCGGCAGACCGTCCTCCAAGAGGAATCGCGCGACGGCCTCGCGAACCCGCACCCGGCGCTCCCAGCGGCTCGGAGCCTCGAGCGCCTCCGGGGAACGCGCGAGGAGCCAGGCGCGCGCCCGCGCGCGCAGCTCGGCCGGGCGCTCGGCGCCGCGCGGCTCCGGGTCCTGTCTCACAGGCTCCCCCACCGCTCCTCGAGCGCCGCGGCGGTCCGCCGGGCCGCGCGCGCGAGGCCGGATCGCGACCCGGTCGCGCCCGTCCGGAACTGGGCGAGCGGCCCGAGCGCCCGGCCCCTGAACGCGGCGAGCGGCTCCAGCCCGAGCGCCTTCGAAAGGTCGCGCGCGGCCGCGCCGCTGCCCCAGAAGACCAGGTCGAACGACGCGCCGATCCGGTCGGACAGCGCGAGGACGCCCCGCGCCCCGCCCTCGGTCGCAAGCACTACGCGGGCGTCACACGCCACCGCGGCCGCCTCCGCGCCGGGGCCGGTGCCCCGGCCGAGGTCCGCCACCACGACCGCGGCGAGGCTCCGTGCCGCCCCGAGGAGCGCCCTGGCCGCCTCCGGAGCGAGCGGAGACGGGCGCTCGGGCGCGTAGAGCGCGAGGGCGCCGCTCAGATGCGGGGCGAGCACCGCCCGGAGCGCCTCGGCGGGAAGGTTCGGCACAAGGCGATCGAGGTCCGCGCGCGTGCGCGACGGCGGCTCGGGCGCGAACCTCGCCTGCCCGCCGCCCGCGGGGTCGAGGTCGAGGAGGATCACCGCGCGGTGGCGCGCGGGGCCCCCGCCGGACCCCGCGCCGGGGGCCGCGGCGAACCCCCGGACGGTCGCCCCGGCAGGCCCGGACGCGAACGCGCCCGCCAGAGCGGCCGCGAAGGTCGTCGCGCCGGCGCCGCCTCGCGCCGACAGGACCGCCGCGGCGCGCCCGACCTCCGCCGGCTCCGCGCGCGGGGAGCCGGCCGCCTCGCGGACCGCCTCCGGCAGCCGGTCCCGGTCGGCCGGCCAGCGAAGGATGTCGTGCGCGCCGGCCGCAAGCGCGGCGCGCGCCGCCCCGATCGCGTCGCCACCGGCGAGGGCGACGAGCGGAAGGGCCGGCCCGGGACCTCCGGCGCGCGCGGCGATCCGCGCAAGGGCCTCGCCGCCGGCCACCACCACCTCTCCCCCGGTCGCCGACTC
The DNA here is from genome assembly GCA_016208485.1 of Acidobacteriota bacterium. GTDB lineage: Bacteria > Actinomycetota > AC-67 > AC-67 > AC-67 > JACQXY01. The sequence goes on along the minus strand of JACQXY010000019.1, from coordinate 74,737 downwards.
GGGCGACAGGCTCGCGACCAAGATGTCGGGCGCGGCCTCGAGAAGCAGCGCCATCTCCTCGCGCAACCGGGGATCGTCGTGGGCAAGCACCACGCGGACGTTCTCCACTCATGCCTCCGGGGACGAAGGACCGTGGGAAGGACCGGCGCGGGAAGGGCCCGATTCTAGGACGCGGGAAGCCCCCGGGAAGGCCCGGCGACCGGCTCGAGCCGCATGAGGTGATGTTCTCGATCCGCGCGATCGCGTGGGGGAATGGCGCCGGCAGGCCGGCCTGCGCGGTCGATCTCCCCACCGTCGTGCCGGTCCTCGCGTTCGCGATGTACGAGGTCGCCTTCCTCGCCGGCTTCGCGGCGGGCGCCGAGCTGTCCCGCGCGCCGGCCGTCGCCGGCTGGTCGCTCACCTTCGCCGTGGGCGGGCTCGACGTCCTGGCGAGCATCGCCGCGCGCGTGCGCCTCGCGCACTTCGGCGGGTTCGACGAGTTCCACGCCGGGCGCGCGCGGGCCGCCTGAGGGGCACAGAGAACTCCTCCCCCCAAAGGACGCCCCACCCGCTACGATCTCGTGCGATGGACGCCGCCTTCTTCGACCTCGACAAGACCGTCATCGCGCGGTCCTCGACGCTCGCGTTCGGCCGGCCCCTCTTCAAGGAGGGGATGATCTCGCGCGCGATGATCATCAAGGGGATGTACGGGCAGCTCATCTACCACCTGTTCGGGGCCGACGAGTCCAAGATGGAGAAGATGCGGGTCGCGCTCCTCGAGCTGACCAAGGGGTGGGACAAGGAGCGCATCGAGGCGCTCGTGCGCGAGACCCTCACGGAGATCATCGACCCGATCATCTTCCAGGAGGCGATCGACCTCATCCACACGCACCGAGAGGCCGGCCGGCGCGTCTACATCGTGTCCAGCTCCGCCGAGGAGATCGTGCGCCCGCTCGCCTCCTACATCGGCGTGCCGCACGTGATCGCCTCTCGCGCGCGAGTCGACGACGACGGCCGCTACACCGGCGAGCTGGATTTCTACTGCCAGGGCGAGGGGAAACGGCAGGCGATCGAGGAGCACGCGGAGCGCTACGGTATCGACCTCGCGCGGTCCTACGCCTACTCCGACTCGTTCACCGACCTGCCGATGCTGGAGGCCGTCGGGCATCCTCACGCGGTGAACCCCGACAAGGAGCTTCGCAAGGTCGCCGCCGAGCGGGAGTGGCCCGTGATCGAGTTCAAGCGCCCGGTGTCCATCCGGAGCCGCATCGCGTCGAGCGTGCCCAAGCCCACCCGAACCAACGCCGCACTCGCCGCCGGGGGCGTGCTGCTCCTGCTCGCGTGGGTCTGGATGAGGCGGCGGAGCGAGCAGCGCGCCGCCTGACCGGGGCGCCTTCCGGGGCGCCTTCCGGGGCGCCTTCCGAGCGGTTTCCAGGACTTTTCCGGGACTTTGCGGGGCCACCAGCGCGCGCCGGCGGCCGTTCCGAGGCGCTCGTCAGGAACTTCCCAAGATCTAGGCCGTTCCGCCCTTGCGCTCCGGCCACGGAGTGGTATCTTCGAAGGAGAGCCTTGAAAAGCTAGGTGTTGCGCCGGGGAGGGTACGGTACCCACGCGCGGTCAGCCGCGGGAGGCGACTCGGAGTCAGCTCCGAGACAGGCGAGCGCGAGATGATAGCCGTTCCCTCCCCGTTTCACGCCCAGAATCGGCTCGCGCGTCCCCCCGCTCTTCGTGTTCGCTCTGCCCTTCCCCTAGAGAAGCGCTCGCGCGCGCGGTCGCTCGGAGTGATCCCCCGGTCCCCAACGCAACGAAGCGGTTCTCGTTGTGCCACTCGAGGAACTCGCGCGCCGGCCGATCGCCGGCCTCACGAGGAAGGCCAATCGCTCGGCCGTGCAGCGCGAGGTACTCCTTGCCGTTGTCGAACTCGGTTTCGAGCCGGCGACTGACCTCCATGCGGTGCTCCGGCGTCACGGTCACGTAGCCCTTGTCGAACAACGTGTGCAGATCGCTGCGCAGCAGCAACCCGTTGGCGATGCGGTGCTCACCGCCTTCTTCGTAGGGGCGGATGTGCGCGGCTTCCAAAACGGGGAGAACTGTTTCGCCAGGCCTGCTCGGCGCACGAGATGAGGGCGGATCCGCCCCCCCGTGACTATCCGGTCGGGGTGCGCCTCGGCGGCGCGCGGGCGCGCGGTGTTTGGACGCGCCCGCTCGGGGCCGCCCAGGCGCTCTACCCCGCCATGGACGAAGGGAGCCGCGACCAGCTCATCCGCGTTCTCGTACCGATCTACTATCGCATACGGATGCTAGTTCGGACGAGAACCGGCGCGATGCTCGAACCGTGCCCTTGGGGCGACACGACGCGATCGCGACGATTGTCGCATGCGCACTTGAGGTGACTGAGGGTGCCCGCCGAACCGCTGGAGCATCACTCCACGAGAGCCGCACCCAATTGAGTTCTTCGTAGTACGCGGCCAAGCGGCCTCGAACCTGAATCTTGTGGAAGCGAACGCGGAAGACCAGCCACCCGAAAAGGTGAATGAAGAACTCGAGCATATCGTCATGTCCCTGCCAGCGGAGTCCATGGAAAGGTGCGTACGTCTTCGTCGTGAGCCTCTCCACTTCCAAGATGGCCGGTAGATCGCCGCCTGCGACGTACGCGCGCAGACGATCGAAGTAAGGGGTTTGAACCGCTCCCGGGAGTTGGAGGGAAAGGAACTCGAGAGCGATCATGACGGCGAATCGTTCGTCTACGAATCCGTCTCGAAGACTCGGGGCAAGTTCCGTAATGGTGGAGCGCCGAACCTGGAGCCCTGCTCCCATCTCAAGAGGCTCGCCGTCCTCAAGAGAATCGAACTCAGCGATCTTCGTCTGGATGTGCTCCTCTGGAAGGCCTCGCTTCCGCAGTAGTTTCGCAAGATGACGTGCGGCGCGCCGAGAGTCGATCAGGTACGTGCCCTCTGAAGTCCGCCGCGCCCGCAGCTTGTCTGCTCGGACGACGATAGGCGCGCCATCGGGTCCAGGCGCGGTATACGAAACGTTCTTCGTGAAGGCTTGATGAAGTCGCGGCAACTCGCGCTTGAGATTCTCGACGGCGAGGATGATGCTCGGATCGCGCGTCAATTGCGCAACCAACGGCGCGCTCACGTCATGGTTGCACGGACCGCAAAGTATGAGACTCTGGAGGCGACCGCCGAGCGACTCCGGAAGGATGTGCTCCCACGTTTCCGGCTTGCGGATCCCACAGAGAACGCAGGACTCGATTCCGGGGTTTATCCGAGCCATCTGTTGCGGGTCCGCGAGGCAACGCCCCGCACTGTGCGATGACGATCTCGCATCGGCCGGTTAGGCAGCGATCGTGTATGTCTTCCAGGGAATAGCTTCGAGAGGAGCGCGGCCTAGGAACCGAACAAGATCGGGCCGACCCCAGTACGTTGGTGTCCCGCGGCTGTCCTGAGCCATGAGGACAACGGGAATCGGGCCGAATACCTGCGCCGCGAAGGAGTCGGCAAGATTGCTGCGCTTGGTCGGATCACTCAGGACCGAACGCCGCACAACGACGATAGCGAACGTGACGCCTTGCTCCTTGATCTTCGCGCCTTCGAATGTCATCGCTTCCCGCCCCGTCCCTTGCGCCCGATGTTGCTCTCGATGAGCTGCTTCACGGATTCCATGCCCCTCTGTTCGAGCAAGGTCCCGACATGCATGTCGGAGCGGACACCGAAGTCGCGGCCGTACTGCTCTTCGAGGGTCCCGACGTACTTGTCGTTACGGGTGTCTCGCAACTGCCCGCTCTCGTTGCGCGAGCGCTGTCCTCGCATGCCTGGCGCGTCCTTCGCCATCGTCTCCTCCGATCCGTTCCAAATTACACGGTTGTGATTTTGAGATCAGCACTCTCGGTGTTCAAGTGCCAGGGCCTGCTTGGTCCCGCTCACTGAATCCATTATACGCGAACACATGTTCTGGGTTGACGCCATCATATTCCAGACACTAAGCTGTTCCACGTTATGCGGAACAGAGCGATTTCCGAGACAGACCTGCTGCGATCCTTCCTCGAGAGCCTGAAGGCCCGGCTTCCTGACTCATGGGAAGTGATCCTCGAGCGAGAGCCCGACCGTGGCGGACCCTCTTCGAAATGGCGTCCCGACGCCCTTCTACTGGTCCGTAGCCCGGAAGGGAAGGAGGCTACCTTCATCGTGGAGATGAAGAGCAGGATTGACCCCAAGGATGTGCCCGGGGTGCTCGAGCAGGTTCGGCGCTACGGTGCCGATGCGCCGCTCGTCGTCGCGCCCTTCTTGGGGCCAAGGACGCGGGACCTCCTGGCACAGGCTGGGTCTGGATATGCGGATGCGACCGGGAACTTGCGGCTGACGCTTGATCGTCCGGCGCTTTTCATCGAAGGCGTCGGCGCCGATTCCAGCCCGTGGCCTGAAGAGCGTCCTCTCCGCTCGCTGAAGGGCCCAACCGCGGGGCGAGTCGTGCGGGCGCTGTGCGACTTTAGACCGCCGTACGGTGTTCGGGATCTCGCAGACCGCTCGCAAACGCCTCTGTCTTCCGTCGCGCGTGTCGTCGAGCTTCTTGATCGCGAAGCGATCGTCAAGCGAGAACCGCGCGGTCCGATCGAATCCGTCGACTGGCCGAGTCTGCTTCGCCGCTGGGTGCAGGACTACGCTTTCACGAAGTCCAACCGAACCGGGACGTTTCTCGAGCCCCGTGGGACGAACGCACTTCTCGACAAGCTGCGAGACCTAGACAACAAATACGCGGTAACTGGATCCTTCGTTGCCGCGCAGCTCGCGACGGTGGCACCGGCGCGTCTCGTCCAGGTGTACGTGACGGCGTTGTCCGACGTCGCCACGCAGCTGGATCTTCGTCCGGCAGAGTCTGGCGCGAACGTGATCCTCGCCGAACCCTTTGACGACGTCGTTTTCGATCGGACAACGAAGCGCGATGAGGTTACGTATGCCGCCGCCTCCCAGGTCGCCGCGGATCTGCTTACGAGTCCCGGGCGCGGCCCCGCCGAAGGTGATGCCTTGATCACATGGATGGAGCAGAACGAAGATGCCTGGCGTTCCTGATCCCGAGTACGTCGCAGCCCGGCGGGTTCTCCTCGATGCCCTCGAAGCTCTGCGAGACCAGCTCGATGCCATCGTGCTAGTTGGGGCGCAGGCCATCTACGTGCACACGGGCGCGGCTGAATTCGCAGTGGCCGAGTACACGACTGACAGCCGATCTCGCGCTCGACCCGGCTGAACTTCACGACCATGCCAGAGATCGAACAAGCGATGACAGACGCCGGCTTCGTGCGTGATCTGAGGCAACCTGGCATCTGGCGTGGAGAAGGAAACGTCCAAGTGGATCTACTCGTCCCCGAAGCCGTCGGAGGTGGCGGTCGCCGCGGCGCTCGTCTCGGCGTTCATGGGAACCAAGTCGCACGCAAGGCGAAGGGTCTGGAAGCCGCACTCGTAGAGCGCGCGCAGGTCACTCTTGCGTCTTTCGATCACGCAGACTCGCGCTCCGTGGTAGTCATGGTCGCGGGTCCCGGCGCTCTCCTTGTCGCAAAGCTGCACAAGATCCATGAGCGGAGGGACTCTCCGGATCGTCTCGCAGACAAGGATGCGCTTGACGCCTTCCGAATCCTGCGGGCGATCCCGACCGGGAGGCTGGTAGCCAGCGTGAGTCACCTCTTGGGTGACAATCGATCCAGAGACGTTACGCGCGAGGCAATCGACTTCCTTCGCGAGCTCTTCGGTACGCCCGACGCAGAGGGTTGTCAGATGGCAGGGCGTGCGGTGGTTCCCCTCGAGAATCCTGACGAGATCGCGGCGGCGTGCTCAGCGTTGGCCGTGGACCTTCTTACTTCCCTCGAGGAGCGCTAGGCGCGAGTCCTCATGGGCCCCTTCATGAAGACTGATCCCGGCGCGACTCCGCGAACAAGGGATTCGAATTGGACGCGGGTCTCTCGCCCGTCTGTCTCGCAAGCGGAAGGCGTCCTTGGATCAGAGGGGGCGGTTGCTCCACCTGCGGCGGTGGATCGGCTACTCCGTATCCGGCACTCTTAGACGCGAGGGGTCGTTCGCTTGGATCATCCCGATCTCGGTCGGCATGCTCCTGGTCGCACCCAGCACACTGAGTTGCCACCTCTTCGCTCACCAACAGATGCAGAGGAGTTCTTGCGTACCCTGTGGCAGGTCGAAGCCGCGGCTTTGGCACTCTCGGTCGCCGTCATCATCTTCGCGTTCCAAGCCTTCGCGGGATCTCGACATGCGTCGTATGGGGACTCGTTGCGCGAAGGTGCACGTCGCGAGGTTCTGTTGAGGTCCGTTGAGTCGCGCCCGTCCCCCTCAGTGCTCTGGCCCGTAAGTTCGCCAACGTATTCTGGCCCCCTCGTCTGGCTCATGCCGCTGGGGGAAGGACCTGCTTCTCTTCGAGTCGTTTCATGAGGTTGCGGAGGTCCGTGCGGGTGAACTTCCACTCGAACGGCTTGGCGGCGGCCTCGTAGCGCCGCTCGAAGGCGAGCAGGCGCGCCTCCACCTCGCCCAGATCGAGAAAGTCGCTGGGGGTTAGCACCTTCCGATCGATGATGGAGAAGTAGATCTCGACCTGGTTGAGCCAGGAGGAGTGGATGGGCGTGTGGACGAGCCGCAGGCGCCGGTGCCCTCGTCGGGTGTAGCGGCCCTCCAGCCGGTCGATGGAGGCCTGCCCCCGGTGAGAGGAGCCGTTGTCCACCACCCAGAACACGCGCCGGGCGGAGGCGTAGGGCTCGGTGCACATGACCTGGGCCACGAGCCGGTCGAAGGGGACGTTCCCGGTCTTGGGCTCGCAGCGTCCGAAGATCTTGGCCCGGCCGCAGTCCCAGGTGGCCAGGTACTGAAGGGCCCCGCCGCGGCGGTACTCGTGCTCAACGCGCATGGCGCGGGACGCCGCGGCCGGAAGGCTCGGATGGCAGCGGCAGCGGGCCTGGATCGAGGTCTTCTCGTCCGCCGACACCACGTACTCGTCGTCCTGAAGCGGGGTTCCCTCGAACTCGCGGGCGTACAGGTCGAGCACGCGGGCCGCCTTCGGCTCGAAGTCGGGGTCGCGGGGGAAGATCCAGGACCGGAAGGTCCAGGGCCGGATGGCGTCTTCGCAGAGCCAGCGCCAGATCGTGGAGTCGGAGATCCTGGCGACGATCCCGCGGCGGATCACCTCGGCCCGGATGTCGGGGACGAACAGACGGGACAGCGGAACCTCAAGGGTGGCGGGAAGCTCGCAGGCGATCGCCTTGACCTCAACCACGACCCCTGGGGGGGAAAACCGCGGGTCGGCCGCGGCGGGGGCGCTCTTCCAGGCCCGCAAGGCCCTCCTCGAAGAAGCGTTTCCGCCACATGGAGACCACGTCGCGGCTGGTGTTCAGACGCAGGGCGATCTCGTCGTTGTCCATCCCCTTGGCGGCCATGAGCACGGTCCGCGCGCGGATCACATCTCGATACGCCGACGTATACTTCCGCGAGCATGCGTCGTATGGGGACTCGTTGCGCGAAGGTGCACGTCGCGAGGTTCTGTTGAGGTCCGTTGAGTCGCGCCCGTCCCCCTCAGTCCCCCGTAGTTGTCATGCAGAGTGTCATGCAGGTGCGCGGGTCGCGCGTGCTGCCTGACCCCGATGGCCTACGCGTCGAGCGTCGGCCGCCCGGACGCCATCCACTCGCTGTGCGCTCGCTCGTGCCGATCCGTCATCCGGAGAGTGACGAGCGTGCTCGGGCAGAGTTCACAGATGATGGGGCCGGAGAAGTAGGGCCGGCAGTCCCAACCGGCTTCGAAGGCCTCGTCCGCGTCGCGGAACTCCCGGGGGTACCCGCAGCATTCGCAAACCAGATGCACGGCCGATCCTCCCACTGTCCCCCCTCCTCGATCTGCCGACCTTGCGCCGACCTGGGTGAACTGCCCTCCCTGCGTCGGCGAGGGGCGGAGCCAGCCCCCAAGGCAGAGGCCGCCCGAGGGCGGCCTCGCGCCCTGCCGCCGAAGCGGCAGGATGGGCACGAGGGAGGATACCCACCCGGGCCCGTCACGTGTCAGCAGTTGTGCTACTCGCACAACTTGCACAGACCAGGTATCATGCGGATCGAGGAGGCCCCATGGACACGCACTTTCCCTTCAGCGTCGCGCGCAAGGAGTTCAGCGCGCTCTACGACCGGGTCGAGCAGGGATCGGCGGCGGTCGTTCAGCGACGCGGCTCAAAGCCTGTCGCGGTCGTGGACGCGGAGGAGCTGGAACGCCTCCTCGCGCTCCACTTCCCCTTCGACGTCCAGGTGAGAGTCGGCAAGGACACCGTCGCGATGTGGCCCGGCCCCCTTCCCGTCCACGCGCAAGCCGATGACTTCGAGTCCGCGACCCGCGCCCTCGCGGCCGAGCTCATCGAGTACGCCGAGGAGTGGGAGCGGGAACTCCGGTTCGCCCCCAACCACAAGGACGCCTGGGGCTTCGTGCGCCGCATCGAACTCGCCGGCAGCGAACAGGCTGTGATCGACATGCTCGTTGCCGACGCTGAGAACGCCTCGGCTACAGCCTCCGCGAGTTGAGACTCCCCACCACTCGAGACCTCCACCGGTTCTGCGAGGTGGACGGGTGGGAGGTCCGCAAGACCGCTCGCGGCAAGAAGGCAGGCGACCACACACGCTACCGGAAGGTCCTCCCCGACGGTTCCATTCTGATGACCAAGGTCTCCCACGGACGCAAGGCGATCGGTGATCCAGACCTGTTCGCGCACATCCTTCGGACTCAACTGAGTGTGACCGCCGAACAGTTCTGGGCGGCAGTCGACCACGGCACGAAGCCCGAGCGACCCGGCGTCGCGCCCGAGCCCGCCCCGAGGGAGTCGATCCTGTTCGACCTCGCTCGGAACCTGCTCACCAGGGTCGGGATCCCCCAGTCCGAGCTCGCGCGCATGACGAAAGAGGAAGCGATCGCTCGATGGCAGAGGTACCTGAGCTCAGGGGGTTCGTGATCGTGGCGAAATCCGGCGTGCTGCCCGAGCTTGCGGTCGCGAAGGTCCAGCGGTTCTGCGATCAGAAGATTCCCCGCGCACGTCCGTAACCAGTTGGTGTGGGTCGTCGCGACGCGCGGTCGAGCCATCACGATCTACGAGCGCCGCCCGCCATGGCATCCCGAGGACACGAAACAGCCACTTCGGCCCCGCGGTCGCAACCGTGGACAAGGGACACGGGCGCATCGAGCGGCGGAGCATCCAGGTGACGACGAAGCTACGAGCCTACCTTGCCGACCCCGACGCCCCCGGGCACTTCCCCCACGTCGCCCAGGTCGCCCGGATCCACCGCCCGCGTCCGCGTCCAGAAGACCGGGCAGGAGCGATCCGAGACCGCCTACGTGATCACGAGCCTGGGCCCCGAGCAGGCGGACCCTGCTCGACTCCTTCACCTCGTGCGGGGCGGGAGATCGAGAACCGCCTCCACTGGGTCATCAGCCCTTGCTATCTTCTCCTGAGGGCTGATATTCTCGCTTCATGCGAGAAAGTGAGCGAGTACGAGAAATAGTGCGCCGGCTCTCGTCCCCGGACCTCAGTCTCCGGCTCGGGGACGGGAAGATCACGGTGCACCCCAAGGCGGGCAAGGCAACGAGCCTGCCCCTCAAGATCATCCGCGGCCGGGGCCCAGACGTGAGACGCCAGGCGTCCCCCGGCTCCTTCAACCTGTTCATCAATGCGGGTCCGCGGCTGACCGGCGCGCTGCGCGACGCGCACCGACGCACCAAGGCGTTGGCGACGTCTACTGGCTTGCTGAGTCTTCGCCTTCCCGGCCTGATGGTCGATGTTGAGCGACCCATCGAGTTCGTCCAGCCCCGACGCCGAGGACCCAAGCTTCAGGGGCTCTCCGAGTTGGTGGCAGAGGCCCTCGTCGCCCATTCGTTGGAGGAGCTTCCCCCGCTCACGAAGCTGAAGGAGGTCTGCTCGGGAGCGCTGAGAGACGGCCCATCGATCGCGCAGATTCAGAAGGTCCTCTCTCGGTTGGAGGACGAGGGGATCCTCAGCGTGGATCGAAGCCGAGGCCCACGATTCACGAGGTACTTCGACGTGCGGAAAGGCGATCTTCTGCGCCTGTGGGCGCGGGAGCACGTGACGCCGGTCTCTCGTTCCCTGTCGGTCTACGTGACGGCCCGCGACCCTGAGGCGGCGCTGTCCGCCCTCAGGCGGGCGCGCCTGCGTGGCCGCTGGGCTGTGGGGGGACCGGCCGCGGCTCAGATGTGGCGACCCACGCTGTCGCGGAGCCCCGGCGTGGAACTCTGGGTTGATGACAGAGCGTGGGACGACGCGACCGCGCTCGGAGCGCCCGTCGATGAAGACGCCGCGAACCTGACGATCCGGCGATTGGCCGGCGGCCGCGCGCCGCTGTGGTTCGCTCATCACGCTGTGCAGAACGGTCTCCCCCTGGTCTCCCCCGCGCGCGCGTTCGTGGAGACGGCCCTGCGGGGAGGTCCGCGACTGGAGGAGCTGGCGGATGCGCTGCTGGAGTCCATCGCGTGACATACAGCACCGAGCTCACGCTCGCCGTCCGCCGCTCCCTCTACCGCCTGCGGTGGAAGCTCGGGCGTGCTTGGGGGGACCGGGTCGTGCTCGTCGGCGGTTTGGCACCGCCCTTCCTGGCCCCCGAACCTGCTCGCGGCGTTCCGGCTCACGTGGGGACGTCCGACATCGACCTCGCGGTCGGGGTGTTCGCAGCCGAGGAGGACGCCTACGTTTCGTTGGTCAGGGCCTTGAAGGAGTGTGGCTTCCGGCAGCGGCAGCCTGAGCACCCTTCCTTCCGGTGGTTCACCCTCGAAGGCGGTGTGGACGTCGTCCTGGAGACCCTCTGCCCGCAGGATGAGGAGATCCAGAATCGCATCCGTCGCAAGGTCGAGGTCGACGGCGGAAGCGAACTCGCCGCGCTTCAAGTGCGAGGTGTCGAGCTAACGGCTCGCGACTTCGTGACGGTCGAATTGAACGAGGAGATCGCCGATCTCGGTGACCGCGGGCCCATCAGCTTGAGGGTCGTGGGTCCGACGACCCTGCTCGCGCTGAAGGCACAGGCGCTCGCCGATGTGGACAAGCCCAAGCATGCCTACGACATCGTGTGGCTGTGCGACGCCTGGCCGCACGCAACGGATGAACCCCACGGCGCTGCCGCGCTGGCCGAGATCGCCAGGTCCTCGGCGGTGCGCAACGACCCCTTCGTCGTCGAGTCCTTTCACGTGCTGCACACGCTCTTCGAATCACCGACATCGCCCGGCCCAGTGGGGTACGCGCGGTTGATTGGCGGTGCGCCGGTTCAGCTCGAACAGCATCGCCGGTACGCATGCGGGCTCGTTCTCGAGTTCCTCGATGCGGTAGAACAAGACCGCTGAACCAGATCTCAGGAGGCAGATGGCCAGGGACAACGCTTCGCGCGGGGAACTCCAGGCCGCACGCAAAGAGGCCGACCGCCTGCGCGCGGAGAACGAGCGGCTCCGCGCGCTGCTCGGCATGCCCGATCCCTCTCAGGTCGCCGAGCCGGCGTCCGCCTATGCCCTGTTCTCGCTCGCTGCCCCGTTGCCAGCGCTCGATGATTCGTCCCCTCTGCAGGAGAAGGTTCGCCTCATGCGCGCGCTCTTCCGGGCACGCGAGGACGTCCACGCGATCCGGTGGACGAACGCCCGCACCGGCAAGACGGGATACGCCCCTGCCGTCGCCGGCGGCTGGCATGGGTCGAAGAAGTCCCCCAAGGACTATCTCGCCCTCTCCGACAACGTGATCGAGGAGCATCTCTGCGGACGCCAGACGATCGGGATCTACCCGCTGCTGGACGAGGACACGAGCTGCTTCCTGGCATGCGACTTCGACGGCAAGGGCTGGGCGCTGGACGCGCTGGCCTTCCTTGCCGTGTGCCGGCGCCACAGCGTCCCCGCCTACCTCGAGCGCTCCCGCTCCGGAGAAGGCGCGCACATCTGGGTCGTCTTCACCGAGCCCGTCAAGGCATCGGTTGCCCGCCGATTGGGGGCAGGCCTGCTCGGGGAGACGATGATCGAACGCGCGGAGGTGGATCTCGAAAGCTTCGATCGGCTGTTCCCGAGCCAGGACTTCGTCCCCAAAGGGAGCTTCGGCAATCTGATCGCGCTTCCGCTACAAGGCCAGAGCCGGGCGGCCGGCTGCACCGAGTTCCTCGACCCCTCCTCGTTGGAGCCGTTCCCCGACCAGTGGGCGTTCTTGAGCCAGGTGCAACGACTGACGCCGGCCGAGGTCCACGACGCGGCCAACGCGGTCCGCCCGGTCGACGTGGGGCCGAGGTCAGCCCCGGTTGCGCACGGTCCCGTCCAAGGTCAACCTCCCGCGCCGGCCGCGATCGACTGTGTCGTGGGTGCGATGGTCAGCGTCGAGCGGTCGGGTCTTCCGCCGGCACTCGTTTCGGCGATCAAGCACCTGGCAACACTGCACAACCCGGAGTTCTACAAGCGGCAGAAGCTTCGCTTCTCCACGTTTCAGACACCTCGCTTTATCCGCTGCTACGACGAAGACCTCACGCATGTGCATCTCCCCCGTGGGATCCTGGAGGAACTCCGCGCCGTCGCGGGAAGGTTCGGCAGCGGCCTCTCGCTCGCGGATCGGCGTTCGGTGCCGCCGGCGATACCGCTGGAGTTCACGGGAAAGCTGGATCCCACCCAGAAGAAGGCCGTCGCGGAAGTGCTCGCTCACGATCAGGGGATTCTCGTCGCACCTCCGGGGACAGGCAAGACGGTGATGGCGTGCGCGATGGTCGCAGCCCGCAAGCTACCGACCCTCGTCCTTGTGCATCGCGAGCCGCTGCTGGACCAATGGCACGCCCGGCTCGCGGAGGGTCTCGGCCTCCCTGGGGAGGGGATCGGTGTGTTGGGTCGGGGGAAGGACAAGCGCACCGGCGTGATCGACGTGGCCATGATCCAGAGCCTTCGCCCCGTGGAGGACCTCGAGGGGTTCTTCAGTCGATACGGGTTCCTGGTGATCGATGAGTGCCACCACGTTCCGGCGGTTTCGTTCGAAGCGTGCGTGAAGCGCGCGCCCCTTCGCTTCATCCTCGGCCTCACCGCCACCCCCTACCGACGAGACGGGCTCGAGGAGCTCATCACGATGCACTGCGGCCCGATCCGACACGAGGTGGATGGGGGGAACAATCAAGGCGCCGGCATGCAACTTGTGCTGCACGCACAGCACACCCGCCTGGCGCTGGAACGATCCGAAGAGCTGCCGATCCAGGACATCTTCCGTGGCGTTGTCGATAGCGAGCAACGAAACCGGTTGATCGAGCGAGATGTGCTCCGCGCCCTGGCAGACCGGCGCCGCTGCCTGGTTCTCAGCGAATGGAAGGAGCACGTTGGGGTGCTCGCCGACCTCCTGCGCTCCGAAGGAGTCGAGCCGATCGTGCTGGAGGGAGGCATGGGCAAGAAGCGGCGCGAGAGCCTCCTGAAACGGATCGTCGAAGTCGGGCCCGACGAGGACCTCGTCATCGTCTCGACCGGACAGTATATCGGGGAGGGGTTCGACTGCCCTCAGCTCGACTCGCTGTTCCTCGCGTTCCCGGCCTCGTTTAGGGGCAAGTTGGTCCAGTACACGGGCCGGATCCTGCGAACCCACGTGAACAAGCCCAACGCAGTCGTCTACGACTACGTCGATTCAGGCGTGCCCGTCCTCAAGGCGATGTTCATCAAGCGGCTCCGTATCTATCGATCCCTGGGTTTCGAGGAGCAACCCGTGCCCGATGTCACCACCCCCGACGGCGCTGACATGGCCGGCGAGGATTGCCAGATCGAGTTCGACGGATACTGGCTCCACCTATCCGCGCGCGGGCGACCACCGTATGAACTCATGGGCAAGTACCTGTTCTTCTCCGAAGACAAGGGTCGGCTCATCGAGATCGCTCGGAACGAGATCCTTCACCATGGCTTCCACCGCGCGAAGGTCAACGCCGAACTCCTCGGCCGAAACCTCGAGCACGTGCTCTGCCTCTACTATCACGACGACTCTCGGAAGGACGAGTTGGCCGATCGCAACCACAGCGACTACCAGGTCAAGTTCCGCTACTGGAAGTCGGACGCGGACACCCGGGATGGCAAGTACTCCGACGCCTTCCTCCAGAAGCTTGATCCGAGCACGCGGGCCCATTTCACGGACGCCCCTCCGCCGCAGGAAGACCATGATTCCTGACAGCAGGTGCCGCAGCAGTTCAGAGGCCTCGACGTTGTTGAACCTGAGTCGCCCGATCGCGCACAAGTGCTGAACGGCCCCTGTCACAGGTAGTCGCATCGGTTTCTCCATCCGAGGGCCCGGAGCGAGAACAGCTCAGCGCCGCCGCGCGCCATCAACTGCGCGTGCGGCCTCCGGCCCGGCCGCCTCCCCGACCGGGCCGGGCAAGGACGGGCGGCGCGCGCGGCGGCGGACTAGGCTGTCCACCCAGGCCGACGAGGAGGGCGTCATGGGGGCGATCAGCGCCACCGGGACGAAGGATCGCCGCAAGGGAAGGCCGTGGGACCGGCACCATCACGGCCACCCGGTCATCAAGGCCGCCCACGACGAGCGCACGCTCGGGGAGAGGGTCGCCGACGAGATCGCGAGCTTCGGGGGCTCGTGGCCCTTCATCTTCCTCTTCCTCGGGCTCATCGCGAGCTGGATGGTGCTGAACACGGTCTTCCTCGGCAAGGCGCTCCACCACCGGCAGTTCGATCCCTTCCCCTACATCGCGCTCAACCTGATGCTCTCCGGACTCGCCGGCCTTCAGGCGCCGATCATCATGATGAGCCAGAACCGCGCCGCCGCGCGCGACGAGGCGCTCGCCGCCCACCACTACGACGAGGGCGAGAAGATGCAGGGACTCCTGCAAGCGAACACGGACCTCACACGCGAGGTCCACCGGCTCACGCTCGAGATCCACGCGCTCGTGCGAGCACCCGAGGGATCGGGGCCTCCCCGCGGCTGACCCCGGCGGGCCCGGGGAGCGGCTCGGTCAGGAGTCGTGCGCGACGGCCTCGCGGAGGATGACGGCGGTCTCCTCGGGAAGCGACGGATTGATCGTGGTGCCGGTCGCGAGCTCGAACCCCGCGAGGGGCGAAAGGCGCGGCACGATGCGCACGTGCCACGGGAGACGTCCGCCCTCCTCCAGACGGGGAGCGCCGCTCAGGAGCAGGTTGTAGGGGGGATCGTCCAGCGCGCGCCCGAGCGCGCGGAGCACCGCGCGAAGGATCACCGCCAGCTCGTCGAGCGCGCCGTCCGGCGCATCGCCGAAGGAGCCGGCTCCCGCACCGCGGGGCGCGCGATCCTCCGGGGCGATCCAGGTCTCGAAGGGCGAGGAGGACGCGAAGGGTTGGAAGGCGACGAGACCTCCCGCGCGCGCGACCACCCGGCGGCCGTCGGCCGTCTCGCGCGCGAGCACGTCGGCGAGAAGCGACGTCCCGAACTCCTCGTGGTGCCGGCGCGCCGCCTCTGCCAACCGCGCGATGCGCGCTGGCACGACGGGCATCCCGACGATCTGCGAGTGCGGGTGATCGAGGGAGTTCCCCGACGCGGCCCCGTGGTTCCGAAACACGATGATCGCCGCCGCGCCGGCCTCCCGCGCGGCCCGGTAGCGAGCGCGATACGCCTCGAGCACGTCGCGCACCTCACGCTCGGCGCCGGTCTGCAGGTCCCAGTCGTGGTCGGGGTGCTCGACGACGACTTCGTGGCAACCGGCCCCGTCGAGCGCGACGAGCCCGCCGTCGCGGAGCGAGCGCGGGGTCCGCTCGGGGTGAAGCGCCGGGAACATGTTCGGGACGACCCGGACCCGCCAGTCCCCGCCGGGCTCCCCGAGCCGCCAGACCTCGGGGGGCGTCCGAGACTCCCGCCCCCGGCAGAACGGGCACTCCGGCGCCGGCAAGTCCCCCGGCCGCTCGGCTCGGCCCGCAGCAGTTGAGCCGTTCGGGCGCCGGACGCGGCCGGGTGCGACGATCACCCAGTCGCCGGCCAGCGGGTCCTGACGGAGCTCGCTCACTGCTGGGGCTTGGTTGAGAGCAGCGTGATCGTGATGTCGTTCCGGTAGGTGTGCCCGCTCGTGCGCTCAACCTCCCGGTACTGCTCCTTCAAGCTGAGGCGGTACTTCGGGGACAGCCACAGCCGAAACCTGGCCTCGCCGCTCACCTTGCCCTCGAAGGTCATGTCGATCTGGACCGCCCAGGCCTCGAGCGTCTCGCCGCCGATGGTCATGCTCGTGTGCTCGAAGGTCTTGCCGGTGTAGCTCCCCGAAGTCTCCCCGGAGAAGGTCCCCTGCCACTGCTCGCCGAGCCGGAACGGGAACGTCGAGAACCGGAGCGGGGGATCGAAGCGGAGAGTCTCGTCCTCGGTGAAGGGCCCGAACGTGATCCGCGCGCGGAAGGAGGGGCAGAAGACGCCGTCGGGGGCAATCGTGAGGTCGAACCACTCCTCGTGCTGGTCGGAGAAGAGGTGGTGGTTGGTCCACGTGCGCCCGTCGCCCGTGCCGGTGACGACGCGCTGCGACTTGGGCGGCAGGTCGCGCGGGGGCAGACGGTCCACCTGCTCGGTACCCTGCGTGGCGAACCGGTAGACGCCCTCGTCCGGCGGACGGGACTCCATCGCGGGGTTCGACGGCGACGCGTCCACGGTGGGCTGGGGCCCCGGCGAGACGAGGGTGCCGGTCGGAGTCGCGCCGGTCGGAGTCCCATCCGTCGGAGCGGCGCCGGTCGGCGTGGCCTCCGCGCCGGCCGAACCCGTCGGGGAGGCGAGTGCCGGGGACGACGAGCCGCCCCCGGCGGTCTCGCTCCTGAAGCGCGCGAGGGCATCCTCCGTCGAGACCTCCGTCGAGGTCGTGAACCACCGGTAGCCGAGCGCGAGGCCGCCGACGAGTGCCTGGACCACGACGAGGACGAGCAGCGCGCGGCGCCACCTCCTGCGAACCGGCGTCCGGGTCGGGCTCATCTCGCCGGCAATGCTAGAGGATGGGGGGGACCGGGGCGCTGAAGGACCACGCCGGCGCGGGGCTCCGGCGCGACTTCACCTGGAGCTTCGAGACGCGCGCGCTGGACGGCGGCTCCTGCGGGTAGGAGACCGGCCGGACGTCTCCGCCGCGCGCGCTACGCCGCGAGATCCGCCTTGCGGTACATCGTGACGACCACCGCGCCGCCGAGGCCGATGTTCTGTTGCAGGCCGACCTTCGCGCCGGGGACCTGCCGGCGCTCCGCGAGCCCGCGGATCTGCCAGCTCAGCTCCGAGCACTGCGCGAGCCCTGTCGCCCCGAGCGGGTGTCCCTTGGAGATCAGCCCGCCCGACGGGTTGACGACCCAGGTGCCGCCGTAGGTGACGGCCCCCTCGTCGATCAGCTTTCCGCCCTGCCCCTCCGGGCAGAGCCCGAGCGCCTCGTAGGTGATCAGCTCGTTCGAGGAAAAGCAGTCGTGCAGCTCGATCACGTCCACGTCCTCGGGCCCCAGGCCGGACTGCTCGTAGGCCTTGCGCGCCGCGAGGCGGGTCATGTCGGCCCCGATGAGCGATATGACGCTCCGGTCCTCGAAGGTGGCCGGCGTGTCGGTCACCATCGTCTGCGCGATGATCTCGACCGCCTGCGCCTCGAGGCCGCGGGCGGCGTAGGGGTTGTTGACCGAGTGGCGGTGGTTCTTCACGCCGATCCTGGCGAACTGCTCGGGCGTGGAGCCGTAGCGCTCCATGTGCTCGCGCCCGGCGTTCCCGAAGAGCTGCGGCGCCGGAGGGGAGGTCTCGAAGCCCCGGAGGTCGCCCATCAGCATGAAATGGCGATCCATGGGCTGAGTGCGGTCGGTGTATTTCGCGCCGAGCGAGCCCTTCTCCATCTTCTCGAAGCCGAGCGCGAGCACGCACTCGGCCACGCCGCCCTCGACGAGCTGCTTGGCCATGAACAGGGCGGTGGACCCGGTCGAGCAGTTGTTGTTCACGTTGTAGACGGGAATGCCGGTGAGGCCGAGCTGATACACCGAGCGCTGCCCCGAGGTGGACTCGCCGTAGACGTATCCCACGCACGCCTGCTCGATCTCCCGGTAGGAGATCCTCGCGTCCGACAGCGCCTTCGTCGAGGACTCGAGCGCCATGTCGGGGTAGTCCCACTCGCGCCCGCCCGGCTTCTCGAACTTGGTCATCCCGACTCCGACCACGAACACCTTGCGTCCCATGGCTTTCCTCCTCGGTCGACGCCGAAAGCCTAGCGCGGAGGGTCCGCAGCGCGCGCGGCCGGCGGGACCCTTGGACGGCACCCGGCGCTAATTCACAGAATCTGCTATATTCACAAACACTGTGAAGAAGGCCGAGGTGATGAAGATACAGGCTCCCCTCGGGGCTGAGCCTCTGCGCATCCTACGCCAGATACCGGGCGTGACCGTGGTCCCTCAGCAGCGGGCCGGCGATCGCCGACCCGACGCCATCCTCCACTTCGCCGGGAGGCGGGCACGCATCGCAGTGGAATTCAAGCGGCGCGCGAACGCAGCCACCGCCTGGCAGCTCGTCGCCTACGCGGCCACCCGGCCGAGAACGCGGCTGGTGCTAATCGCGGACCAGACCACGACCGAGGCTCGGGAGATTCTGAGCGGGCACGGGATCGGGGTCATCGACGGATTGGGCAACGCCCACGTCGAACTGCCGGGCCTCATGCTCCACCGGGAAGGTCGCCGGCGCGCCCGGGCCGACCATCCGCCCACGCGGCTCCGCGGCAAGGCGGGCGTGGCGGCCCAAGCGCTGATCCTGCGGCGTGAGCGAGCCTGGAAGGTCAACGATCTCGCCGGGGAGGCGGGCGTGTCGGCGGGTCTGGCGCACCGCGTGCTCGCGCGCCTCGAGAAGGAGGGTGTCGTGGCAACCGAAGGGATGGGACCGGGCCGCGTGCGCCGCGTCGCCAATCCGGCAGCCTTGCTCGACCTGTGGGCTGAAGAGAACGATGACCGGCCAACGCGTACGCTTGGGTATCTGCTCGCCCAGACGCCGAGGCAACTGATCGATGCGCTCGGCGCGAATCTGGAACGCAGCGGGATCGATCACGCCCTCACTGGTGCCGCGGCAGCGAGCGTCCTTGCGCCATTCGTGACCGCGGTCCCCGTCGTCGAGGCGTGGGTGGCTGCGGCGGCCGGCCCCGAGGAGCTCTATGACGGAGCAAGAGTCGATCGCGTGCCCGACGGGCACAATGTCGTGTTCCTCCAGGCCAAGGACGATACGCCACTCGCCTTTCGCGAGAGGGCGAAGCGCCTATGGATCGTGAACCGCTTCCGGCTCTACGCCGATCTGCGAGGAGATCCGCGGCGCGGTCGCGAGCAGGCGGAGCATTTCCGCCGGGAGGTGATCGGGTTCTGAGCCGCCGCGCGCATCACTCCGACTACGACGAGGAGACGACCGCCCGCTGCGAGCGCGTCCTGGTCACGCTCCTCGGCGACCTCGGCCCGTGGCGCGAGCGCATCTACCTTGCGGGTGGTCTCGCACCGCGGTACCTGGTCGGGCAGCTACCCGAGGGCGCTCGCGCCCACGTGGGCACGACCGACGTCGATCTGGTGATTGGGGTAGCTCTCGGTGACGAGACGCCCGAGACGTACCGTACCTTGCAGAATAACCTGGAGAAGGCCGGCTTTGATCAGGGGGAACCGAGCTTCCGCTGGGCGCGCGAAGTCGAGGGTGTGACCGTCTTTGTGGAGTTCTTGTGCGAGACCGAGCAAGTAGCTCCGGGTCGCATCTTCCGGCCCAAGGGTGAGTTCACCGGATCGGGCCTCGGCGCGTTCAACGTCCGAGGCGCGCACCTGGTCCCCGACGACTTCATCGAGCGCGAGATCGAGGCAGAGCGCCTCGATCACGGCGGTCGTTCCCGAGCGAGCGTCAGGATCGCCAACGTCCTGCCCTACTGCGTGCTGAAGATCTTCGCCTTCCAGGATCGGCACGAGAACAAGGACGCGTACGACCTCGCCTTCACGCTCCTGAACCATCCGGGCGGCCCGCGCGCCGCGGGGAGAGCGGCCCGCTCAAGCCCGGTGTCGGGGCACCCTCAGGCGGAGGAAGCGTTCATCCTCGTCGAGGAACGGTTTCGCGACGCCGCACAGGATGGCCCGAGCGCGTACGCCGCGTTCCTTGCGACACCAGGGGATGAGGAAGAGCGGGCACGGCTCCGCCGGCAAGCCGTCGCCACCATTCGGGAGTTCTTGGCGGGGTTCCGCGAAGACGGAACGAAATGAACGGCTCGGGACTGCCCTCCTCCTCGCCTCGGCCGGCCGGTATCATGGCATCCATGTCCGGGCCGATCCGCGCCCCCGCCCTCCCCAAGCCGCGACTCCGCGGGCGCTTCCACGAGATCGCCTTCTTCCTCGCCGTGCCGGCCGGGGCCGCGCTCGTGCTCGCCGCGCGCCGCGGCACCGTGCGCTTCGCGGTCGCGGTCTACGCGCTCAGCCTCGCGGGGCTCTTCGGGTCGAGCGCGGCCTACCACCGACTGGACTGGTCGGCGCGCGCGCTCCGGCGGATGCGCAGGCTCGATCACTCGATGATCTTCCTGCTCATCGCCGGAACCTACACTCCGTTCAGCATGCTCGCGCTGCACGGCGCGTGGAGGATCGCGGTCCTCGCCGGCGTGTGGGCCGGCGCGATCGCCGGCATCGTGCTGAAGCTCGTCAAGATCGACGGGCTCCGTGCGCTCGGGGGAACCCTCTACATCGCGCTCGGATGGATCGCCGTCATCGCGCTCCCCCAGATGGTGCGCGGCCTGAGGGCGGTCCCGGGCGCCCTCATCGTCGCCGGAGGCGTCCTCTACACCGCCGGCGCGGTCGTGCTGCTGCGCAGGCGCCCGGATCCCAACCCGCGCGTGTTCGGCTACCACGAGATCTGGCACTCCATGGTGATCGGCGCGAGCGCCTGTCACTACGCCGCGATCCTGATGATGGTGCGGGCCGCCGCGTAGGGCGGGGCGCTGCGCAGGGCGGGGCGCCGGAGGCGCCCGGCGCGCGCGACCGGGGCGGCGACCCGGCGGGCCGGGCATCCCCTTCCCGGCCCGCCGGGCGCCGGGTATCCTGAGTGGATGCCCGCGCGGGGAGCCACGGGGCTTCGGAGTCGCATTGCTGTCGTCGTTTCGTTCGCCATCCTTCCGGCCCTCATCCTCATCCTGACGACCGGCGTCGCCGACCGCCGGCACCGCGCGCGGGAGGCTCTGCTGACGACACAGACGACCGCCCGCTTCGTGCTGGCGGACTACTCCCGCACCGTCGAAGGAGTGCACCAACTCGTGGAGAGCCTCGCGAGCGTCCCCGACCTCCGAGAGCACCGGCCCGGGTGCAGAGCCATCCTCGCCGGCGTGATGCGGAGCTTCCCTCGCTACTCGAATCTCGGCGTGGCCGCCCCGAACGGGGAGGTCGTCTGCAGCGCGCTCCAGCTCAGCAGGCCGGTCAACATCGTGGACCGCGCGTACTTCCAGCGCGCGGTGCAAACCCGCGACTTCGCCGCCGGCGACTACCAGCTCGGGAGGATCACCGGCGTGCCCGGGATCAACTTCGCCCACCCCGCGACGGACGATCGCGGAAACGTCGTGGCGGTGATCGTCGCGGCCCTGGATCTCGGCTGGCTCGGGGAGTTCGCCGCGGAAACCCGGCTCGGCCCGGAGGCCGAACTCTTCGTCGTGGACACCTCCGGCACGGTCCTCGCCCAACGGCCGGACCCGGGGGGTTGGGTGGGCCGGTCGCTCCGCGAGACGCCGCTCTCTCCCCTCATTGGCCCCGCCGCGGAGGGGACGGCGGAGCTCACCGGTCCCGACGGCGTCCGCCGGCTGTACGGATTCGCCTCGATCGAAGCCCGGACGGGCGGAAGCGTCATGCGCGTGATCGTCGGCACTCCGAGAAACGCCGTCCTTGCGGAGGCCAACCGCCTCCTCGCGCGCAACCTCATCGGGCTGGCGTTCGTCACACTGCTCGCCCTGGGAGCGGCCCGGGGGTTCGGCGAGGTCTTCCTCCTCCGGCGTCTTCGGGCGGTCATCGGCGCGGCCGAGCGCCTCCGTCAGGGAGACCTCAGCGCGCGAGCCTCGATCCGGGACCGGGGCGGCGAGCTCGGCCGCCTCTCGAGCGCCTTCGACGCGATGGCCGAGGAGATCGAGCGGCGCAATGCGGAGGAGAAGGCGGCCGCGGAGCTGATTGGGCGCGCCTTCGAACGGGAGCAGGCGGCGGCCGAGCGCCTCAGGGCGCTGGAGGCGATGAAGAGCGCGTTCCTCACCCACACCTCGCACGAGCTTCGCACGCCGCTCACCACCCTGGTGGGGACCGCCGAGACCCTGGTCTCCCACGACGCCGAGATCACC
Source organism: Acidobacteriota bacterium (assembly GCA_016208485.1). Lineage (GTDB taxonomy): Bacteria > Actinomycetota > AC-67 > AC-67 > AC-67 > JACQXY01. Next base: position 52,475 of record JACQXY010000019.1, on the reverse strand, counting down.
GGGGGGGCAAGGATGGACCTGCTGTCGCGCCTGGCGAGCAGCGCGCGGCGGCTCGACCGCCTGATCGCCGACCTGCTGGACGTCGATCGCCTTGCGCGCGGCGTCCTGATCCTCCACGAGTCCGAGACGGACCTCGGCGAGCTCGTCCGGCGGGTCGCCGCGGCGACCGCCCCCGAGGGGCACGATCTGACCATCGAGGCGGAGAGGGCCGTCCTCTCGGTGGATGCCCCCCAGGTCGAGCGGATCGTCGAGAACCTCCTCGCGAACGCGGTGCGCCACACCCCTGAGGGCACCCGGATCTGGCTCACGGTCCGATCCGCGCCCGGCGGCGCGGAGATCGGCGTGGCCGACGACGGTCCCGGAGTCCCGCCCGGCCTGCGGGACGCCGCGTTCGCTCCGCTCGAGCAGGGGCCCACCATCCACCCCCACCACCCCGGCATGGGCATCGGGCTCGCGCTCGTCGCGCGCCTCGCCGAGCTGCACGGCGGCCGGGCGTGGATCGAGGACCGGCCCGGCGGCGGGACCTCCGCGCGCGTGTTCCTCCCGGCGGGATAGCGGCGCGCCTCATCGCGCCGGAGACCCGCCGCCTCGGGTCCCCCGGCTACGCGCCCATGCGGAACAGCCCGAAGAAGTTCCCCTGCGGATCGGTGAATCCGGCGATCGCGAGTCCCTCCCCCATCTTCATCGGCGCCATGACCACCTTGGCGCCGAGCGACTCCGCGCGATCGAGGTACCGCTGGAGGTCGTCCACCTTCGCCCACACGCTCGCGTGGGGGGCGCCGTCCGGCGTCGGGCCGATTCCCCCGGAGATCCCGCGGCCCGCCCCCGTGTCCACCTCGCCGTAGTCCCACTCCTCGTGGACGTTGATCTTCCAGCCGAACAGGTCGGAGTAGAACCGGCGCGCGCCGATCGTGTCGGGCGCCTGGATCTCGAACCAGGCCACCGGCGGGTTCGCGCCGGGGGAGACCCCGCCCTCCTCCGAGCCGTCTGCCTTGACGAGCCCGATCACGTTGCCGAACGGGTCGGCGAGGTGCGCGAAGGTCACAACGCCGGGGACCTCCGTGACCGGGGTAACCGGCTTGCCCCCGAGCGATTCCGCCCGGTCGAGCAGGACCTGGATGTCGGGTCCCTCGACGTAGAACTGAACCACGCCGCGGCCGTCCTCGGTCTGGCCGATCCCGCCGTTGATCCCCTCTCCGGCGTGGGTGTCCACCAGCCCGTAGCGCATCTCCGGCATGGGCTGGACGTGCCAGCCGAACAGGCCGGAATAGAAGCGCTCCAGCGCCGGTCCGTCGGCGCCGTTGATCTCGAAATGCACGACCGGGTTCCCCATGGCCGCCTCCCCCCCTCGCCCGCTCCCCCCGGAGCCGGGACTTCCCCATCATCGCGCAGGCCGGGCCGGTCCGTCCACGGGCGCAACCCGGTTCGGGTCTTCGAGAAGGGGAATCGCGCCGACGCGTCGAACGCTCCGGCGACGGCGCGCCACGAGGCGCGCGGGACCAGGGAGGCCGCGCCATGCGGAGCAAGCGTCGCACGAACGGGATTCCGACCCGGATCATCGCCCTCCTCGCCACGGTCGCGCTCGGCCTCCTTCCGACCCTTGCTCCCTCCCGAGCGACGGCCCTCGAGAACGGCCTGGCTCGCACGCCCCCGATGGGCTGGAATCCCTGGAACGTCTTCGGTTGCGACATCGACGAGCGGACCATGAGGGCTACCGCCGACCTGCTCGTGTCCTCCGGCCTCAAGGACGCCGGCTACCGCTCCCTCGTGCTCGACGACTGCTGGATGGCCCGCGTGCGGGGCGCGGACGGGAACCTCATGGCGGATCCGGTCCGCTTCCCGAGCGGCATCCGCGCGCTTGCCGACGACGTCCACGCCCGTGGCCTGGAGATCGGCATCTACGAGGACGCGGGGCTGCTCACCTGCCAGCAGTTCCCGGGGAGCTACGGTCACTACCAAGAGGACGCGGCGCTGTTCGCCTCCTGGGGGATCGACTACCTGAAGTTCGACTGGTGCTTCGCCAACGTCGACAACCTCCCCTACGCCTGCCCGCGCGAGGCCGGGCTCTCCCCCGAGGAGTGCCGGGACCGTCTCTGGCCGGCCGACATGAGCGCGGGCCTGAGCCATCCCGACGCCTACGCGCGCATGCGCGACGCGCTCGCGGCGACCGGGCGCCCGATCGCGTTCAGCATCTGCACGTGGGGCGCCGGCAAGCCGTGGCTCTGGGGACGCGAGACCGGCAACCTCTGGCGAACGACGCCCGACATCGAGGACTCCTGGGAGAGCGTGATGACAATCCTCGACCAGAACGCCGGCCTCGCGCGCTACGCCGGCCCCGGCGGCTGGAACGATCCCGACATGCTCGAGGTCGGCAACGGGGGCATGACCGACACCGAGTACCGCGCGCACTTCAGCCTGTGGGCGATCATGGCCGCGCCTCTGATGGCCGGCAACGACCTGGGCGCGATGACGCCCGAGACCCTCGGGATCCTCACGAACGCCGAGGTGATCGCGGTGGATCAGGATCCGCTCGGCGCGCAGGGCGTGCGCATCCGCGACGACGGGGACCAGGAGGTCTGGGTCAAGCCGCTCGCCGATGGAAGCCGCACGATCGGGCTCTTCAACCGAGACGGCGCGCCGGCACGGATTTCAGTGAGCGCCGCCGAGGCCGGCCTGCCGCCCGCCGCGACCTACCGCGCGCGGGACCTCTGGGCCCACACCGACGCGACGGTCGAGGCGGAAATCGCCGCGACGGTACCCGCGCACGGGATCGCCCTGTTCCGCGTGAGCCCCCCGTGAGCCGCGCGCGGCAGGAAACGGACCCGCGCGCGGCGAACTCTCCTGAAAGCCGCCGCGCCCGAGCGGCAGGCCCAAGACGGGAAGGGAGTCACCTCATGCGCCGCGCACGCCTCCTCGTATCGCTCCTGCTCCTCGCGTCCTCCGTGGCGACCATGCCCCTGCGCGCGGAAGCCGGCTCGCCGCTCCTGCGCGCGGAAGGGGGGAAGCTCCTCGACGGAGACGGGCGAGACGTGTTGCTCCGGGGCATCGCGGTGATCAACAAGTACCCGCCCTTCCTCCCGCCGGTCGCTTCCTCGGACTTCGCGCGCATCCGGTCCTGGGGGATGAACTCGATCCGGCTCGGCACCTCGTGGGCCGCGATCGAGCCCGAGAAAGGGACGTACGACCAGGAGTACCTGAGCAAGTTCACCGCGCTCGTGAGCGAGGCCACCGGCGCGGGGCTCTACGTCGTGGTGGACATGCACCAGGACGTGTACGGCACGCCGTGGGACAACGGCGCGCCCGCGTGGGCCGCCGAGACGACCTGCCCCCACGCCGACCTCGCGGGGGCGACCGGCGCGTGGGCGGCGAACTACCTGTCTCCCGCGGTCATGTGCGCCTTCACGAGCTTCTGGACCTCCGCGGATCTGCAAGCGCACTACGCCGGCGCGTGGGTCGCGGTCGCGGCGCGGCTCAAAGACAACCCGATGGTGGCGGGCTACGACCTCATGAACGAGCCGTACCAGGGCTTCATCCCGCCGGGGGTCTTCGAGACTCAGTACCTCTACCCGTCCCAAGCGCGCTGGCTCGACGCGATCCGCGGCACGGGCGACGGGCACGTCGGGTTCCTCGAGCCTCCCAACTACAAGAACGTGCACATGCCGACCGTCCCTCCGCTCGAACCGCCGGAGAATGCGGTCTACGCGCCGCACCTGTACGGGTTATGGGACTGGGCCCCCTACACCGGCGCGGAGGCGCGGCCGCCGCTCGCGGAGACGAACTTCCGCTACTCGGTCGCCGAGGCGGGGGTCGCGGGGCTGCCGCTATGGCTCGGGGAGTTCGGCATGGTCTACGACGCCCCGGACGCCGAGGGGTTCCTGCGCCGCGTGTACGACCTCGCCGATGAGGCGCGCGCCGGCGCCTCCTACTGGGTGTACGAGCCCGGCACCGGCTACTCGCCCATCGAGAAGAACGGCACGCCCCGGGGAATCCTGGACGACATCGCCCGCGCGTACCCCGCGGCCGTCCCGGGGCTGACGGCGTTCCATTTCGACGCCGCGACGAGCGAGCTGACGGCGACCTGGTCGGGCGGCGGGACCGCGATCTTCGCCGCCCCCGAGATCAGGTACCCGAACGGCCCCGACGTGGGAACCGACGGACAGTGGACCTGGGACCGCTCGACCGGCGAGTTGCGCGTGACCGGAGGCTCGACCGTGCTCGTCCGCCCGGCCTAACGCCCGGGGAAGCGCCGCGCGCGCTCAGGCTTCCTCGAGGTCGATGATGCCGCGCCGGATCGCGTACTTCACCAGCTCGGTGCGGTCGTGCAAGCCGAGCTTGCGCATGAAGTTCGCGCGATGCGCCTGCACGGTCTTGATCGACAGGCAGAGCATCTCGGCGATGTCGCGGTTCGTTCGCCCCTCGGCGATGAGCTTGACGATCTCCCGCTCCCGCTTGGAGAGCTGGTCGAAGGACGTCGATTCCTGACCCTTCTCGACCCGCGTGAGGTAATCGCGGATGAGAAGCTTCGCGACGCTCGGGTGCAGGATCGCCTCGCCCCGGAAAGCGGCCTTGACCGCCTCGATGACTTCAGCGGCTGGGGCGCGCTTCAGGACGTACCCGACGGCGCCGGCGCGCAGCATCTGGAAGATGTAGGCCTCGCTGTCGTGGACGGTGAGCGCGAGGATCTTCACGTCGGCGTGAGCCTCGTGGATGCGCTGGGTGGCCTCGAACCCGCTCAGGCCCGGCATGGCGACGTCCATCACCACGACGTCCGGGCGCAGCTCGTGCACCTTCTCGATCGCCTCCTCTCCGGAAGCCACATCGGCCACCACCTTGAGCTGCGGATCGGTCTCGAGAACCATCCGGATGCCCTGCCGGACGACGGCATGATCGTCGGCAATGAGAACACGAATCGTCTTGTCCATCGCCCTAGCCTCCTCCGATCGGGATCTCGGCCGAGATCCTCGTGCCCTTGCCGGGCTGCGACTGGACCTCGAGCCGCCCGCCGAGCAACTCGGCCCGCTCGATCATCCCGAGCAGGCCGACCGCTTCGCCCGTCCGGGCCTTCGCCATCGCGCCGGCGACGTCGAACCCGGAACCGTCGTCCTCCACCTCCACGCGCACCGTGCCGTCCGGCGCGGCGACCTTCATCCGGATCGAGCGCGGCGCTCCGTGGCGAACCGCGTTCGCCACCGCCTCCTGCGCGATCCGAAACGCGGCCATCTCCACGTGCTCCGGCAGCCTCGGCATCTTCTTCGCCTGGATGGTGACCGGCAGGCCCCACACCTCCTGCATCTGAGACACGTACCATCGCAGCGCCTCGACCAGACCGAGTTCGTCGAGGAGCGCCGGCCGAAGGTCGAGCAGCACCTTGTTCAGGTTCCGCGCCGCCTCCTCCGCGAGAGCCTTCACGGCCTTCAGCCGCGCGCGGTACGGCTTACGCGACTGGAGCTGCCGGTCTACCACGTCGATGTTCATCATGATCGCCGCGAGGATCTGGCTCGTCTCGTCGTGCAACTCTCGCGCGAGCCGCCGCCGCTCCTCCTCCTGGGCCGCGAGGGTCTTCTTCAGCAGCCCCTCGAGGCTCTGCTCCTTCTCGTTCAGCCGCTCGAGCAGCTCGGCGTTCTCGACCGTCACCGCTACGACTCCCGAAAGCGAACGGACCAGATCCCGCTCGGACGGCTCGAGTGTGCGGTGCGGGTGCCATGCGATCCGCGCCCCGGGCGAGCATCTCGCCGAGGCCGGCTCCGGAAGCGAGGAGCGACTGGACCTCCTCCATCCCCTCGAGGTCGGAGTGGAGCTGCTCGAGCGTCCGGCGCATGTCCGCGGTCTGGAGCTGCAGGCGGCTCGCCATCTCGTTGAAGGTCTTGGAGAGCGAGCCCAGCTCGCCCGAAGGGAAGGCCGGCAGGCGCACGTCGAGGTCGCCGGCTGCGACCCGCTTCGCCGCCGCGCCGACCATCGAGAGCGGTCGCAGGACGCCCCGTCGCACGGCCCAGAGGGAAGCGAGCAGGCCGAGCGCGAGCGGCGCGGCGGCCATGTAGAGGGAGTGCCGCGTGCTGTTGGTGAGTTCCCGCTGAAGCGGCAGCTCGTCGAGCACGACCCCGACCGCGCCGAGGACGCGCTGCGTCCCGGGATGGCACGAGGCGCACTCGGGATGCTTGGTCACCGGCACGAACATCGTGAGCGAGCTGCCCGACGAAGCGCTCCGCGGCTCCTCCCCCGCCATGGACCCGTAGAGCGCCCTCCGCTCGCCGGCCGACGGCTGGGTCAGGCCGGCGGACGCGACCCAGGGCGAGCCGCTGCGGCGGTAGACGGCAACCGACTTGATGAGCCCTCCCCGCTGGACGTTGCGCACCGTCTTGCGGACGTCCTCGGGAGCGTTGTTCAGCATGCTCACCTCGAGGCTGTTCTTGACGGCGAGCGCGAGCACCCTTCCGGTGTCCCCGAACTGCCGCTCGAGGCTCTGGCGCTGGAAGTGGGTGATCCCAAATCCCGTGACGGCCGCGCCGGCGCCGATCAGGCCGAGCAGCCAGAGAGTCACGCGCGCCTCTAGCCGCACACGGCATCACTCCTCACGCGCCACAATCCGGGGAGCGGCGCATCAGGCCACTCCCCTTCTGATCCGAACTGTACGGCGGGTCCTGGTGTTGTCAAACGCCGGACGCTCGCGGAAGCGGGAGCTTCGTTCCCTTCGTGGGCCATCGGGGGGCCGGAGGACCCCCAGGACGCAGGCCCTTGAGGGGTCGGCATCCTCGGGTCGCGGTCACGGCGACACCAGTTGGAGGATGTATCCGGCGACCTCCGCGACGGCCGTGAGCATCACGAGCATGAGGATGATCGTCCCGAGGACGAGGAAGGCGATCCCTCCGGCGCGAACGACGGCCGGCACCGGACGCTCCGGTCGAGCCGCGCGCCCGGAGGCGACCAGCCGCTCATACCAGCCCGGGCGTTCGTGAGCCACGCTCGCCAGATCGACCCGCCCCGTGAAGATGGACGGGTCGAGTGGGAAGACCTCGGGACGGAGATGGGTGTTGAAGAAGTGGATCGCGAAGAGGAACCCGGTCGCGAGTAGCGCCTCGTCGGAATGGAAGATGAGCGAGGCGGTCACCACCCAGCCGGGGAAGAAGCGCGCCGCGATCATCGGGAACCACATCACGAGGCCGGACAGGCCGATGATGAGCAGCCCCCAGAACACGCCGAAGTAGTCGAACTTCTCCCAGTAGGTGAACTTGCCGAACTTCGGCGGCGGTCCCTTTCCTCGCAGATACCGGAGGTTCCGCGCGATGTGACGCGCGTCCTCGACTCGCGGAAGGATCGAGTCCGGGCCGAAGAGCGGCGGGAGCCGCCGCCGCACGGCCGCGACGCCGAGCCCTCCGAGGTGCATGACGACCGAGGCGAAGAGCCCGAGCGCGAAGCCGCGGTGGAACCGCCCGGCGAGGTGAGGACCTCCCCACATCCGGACCAGCGGCCAGGCCCAGAACGCGTCCGAGTACTTGAGCGGCATCCCGGTCAGCACCAGGCCGAACACGCTCACCCCGAGCACCGCGTGGGTGATCCGGCTCCAGAGGGTGAACCGCAGGACGTGCGTGCGGCGCTCCGGCGCCGGCGGCGCGGCGCGCACCTCGGACGGGCGCTCCACGACCCTCACCCGCGCTCCCCTAGGTCCGCCCGGCGCCGCTCCCTCCACGCGTGCCGGATGGCAAGCGCCGTGTGGGTGCCGAAGAAACCGAAGGTCCCGACGAGCAGGAGCACCATGCACAGAGTCGCCGCGCGCAGCTTCGGGTCGGCCGGGAACGGCTTGCCGGCGATGTGGATCTGGATGCCGGCGAAGTTCGGCGGCGCCGAGCGGTGGCACTGCCGGCACGTCCCGAGCAGGCGTCCCGGCGCCACCGGCGACCGAGGATTCCCGGCGCCGAGGACGAGGTGCGCCCCGTGGCAATCGACGCACTGAGCCACGTCGCGGCGCCCGAGTCGCGTCTCCTTGCCGTGGAAGCTCCGAAGGAAGAAGGACTCCCCCTGGTCGGCATGGCACTTCGAGCAGCGCTCGGCCGTGGTGGCCGCGAACGCGCGCGAGCGCGCCGGCGCGACGGCGTGCGCGCCGTGGCAGGTCACGCAGGATGGGCGCACCGCCTTCGACCCGCTCCGCGCATCCGGCATCGTCGAGGGCTCCTTAAGGCGCGCGACCGCCCGCTTGCCTCCGAAAGGTCCGTGAGCCCCGGCGGAGTATTCCCGCGCCGGCTCGGAGTGGCATCCGGCGCAGGACTCACGCGCCGCGATCCGCTCCCCCCAGGGATCCGGGTGCACGATCGCGCCGAGCGGCGCGTGACATGCGGTGCAGGTGAGATCAGCGTGGACCGACCCGATCAGCGCATCCGCGGGAATGTACAACCCCGGGTTGTCGCCGCCCGGACCGGCCGTGACGATGTCGGAGGAGCCGTGGCAGGAGGGACAGCCCTCCTGCGTCACCCGCTCGACCGCGGACGGCCGGCTCGGCCGCTCGGCCGCGCCGACCGTCGCCGATATCGCGAGCACCCCCGCCGGGACGAGCCCGGCCAGGGCCGCCCATCGAGGAGACCCCATCACGCGTCCTCGGGAACCCAGGTCAGGAAAGCCCGACCATGTGCAGGATCCAGATCCCCCCGAGGATCAACATCAGGCTCAGCCACAGCACGGCGAAGGCGAGCAGAGGCGTCACGACGACGGCGGCCACCACCAGCCCGGCGTTCGCGACCGCGGAGCTTCCCTCGGCACGCGCATGCGACATCTCCTTCACTCTTCCGAACAGGCCCCGGCTCACCAGGGCGAGAAGCCCGAGCGCGAGCGACAGGATCAGAGCCCTCGGCTGCCACACCACGATCGCGACGGCGGCGGCGGCAAGCGCCACCCCGGTCAGAGACAGTCCCCAAAGAGCGGGTCGCGAGAAGGTGAGCGGAGGGGCGGTGAGCTTCTGGGCCATTGCCCTCTCCTCCTTTCTGCTTCCCTGTTGTGATGACTCGGCCCTAGCACCCCAAACCTAGTTCTCCGCCGGTCGCCTTCGGTATTGGGCGCCCGCCTCTTCCTGTCCCAGCCGCGACCCATTTCGGGGCCGGGGGCAACCGATGCCGCCACCGGGCGCGATGGGCTCCGGCGCTCGCGGCGACCGAACCAGGATCCTTCGCCGACCCTAGGGTCTCCCTGGCGCGCCGCGCCCCTCCCCGCGGGGCCTCCGAGAGGCTCACACGTTCGATTTGCGCGCGGGCCCGACGCCGGGTGCAATGGGGGTCGCGCAGACGTCGCTGCGCGAACGGGCGCGACCCTCGTTTCCAAGGAGGAAGGCGGGCGTTCGACGCCCGCCGAAACGGGCATGACACCACGCGCGAGTCAGGGCCGGGGACGGGCCGCCGCCGCCGCCGTGATCGTGGCCCTACTGCTCTCGTCCTGCTCCTCCGGCCCTCGAAAGGACGCGAGGGAGGACGCCGGCGGCGTTGTGCCGTCGGGCCCGGCCCCGCCGTCGTCCTCCGCCTCGCCGGGGACTGAGACCACCCCGAGCGTGACGCCCGCCCAGGGCGCGTCCGCGGGCCCGTCGGGATCCGGGGAAACCCAGAACCCGGGCGGAGGCGGGGCGCTCGCCCCCGGCGGCAAGGTCCAGGGGGTCACGGCAGAGGAGATCACGGTCGCCTACTACTGGAACGACCGCACGCGCTCCAGCCCGTACCTGCACGGCGCCGGGGCCGCGGGGGCGAACCTCGACGAGGATCAAGCCTTCCGAGCCTGGATCGAGTACATCAACCGGCACCGGAAGGGCGGGGCCACTTTCATGGGCTTCCCGTTCAACCTCCACGGGCGTAGGCTCAAGCCGGTCGTCGTCGACGTCGGGAGTTCCGCGGACACCCAGTCGGCCGCCCTCAACCGGATCGCGACGGAGGTGAAGCCGTTCGCGGCGATCGCGGCGCACGGCTCGATCTCGACCTATTTCTGCCCGACCCTCGCCTCCAAAGGGATCTTCAACATCGCCACCTACGATCTGGACTTCGACCTGTACCGGAAGACCTCTGGGTGGTGCCTCCCCGCCTACGCGTCGTTCAACGCACAGGTGGACGCGATGGAGCGCTACCTCTCCCACCGCGTCGCCCCATCGCGGTACCAGGGGACCTCCGGACCGGCGCCCCGCCGCTTCGGCCTTCTCTACGCCGAGTACCCGGGGCTCGCCGACGCGATGCGCACCGTCGTGCGCCGGTTCGAGCGCGCGGGGGTGCGCTTCGCCGCGAAGGCCTCGGTGTCGGCCGACCTCGCGACGGCCGCGCAGCAGGCGGGCAACGTCGTCGGGCGCTTCCGCAACGCGGGAGTGAACACGGTCGTCATCCCCGACGCCGGCTCGCCGATGAGCTTCACCCCCACCGCGCAGTCCCAGGCCTACACCCCCGACTACGTCGTCTGGCCGTGCTCGGGGCAGGACCAGCCGGCCCAGGTCCGCCTGTACAACGCCTCCCAGTGGGCGCGAGCCACGGGGCTCACCTGCTACAACCGCGAGTTCATGCTCGACCTCACGCTCGACCAGGAGGCCCGCGAGACCGAGTGGTATGCCAGGTTCAAGAGCGTCTCGAGCGACGAGCCGCCGGCCCAGACGCCGCTCATCTACTCGGCGATCCTCCCGCTTCTCGTGGGAGTCACCGGCGCCGGCCGCGACCTCAGTCCCGCGAGCTTCCGGGCCGGCCTCTCCGGCTTCGCCCCCTACCGGTACGGCGCGAACGTCGGGCGCACCTCGGACGGGCGCGGCATGCTGCTGTCGATCGAGGGCGACGAGCACGCCACGCTCGGCGACTTCACGATCCTCCGCTGGTCGGGCACCGCCCAGCGAAAGGGCAGCTCGTTCACCGGCACCTACGTCTTCCCTGAGGACGGCCGCCGCTACGGGCGGCGCGATGCGTACCGCTAGAGGCGCGCTCGGCCCCCTCGCGACCGCGCTCGCGCTGGCGGCCGGCGCGGCGGTGCTTCGGATCCCCGCCGGGATCGTCGCGCTCGGACTGCTCCTCGGCGCGCTCTCATCGCTCACCGCGCTCGGCCTGGTCCTCATCTACCGCACTCACCGGTTCCTGAACCTCGCGCACTCGGCGTCGGGACTGGTCGCCGGGGCGGCCGTCGCGCAGCTCGTGTCGGCCGGGGGCTGGAGCTTCTGGGTCGCGGCGCCGGCCGGCATCGCAACGGGGATCGCGCTCGGACTTGCGGCCGAAGCCGTGCTCGTCGGGCGGCTCGGCCGCGCGCCGCGCGCACTCCCGCTCGTCGCGAGCCTCGGCCTCGCCCAGGCCTTCGCCGGCGGGCGGGCTGCCCTCGCGTTCGCGTTCGGGACGCTCCCCTTCTACAGCATTCCGCTTCGAGCCTCGTTCGACGTCTTCCCGATCCGGTTCGGGGGCGCGCACGTGCTCGCGGCGCTCGCGGCTCCATTGGGGCTGGCCGCACTCGCCCTGTTCCTGCGTCGCACGCGGGCCGGCGTCGCCTCGCGCGCGCTCGCCGAGAACGAGGAGCGCGCCCGCGCGCTGGGGGTGCCGGTGCGCTCGGTCTCCAGACAGGTGTGGGCGGTCGCCGGAGCGCTCGCGGCGGCCGGCGGGATCCTCACCGTCCCGATCGCCGGCATCTCGCTCGAGGCCGGAGCCTCGGTCGGCCCGCTGCTTCTCGCGCTCGCCCCGGCCGCCGTCGCAGGGATGCGCAGCCTCCCGAAGACGCTCGGGGCATCGCTCGCGATCGGAGTCCTCTACCAGGGCGCGCTCTGGAAGACCGACCGGGCGGCCGTGGCCGACCTGCTGCTGTTCGCGATCGCGCTCGGCGCCGCCGCGGCGCGCCGGCCGAAGAGCCGCCGCGAGGAGGAGGCGCTCGCGGCGTCCTCCTGGGTGCTCGCCGCGCCGTGGCGACCCCTGCCGCGAGGCGCGCGCGCGCGCCGGCTCGTTCGTTTCGGGCGTCCCGCCGCGGCGGCGGCTGCCGTGGCCGGCATGCTCGTCGCGGCCGGCTCGTCGTCCCCGAGCGCGGCCCAGAGGATCGGCTCGATCGCGATCTTCGCCCTCGCGGCCGCGGCGCTCGCGGTGGCCGCGACCTTCACCGGCCGGCTCTCGTTCGGGCACTGGGCGATCGCCGGCGTCGGGACTGCGGTGGCGCTGCTCGCCGGCCCGCACCTCGACTACCTCGGCGGCCTCGCGCTCGCCATGGCCGCGACGGCCGCCGCCTCGGTGGCGCTCGCGCTCCCGTTCGTGCGGCGCGGCGGGTTCGCCTACCCGGTCGCGTCGCTCGCGTTCGCGCTCGGATGGGGCTCGGTCGTGCTCCTCGCGCCGGCCCTGCGGAGCCTCCAGCCGCTGCAAACCCCGCGGCTGCTCGGCCTGAGACTTGCGACCGACGCGTCGCACGACATCGTGGTGATATCCGCGCTCGTCCTCGCGCTCGCGGGCGCCCGCGCGCTCCGCGCGAGCCGCCTCGGGCGCGCGATGCTCGCCGCGCGCGACAACGCCACGGCGGCGGAGGCGAACGGCATCGCCGTCACGCGAATGCGCGTCGCCGCCTTCGCGATCTCCGGGGCGATGGCCGGAGCCGCGGGGTTCCTCTACCCGTTCAGCCAGCACCTCGCCCATCCCGGGGCCTTTGCTCCGGAGCGCTCGCTCTCCCTGCTCGCCGCCGCGGCGATCGGCGGCCTCGGATCGCCGGCCTCGGCCGCGCTCGCGGCCGCCGGGGTGCAGGCCGCGACCCTGTTCCTCTCCGGGCCCTGGGGGCTGATCGGCTCGGGGCTCGGGTTGCTGCTCGTCCTGCTGATCGTCCCCGCCGGGATCGGAGACCTGCTGCGGCGAGCCCGAGACCGGATGATCAGCGTCGTGGAGCGCGCGCCGGGCGAAGCGGGGCCCCCTCGCGGGCGGCATCGGGCGGGTCCGGCCACCGAGCCCGCCGCTCCGAGCGCGGCCACGAGCGCCGCGCCACCTTCCGACGCCGCCCTCGTCGCGAGCGACATCACCGTGCGGTTCGGCGCGCAGGAGGCGGTCGCCGGCGTCGGTCTCTTCGTGCGGCCCGGCGAGGTCCTCGCCGTGCTCGGCACGAACGGGGCCGGCAAGACCACGCTGCTGCGCGCCCTCGCCGGGATCGTTCGACCGGCGCGCGGGTCGGTGTCCCTCGCCGGCCGGGACCTGACGGCGCTGCCGCCCGAGCGCCGCGCGCGCCGCGGGCTCCTGTTCGTGGACGGCAGCCGCCCGGTGTTCCCCGGGATGACGGTGGCCGAGAACCTGCGCATGGCCGCGTTCGCGGCGGGCCGGCGCCGCGGCGCGACCCTGGATCTCCCCGCGATCGCTTCCCGCTCCGGCGCGGCCGTGGATCTCCCCGCGATCGCCTCCCGCTCCGGCGCGCTCGCCGGCACCCTGTCCGGAGGCGAGCAACGGATGCTCGCGATCGCCCAGACGCTCTTGCTCGAGCCGCGCGTCCTGCTCGTCGACGAGCTGAGCTTCGGGCTGAGCCCGGAGGCGGCCGGGCGGCTCTGGGAGATGATCCGCGGAGTCGCGGCCGGCGGCGCGGGGGTCGTCGTGGTCGAGCACCGGCTGACCGAGACGCTCGCGCTCGCCGACCGCGTGATCTTCATGGACGGCGGCACGACCCGGTTCGAGGGCACGCCGGCCGAGTTCGCCGCGCGCGAAGACCTGCTCGCGCCGGTGCTCCTCGACGCGGACGCCGCTTCCGCCTTGGAGGCCGCGCGATGAGAGAGACCGCCACGACCGCCCCCGCGGTCCTCGAGGTGCAAGGCGTGTCGGTGGCGATCGGGCGTGCCCCGATCCTCCGGGACGTCTCCCTTTCGGTCGGGGCCGGCGAGGCGCTCGGGGTGATCGGTCCGAACGGCTCGGGCAAGACGACGCTCCTCGACGTGATCTCCGGACTCGTCGAGCCGTCGCGCGGCCGCGTGCTGCTCGGCGGGCGCGACGTGACGGGCGTCCCCCCACACCGGCGCGCGCGGCTCGGGATGACCCGGGGATTCCAGCACGGGCGGCTCTACCCGTCGCTCACCACCGGCGAGGTGATCGCCGTTGGGTGCGAAAGCGCCGGCGCGCGGCGCGCCGATACCCGCCACCGAGTCGAGATCGCCGAGGCGTTCGGCCTGACCGCGCACGACAACGCCTTCGTGTCCGAGCTGTCGACCGGCCTGCGACGGATCCTCGACCTCGCCGTGGCCGCGGCGCGCAGCGGTGAACTTGGCCCCCGGGGGAACACCGGTCTCCTGCTGCTCGACGAGCCGGCCGACGGCCTCGCGCACGGCGAGCGCACCGCCTTGCTCGAGGTCTTTCGCGCATGGCGCGAGCGGAGCGGCTGCTCACTGGTCATCGTCGAGCACGACCTCGCCTTCCTCGCAGGGGTGGCCGACCGCGTGATCGTGCTCGAGGAGGGCACCGTCGCGGCCGAGCGCGACCCGCGCGAGGCGCTCGCGATCGCGCGCGCGGCGGTCGCCGCGAGCCTACGAAAGGCCGGCGCGCCGCGCGCTCCCGGGGGTTGATCCGCGCGCCCCCGTCGGGACCGACATTGCAGCCGACTACCACCCACCGTCTGCGGGCACGCGGGCTCCGCGGCGCTATGCGTCCCGTCGGGTCAGTCCCACACGCCCAAGCTCCCGCACAGGGCGCTGGTCATGAACCGATAGTGGTTCCCTGTCCTCTGCGGTTCCCCGAGGGTCGTGCCCGCCGGACAGGAGACGGTGCCGGAGCTGCTCGTGTGGAAGGCGATGTGGTCGCCTTCCAGCCGAGCGTCCACCTGGAACGTGGCATAGCGGTCGTGGGCCCAGAACCCCGAGCGGAACCCCTGGCTGTAGCCGCCCAGGCTGGCGGTCCCAGTAAGGGCGCCGCTCTCCGGACCGAGGCCGGGCGGGGTCGTGTCCATCCAGATCTCGCCAAACCCGCACGTCTCGTGGCGGGACCCAGCCCAGTAAGCATCCCAGGTGTCGTACATGGAATCCCAGATGTCGGCGCAGGCTCCGGTGTCCGTCCAGAAGTAGTCCAGCTGGAGGTGGCGGAGCCGCAGGTTCACTTTCGTCACGCCGGATTCGCTATAGGTGAGGTTGGTGTGCTCGCTCGCGTCGAACAGGACGGAACCACTAGTCTCCCCGCCGGATCCCGTGTGGTTGCTGCAGTACCGGCCCGAGTCCTTGCACACGCCGAAAGTCGCAGGCGCAGGGTTGGAGAGGCTGATCTGCATCGGGGGCCCGGCTGAGTCCCGAACGTCGGCCTTGAATCCGGAGATCGTCTGGGGGTTGCCGGACGTGTCCTGGGCCGCGTACGTCAAGCTCTTCTGGCTGCCGTTGGCGTCGTAGGTGATCCGCGCGAAGTAGGGGGCCGGCGTGAAGTCGATCCGGGCGTCGAACCTGGAGCCGTCGGTCCTCAGGATCTCGCCGATCACACCGAGGCTGCCGACAGGTGGATAGGTGTAGAGATCCAAGTACATCGGCGTACTCGGGCACCACCCGCTCATGAGAACGCTGCATGCGGGAAGCAGGGCTTGCCAGGCCTTGGGAGCGGTGTCGGCGAGGGCGTCGTACCCGAGCGCCGCGCTCTTCATCGTGTCCGTGTTGGCGTCGATGGACACCTTGACGAGCAACGGGAACACCGCCGGGGCGTCCCTCAGCCTCTCCACCACGAGATGGGGCACGCCCTCCTGGTAGAGCAAGAGCGTCACACGGATGTCCGCTCCGAGATAATCCCCGGTGGCTGGGTTGTGGTCCACATCGCGGTAGAGCGGCGCGTTCGCATACCAGTCTGCGTCGTCGGTGACGATGGCCCCGGTCGGGCTCTTGTACTCGGTGTGGAGGTGGAAGGTCGTGGACGGCGCAGCTTGGGCGGCCGGACCCGGGAGCCCGACTACGCTCGCGCTCGCCAACGCCGCCACCGAGAGCCGCGCCCGGCCGAGGCGTTGCCAGCGGGGTGCTCCTGCGGTTCCCCCTCGCACCCGGGGCTCCGCGCGGCCGGCCACGCCTGTACGCCTCCACAGCCGCATGCCCACTCCCCCCCACCTGCTCAATCGCGCCCCCACACCACGCAGGGGATTCGGAGGATTGTACGGACGGCGCCCCCACAAATCTATTGTGCAGAACGAGAACTTTGTTGTCCGCTGCACAAACCCCCAGGTCTCATGATTCGGGCCGGCCGCTGTAGAACTCAGGAAGGCGCCGTGGCGGCCGAGCGCGACCCGCGCAAGGCGCTCGCCGTCGCGAACGGCGTGCTTGACGGTCCTCACAGACACAGGCCCCCCTTTCTCGGGAGGCCCGTGTTCGCTTCGCTCTCGCCGCCGTGCGCACGCTCCGAGGCGCTACGCGTCCCGTCGGGTCAGTTCCACGAGCCCAGGCTCCCGCATAGGGCGCTCGTCATGAACCGGTAGTTGTACCCCTCGACTTTCTGGGGCTCCCCGAGGGTGGTGCCTGCCGGGCAGGAGGCCGAGCCGGAGCCGCCCGTCCGGAAGTCGATGTTGTCGTCCGAGAAGTTCGCGTAGACCTCGAACCAGCCGAAACGGTCGTGCGCCCAGAACCCCGAGGGGAACCTCTGGCTGTAGCCGGCCAGGTTGGCGGTCCCCGTCAAGGCGCCGTAGCTCGATCCGTAGCCGGGCGGGGTGGTGTCCATCCAGATCGCACCGTGCGCACAGCGATTGCCGTCCCGGGCATCCGACGCGGTGCACTCCGGGATGTCCACTGTGTACGCCATGTCCAACTCCAGGTAGCGGAGCCACAGGTTCGCTTTGGTCACCCCGGATTCGGCGTAGCTGAGGTTGGTGTGCTGGCTCGCGCTGAACTTGATGGAGCCCAGAGAGTCGTCGCCGTAGTAGGAACCCACGTGGTTGCTGCAGGACGCGTCCGAGGCCTTGCACACGCTGAAGGTGGCCGGGAGCGGGTTGGTGAGGCTGACCTGCATCGGGGATCCGGCTGCGTTGGTGTTCGCGTAGAGCCCGGTGCCGGCGCCCGAGGCCGAGTAGTCCACCACGAACGCGCTCCCGCTCGGCTTGCTGACACTGAGGCTGATGTCCTTCGGCCCGACGCAGGAGGGGACGTGGACCGCGTACGGGTCGCAGCTGCTCCCGACGGGACGCCGGTCCAGCGACGCCTGGAGGTACTCCCCCCCGGAGTTGACGTCGAAGTACGTGAACGGCGACCCGTCCTCCTTCAGGGTGCCGCTCGGCCCGCTCGGGTTGTAGGCGAACCCCCGCAGGTCGTGGAACCGGGCGAAGATCGCGTAGGTCTGGGGGTTGTCCCAGCGGACGACGCCCCCGACGCTCTGGCTCTCGGTCCAGTTCTCCCAGTGGTACTCGTACCGGCACCGCCAGTATCCCGGGAGCCCCGGCCACGGCTCCACCCACGTGCACGTCTTTTCGGCGTCGCGCACCCGGTGCCCATTCACCCAGTCCGGCCACTTGACTTGCGACGGATCGACGCTCGTCGCGGTGGCCTTCACGTACCCCAGCGTGCCGCCCTTCGCGTCGCCGCTCACCGCTCCGGTGGAGCTGTTGAACGAGAAGGCAAGCGCGGTCGGGACCTGCCGGAGATCGACGCTCAGGTACTTCGCCTGGCCAAAGAGCCCTCTGGGGTTGTAGGCGTCGAAGGTGATCTGGCCGACGACTGAGGAGGCGGAGTAGGTGAGAGTCCCCGACCCGAGGGCCACCGAGACGCTCGTCGGGAGCTTGTCGACTGCGGCCCGGGTGTAGGCGCCGGTTGTGGTGGAGGTGGTCGAGGAGAGGGTGTCGAGCTTGAAGGCCCGGCCGTCTGTGGTGTCGAGCGTGGCGCTCGGGCCCTGGGGGTTGTAGATGGCCTTGCGCAGGCCGGCCACCCGGGCCTCCAGCACGTAGCGGTCCGACATGTCGCGCAGCAGCACACCGTCGCAGGTCGCCGGGGCACAGACCTCGTCCAGCCGGTCGGCGGACCCAACCTGGCTCGGGGGCAGGCTCGAGAGCAGGACCTGACCGAGCCCGAGCGTGCCGCCCTTGGCGTCGAGGGTGGCGGCTCCGGTGGAGGCATCGTATGCCAGGGCGAGGTCGGCCGGAACCTGCTGGAGCACGGCGCTCAGGTACTTCGCCCGGCCGAAGAGGCCCGCCGAGTCGTAGATGTCGACCTTGACTTCGGGAACCACCTGGGCAGCCCAGTACTGCCCGTTGTCATCCCAGGCCGTGTAGCTCACGTCCGTCGGGCTGGAGCTGATCTGGACCCGGTCGGGCGGTGGCGTGAGGTCGACCCGGGCCTGGAGCCGGGATCCGTCCGTCCTCAGGACCTCGCCGATGACGCCGAGGGTCTTGACGGGGCTTTGGTGGGCCCACGAGGTGGTGAAGAACTCGAGGACCATCGGCGTTGCGCACGTCCCCTGCACGACGTTGCACGAGCGGAGAAAGGCCGACCACTGCGCGGGGGCGGTGTCGGCGAGCGAGTCGTAGCCGAGGGTGACGGTCTTGTAGGTGGTCGTGTTGGCGTCCAAGGACACCTTGACGAGCAACGGGAACACCGCCTCGACGCCGCTCGTCCTGGCCACCACGAGATTGGGCACACCCACGCCGGCCCACACCCCGTCCCCGAAGCTGAGTTGGACCTTGATGTCCTTGCCGAGCGATCCGGTGGCCGGGTTGTGGTCCACGTCGATGAAGGCGGGCGAGCCCACGAGCGCGTCGACGTCGGTGGTGATGATGGCCCCGGTCGGGGTCTTGTACTCCGTGTGGGTGTGGAAGGTCGTGGACGGCGCGGCCTGGGCCGCCGGACCCGGAAGCCAGACCACGGTCGCGCTCGCCAGCACCGCCACCGAGAGCAGCGCCCGGCCGAAGCGCCCACCCCGGCGGGGTGCTCCTGCGGTTCTCCCTCGCACCCGGGGCTCCAAGCCGTCAGCCACGCCTGTACGCCTCCACAGCCGCATACCCACTCCCCCCTGCCTGCTCGATCGCGTCCCCACACCACGCAGGGGATTCGGAGGATTGTACGGACAGCGCCCCCACGAATCTATTGTGCAGAACGAGAATCTTGTTGTGCGCTGCACAAACCGCCAGGTCTCGTGGTCCGGGCAGGCCGACCGCCTGGCGCACGGGGAGCGCACCGCGAACGGGAAGCGCCTGGATCTAGCTCAGATACCCGAAGACGTTCGTGATGCCCCTCCCGCCGGTGTCGGACGCCCACGCCCAGCTCGCGGGATCCGAATCGATCACCTGATAGGTGCCGGGCGGTATGAGGACGTCCATCTCCACCCACCAGTAGGCGTTGGGCACACCGCCCTGGCCGGGCCTACCGGTTGCATTCCACGGTCCGAACATGGTGCCGTCGGAGGCGCGCAGCCCGATCGTCCCGGGGGTCTTCCCCTTCGCGCCGTTCCAGTGGTAGGTCATGATCTTCACGATCCGTGCGGTGCTCGAGATGCTGAACGCGCTGGGGTTCGAGGGGCCGTTCATGGTCCCCTGGATCGAGTCGATCTTGAAGATCGCCTGAGGCTCGCCCACGGCGGGCGGCCCTTCGCCGGCAGGCGTTTGCTCTCCGCCGTCCGGTGTTCCTGTCTGGCAGGCGGGGGCATCGGGGACGAGCCCGCACCTCAGGTCCTCGGGCACGTCGGCGTCGTCGGCGCCTTCCGTCGCGGGCTTGCGCACGAACGGAACCCCGGTCGAGACGTCGACCAGAACGAACTCCTTGACCGGCACGTGGACGATCACCACGACCAGCGTGGTGGGAGAGAACTTCGGCCACCGGTTGCCGGCATAGTGCGCCTTCCTCTTCACCGGCCTCGGGGGAGAGAGCGGGTTGCCGCAAGAGCACTTCGCGCGCGGAACGCCGAGCTCGTCGACGAGCACAGCGTGGCCTGCCTGCAGCACCGCCTGCCTCGGCGTCGCCCGGCCACTCCGATAGCCGTAGTTCGTGACGCGCGTGTCCTGACGGAGCACCACCGGCGTCAACCCGCGCACGAACGAGGGTATCTCCGACGTCGAGATGCCCTGCACCCCGGCCCACACGGCGGCCTTGTCCGGATGGGACTCGAGGAAGCGAATGATCTGCTCGCGGTCACATGAAGCTCTCCTGCGCGTGCCGCCGTAGAGGCCCGGCTGAGACCCCCTCACCTGGTGAAGGCCGACCTGCGCCGCCGGAGCCCCGGTCGCGGTCGTGGGAACCCCGGTCGCGGTGGCTGGAGGCGCGCTCGTGGCGGCGTCGGATGAAAGCGGAACCGGCTCCACGGCGGCTTCGGCCAGGGCAACCGACTCGGTGAACGGGTCGGGAACCGCCGCGCCGACCGGTTCCATCAGGATCTCCCCTTCACCCGAGGAGTCCGAGTCCCCGCCGCCGACGATGGCCACGATCACGCCGCCGGCGACGAGGAGAGCGAGCGCCGCCAGCCCGGCGAGAAGCTTGCGATTCCTTCCGGCCCCTCCCGGGGCGCTCGAAACCGTGGGAGGAGAACCTGACACCGGAGGGGGCCCGCCAGGAGGGCCAGCCGGCGGCCTTACGAGCGGCGGGGGCGGCGGGTATCGGGTTCCTGCGGGAGGACCGGATGGTGCGCCGGGCGCTCCGGGGGAAGCGGGTGGTCCCTGTGCAAGGCGCGCTCCGCAGGAACCGCAGACAGGGGTTCCCGGCGCGAGCACCGATCCACACGAAGGACAGAGTTGACTGCTCATGCCCTACCTCCCCGCCTCGCTGTGAGACATGATTCTCGCAGCACGCCGCCTCGCCGGGCGAATCCGTGCGGCCCGGTCCCTCGGGCGCTCGCTCCGCTCGCACGCTTTCCACCAGATCGCCACTCGCCCAGAGCGGCCCATGACCCCGAGGTATCTCAGTCGGTCTCGAACACGGTGCGCGGAAGCTCTGACTGCCGGATGATCGACAGAAGGGTTCCGAGCGGCATGCCTCACGCCCGGAGACGCGCCGGAGCCTACCCAAAGGCGACGTCGAGACGGGTAACGTAGACCTCGGAGTGAAAACGCTCCGTGATCTCCTCGGGAGAAGCGGTCTCCATGAATAAAGCGAGTGCCTCCTGGAGGTTGTTGCGTGCCTCCTCGATCGTGTCCCCTTGGCTTGCGATGTCCAGCTCGGGGCACAGGGCGACATATCCGTCACCCTGCCGCTCGATAACCGCGGTCACCCGCTGCACCCGTTCCATGCCAGCCATTATCGCCTACCGCCGGCCACCAGGTACTGACGTGGTCGAGCAGCGGTCCGGGGAGCCACCCCCGCAGGCCTGGCTGCCCAGGACGAAGTCATCGGGGCAATGAGCCCAAGTAGGGAGTCCGCGCGGCGGGCGTCGCCGACCCACGTCGCAGCCGCGCCGGACCGTCAGACACGTCTGACGGTCCCGAGCCGACGACCACCCCTCTCAGGGCATCGCGGAGCAGACGTCGAGGAGGATCTCCGCGTTGGGCAACTACCCACCAGGAAGGTCTGGTGTGCTGCCCCTGCTCGCGTGCCAGAACCCGATGATTCGGACGACGCCTTGCGACGCGCGGTAGTAGACGTGATAGCGAGTCCGACGCAGCAACACGCGGCGGACG
The DNA here is from genome assembly GCA_016208485.1 of Acidobacteriota bacterium. Classification (GTDB taxonomy): domain Bacteria; phylum Actinomycetota; class AC-67; order AC-67; family AC-67; genus JACQXY01. The sequence goes on along the minus strand of JACQXY010000019.1, from coordinate 31,013 downwards.
TCGGGCAACTCTACGTTCTCCGCACACGAGCCTGCCTGGGGCTGCGAAGTGATAAGGTGAAACGCACGGTTGAGTTCAGCGCGCAACAGTCTCGGCGCAGCCGTACGATGCTCAGCCCACCAATCGTCGGCGTCGCGAATCTGACGCGCGGCCGTGGCCGTGATCAGGAGCCGCACGGGCTAGCTTCGTAGCTCGGTGAGAAGCTGCCATCCATCCACGACCTCACCGCGCGACGCCTCGTCGATGGAAGCCTGCAGCTCGCGTACCTCGCCGGGAGTGAGCAGGAAAGACGATTCCTCTTCTGGAACGAGCACCGTCACGGTGGTGCCATCCGCAGCAGCATCCGGTGGCAACTCAACTCGGCCGCCGGCAACCTTCGCGGTGACGATCTTCATTTGCTCAGTTTATCACTGCGTTCTGTTCGGCCAGATCTAGATTCGGACGGAAGGGGCCGGGCGACTCGCTCTCCAGCCCGCGCGCGTGGTCACCCCCCCGGCCGGTCGCCGGTCGAGCACGGATCGAGTGGATCCGAGATGCACCATCGGATCGTCGCCCCAACCCCACGCCGGGATCTCGTAGCCGACCATGTCGTTCGCAAGCCCCACGTCCCAGCGGTAGCGCGCCGAGGAGTGCCATGACGGCGCCGGGGTTCGCCGCCAGCTCGATCGGCCCGGTCTTCGCGAGGCCGGGAATCCTTCCGCGGCCCGATACCATGTTCCCGCCGGGGTCTCCCGGGGTCCCGAGAGAGGGTTCGATGGTCATGGCGACCGGGACGTCTTGTCGCTCCCAGATCGCCGACCTCGCGCCGCGGCGCGCCGAGCACCCGCTCGTCTTCCTCGCGGGGCGCCTGGAGCCCGGCTGAACGGCGCTACGGGGCCCCGCCCGGCCGGACGGCCGGCGGGCGCCGGGTGACGTGCGCGCGCGGCAGCGTGAAGGAGAACGTCGCGCCGACCCCCGGCTCGCTCTCGACCCAGATCCGGCCGCCGTGCATCTCGACGTAGCGGCGGGCGATGCTGAGCCCGATCCCGGTGCCGGCCCGGCCGCCGGGAGGACGCGGGCCCTGGTAGAACGGCTCGAAGACCTTGTCGCGGGCCTCCGGCGAGATCCCGGGGCCATCGTCCGACACCGACACGACGATCTCGAGGCCACCAGCGCGCGCGGCGACGCGAATCGGGGTCCCCGGACCGGAGTGCTTGGCCGCGTTCGCGACCAGGTTCCCGAGAATGCGCTGAACTCCGTCGGGATCGGCCTCCACATCGAGGCCCTCGCCGACTGCGACCGAGACCGGGTGCGGCGCCAGCGCGGCTTCGTGCGCCTCCAGGGCCCTCGCGACCGCCTCGCGGAGATCGATAGGCCGCGGACGGACGTCGGCCCACCCCGCCTCGAGCCGGGAGAAATCGAGGATCTGCTCGATCAACGCGCGCAGATCCACCGCGTTGCGAGCGATCCGCCGCACCGCGTCCAGCCGGTCGGCCTCCGCGATGTCGGCCCACCGCCGAAGCAGGGTCTCGGCGAAGCCCTCGATCGCGGTGAGAGGCGTGCGCACCTCGTGGGAGATCGTCGAGAGGAACTCCGACCTCATGTGGTCGAGGTCGCGCAGGCGCGCGGCCGCCGTCTTCTCGCGCTCATAGGTTAGGGCGCGCGCGGACGCGAGCGACGCCTGCTCGGCGTATGCCTCCACGAGCTCGACCTCCGGAGCCGGGTGGGGGCCCGGCCGGCCGAAGTAGACGCTGAGCGTACCGGCCGCGGCTCCCGCGACCGACACCGGCACGGCGATCATCGAGAACAGCCCCACCGTGCGCGCGATGTCCGCCCAGTGCCCCGCGAACCGGGGATCGACGAGGACGTTCTCGACGACGACCGGCCGGCCGGTCTCGAGCGCGATGCCCGACCCCCCGGTCGTCGCCGGGTCGAAGGCCTCCTTCCCGTGCGAGACGCCGGGCACGTATTCCATGCCCTGCGCCGCCGCGGTGAGAACGCCGTCCTCTCCCTTGAGGTAGACCACGGCGAGCTTGGCGCCGAGCGACTCCCGCGCCGCGGCCGCGATCCGGTCTAGGACCTCGGGGAGATCGAGCGAGGAGGCGACCGTCCGCAGCGACCGGTGCAGGAGATGGAGGCGGGCGTTCGCCTGCCTCTGCTCGCGGGTGACGGCGTCGAGCAGGAGGACGAGGGTGACCGCGGCCGCGGCGAACATCCCGAGGGTGTAGCCGCCGAAGTCGCCGGAGTACGGCCACGCCACCTGCGCGAGGACGGTGAGCCCGGACGCGCATCCCGAGACCACCACGCCGACGGCGAGCCCGGACAGGGGCGAGTAGAAGGCCACGATCAGCAGGTAGCCGAACAGGGCGACCGGGCGCACCTGCGGGACCAGCGCCTGGATGAGGAACACGACGAGCACGTCGCCGGCGAGCGTCCCCATCCGAAGAGCCGGCCCGCGCGCGCGCCGGGACGCAAGCAGAACCACAACCCCGTACGGCAGGTAGACGAGGCCGACGAGCAGGACGAGCGCTACCCGGTGCTCGCCGAGACCGGCTGGAGCGAGCAACCCGAGCGCCAGAGCGGAGACGCCGATCAGGACGCGCGCCCGGTCGGTCGCGCGCGCGAGCCGGAGCCAGGGACCGCCTTCGATCCCCGGCCAAGCGAAGCGACGCGAGAGACCGCCGAAGACCCGGCCGCCTCCGGCGCGTGGCGCGCTCATCCCAGTCCTCTCCCGAGGTGGCCTGAGATGACGCTATATCGCTCCTGATCCGGCGTCCATGACACGCAATGCCCGTTCCGGCAGCGTGGGGCCACCCACCCGAACCCGGCGCGCGAGACCACCCGATCGGGCTAGAAGGATGCCCCGCGAGGGCGATGGGGAAGGGCCCCCTACGATTCGACGATGTCCATGCGATGCGCGATCGAGGAACGGCCCGCCCGCGAGTCCTGGTGGTCGAGGACGACCCGGCCACCAGCGAGTTCATCGCCGAGGTTCTCGAAGCCGAGGGGTTCGACGCGATGAGGGCGCTCGACGGGGAGTCGGCCCTGGGCGTCATGGCCCGGCGGGCGCCCGACGCCGTCGTGCTGGACATCTGCCTCCCCCGGATGGACGGCTTCTCCGTGCTCCGGTCGATGCGCGCCGACCCCGAGACCAGGCAGACCCCGGTCCTCACGGTGACCGCGCTCGGCGACGAGGAGAGCGCATGGCGCGCGTGGCAGGCCGGCTGCGACTTCTACCTGACCAAGCCCTTCGACCCCGACGAGCTGCTTCGGGCGCTCGGTCGCCTGCTCTCCTGGAACCCGCCGCGCCGGGTCGCCTGAGAGAGCACCGCCCGGATCACCCGGGAACCCAGGGAGGAATCCGCGCGCCCGCCGTCGAAACCATCTCCGACCCCGGAGGAGGAGGCTCGACATGCGGCGCGCAACGATCTTTCTGATCCTCGTTCTCGCAGCGGCGGTGGCAGCTCCGGCACCCGGCGCCGCCGACGGGCCCTGCCCGGTCGGGCACACCGCGACCGACGCCACGGTCGTCTCGACCGACGGCACCGAGATCGCCATCACGGTCTTCCGGCCGGCCGGCTCCTGCGAGGAGTCTCCCGTGCCGGTCATCCTCACGCTGCACGGCTGGTCGGGATCGCGCCTGAAGCATCTCGACGAAGAAATCATGGGCGGAATCACCGTGACAAACGCGCTCGACAAGGGCTACGCAGTGATCGGGATCGACTCCCGCGGCCACGGCGACTCCGGCGGGCTCGCGCTCGTGCACCACCCGTCGCGGGAGATCAACGACTTCCGGTCGGTCATCGACTGGGTCCACGACCGGCTCCCCTGGGTGAAGCGCGAGGGCCCGCCGCGTGGCAAGGACATCGTGGTGGGCGCGGTCGGCGCCTCCTACGGCGGCGGCTTCCAGCTCATGACGGCGGCCTTCGACGACCGGCTGGACGCGCTCGTGCCCATCGCGACCTGGAACGACCTGCCGCAGGCGCTCGCGCCGAACGGCGTGCTGCGCACCGACTGGGTCTCGCTCCTGTGGGCGGCCGGCAAGATGAGCGTGGACATGGACCCCCGCATCGACCAGGGACTCGCGGAGTCGATGGCCCTGAATCGCCCCTCGCCCCAGCTCGTGACGAGCTTCTCCGAGTCGAGCCCTTACTACTGGATGCACAACATCGACGTGCCGACCCTCCTCATCCAGGGCGTGCCCGACACGGTCTTCAACCTCAACCAGGCCGTGAACAACTACCGCGGGATCCAGGCCAACGGCGCGCCGGCGTGGCTGCTCGGGATCAACACCGGCCACATCCTGCCGGGGATCCAGCCCACCGGAATCGGGGGCCCGGCGCGCGAGGAGACGGAGGACTGCCCCTCCGCGGTCGGCACCTCGACCGTCGGGCTCGCGTGGGACTTCTACGACGCGTTCCTGAAGAAGGACTCTCTCGCGCGGGCACGCGTCGAGGCCTTCCCGCGCGTCGCGATCCCGACCGAGCAAGGCGGCTGCGTGACCGCGCCCGATTGGCCGGTGAACACCGGCGCCCGCGAAGTCGCCTTCCCCGCGCTCGCGATGCCCCAGGGCGCCGGCTCTCTGCTCCTGCCGCTCTTCTCGGCAGAGACCGAGACCACGGTCGCCGGAATCCCACGGCTCTCCGCGGAAACCCCGATCGAGCTCGACGACATCTTCTTCCTGTCGCTCGTGCTCGGGCGCTCAGACGGCTTGCACGTCGTGGACGACCAAGTGATGGCCGCGCGCACGCAGCTCGCCTCGATCGAGGGGACCTTCCGGGTGGACCTCGGCGGGGTCGCGACCACGTTGAAGCCGGGCGAGACCCTGTACCTGCGAATCGACGGGGCGAACGAACAGTACGCCGCGAACGGCAACCGGCGACCCGGCGCCGCGGTGCTCACGAACGTGACGCTATCGATCCCGATCGCGGGCTGACCGGACCGGCGCGGAAGGCCCCCCGGCGGGCGGTCAAGGGCACGCCGGGGGAAGCACCTCGAAACCCTCCAGGCGCGCGGCCTCCCAAAGACGCGCGTCGAGGGTCACGAAGCTCGCTCCGCGCGGCGGCGTCCCGGCCCACACCAGGGCCGAGGCGAGCTGCAGCGCGTCGGCGGCGCGCAGGGGATGCATGTCGAGCACGCGCGAGGCGTGGTCGCGCACGAGCTCCACCGGCAGCACCTCGACCCACGCCGCCCGCAGACGGGAGAGCACCTCTCCGGCGACGCCGACCTCCGGCGCGGTGAGACGGCCCTCCCGCCTCAGGCGAGCGAGGGCCGACCGGCACTCGACCGGGCTCCCCCACCAAGCGACGAGCCCGGGGTCCTCTCGCAGGAGAGCGAGCATCGCGGAGGAGGCGGGCTCGGCCAGGCAGAGGGGCAGCAGCGCCGAGGAGTCCCAGAACCTCATCGCCCCTCGGCGCGCTCGGCGAGCAGACCGGCGAGCGCGCGGCCCTCCGGGTCGGCCGGCCTCGGCGCGTCCCAGAAGCCGCGCCCGAGCCGCCCGGTCCCGAGCCTGACGAGCCCGCCGGCGGCGAGATCCGCCACCCGCGACTCGGCCTCCGCAGGTCCCGCCACCCGAACGATGCGGGCGATCGGCCTCCCGCGCTCGGTCACGAGAACTTCCTCACCGGCCTTCACGCGCCGCAGGAACCCGCTCAACCGGGCTTTCAGCTCGCCCACCGCAGCCACCAACATATGACTATCATAGTCATCTTGTGATGACTATTCAACTCATACTGTGTGCCGGCGTGACTCGGTTCCCGCTACGCGGGGCGCCGCCACAGCACCGCGCCGGTCCGGCCGTCGAGCGCGGCGATCTCGCTCCCCGGCCACAGGAGCACGACGTCCTGGCGCGCGCCCCGGCGCAGACGAGCGCTCATCGCGACGCCCGGTCCGTTCCCCAGAGGCTGCTCGGAGATCCAGAGCACGGTCCCCGTCCGGCCGCTGTAGGCGACCACGGAGCCGCCGTCGAGCATCCCGATGACGTCGTCGGCCCCATCGGCGTTGATGTCGCGCACCGCGGCGAGGTCGGCGGCCGCCGTGTACAGGGGCCGGGAGCGCTCCTCGCCGGTCGCCCCGGAGAAGACCGACGTGCCCCGGGGGGTATCGCGGACGAGCACGTCGGTGAGGCCGTCCCCGTCCTCGTCGAGGAGGGCCCCCGGCCTCGCCGGCACCTGCGCGTAGTCCGCCCTCCACACGCCAGTCCCGTCGGCCCCGCGCACGCGCTCGAGGAACGACGGGAAACCCGCGATGATCAGGTCCCCGCCCCGCAGGACCAGGACCGCCGCACCGAAGAGCTCATCGCGCGACCAGCGCGGCGCGCCCGTCTCACGGTCGAGGACGGTGAAACGCGTGCGCCGGTAGGCTCCGGTCATGGCGTCGATCTCGGCCGTCCCAACGACGACCGCGCCGCCCGCGTCCCGCAGGAGATAGGACACCGGGAGCGATCGAAGGACCCTGCGCCAGCCCACGGCGCCGGCCTCCCGAGCGGTCACGTCCGCCCAAGCCTCTCCCCCGTCCGCCGTCCCGCCGGCCTCGACGGTGACGAGGGTCGCCTGCCCGCGGTCGGGGCTTGCGACCAGCGCCATGGGTCCGGGGCCGAGCGACGGCCGCCGCGCGACCGTGAGCGCCGCGCGGCCCGAGGCGCCCTCCACGACGACGATCCTGCTCGCCTTCGCGGTCCCCGGTGCCGCGTCCCGGTGGTCGGGCCCGTAGACGGCGCGCGCGCCGTCGCTCCCCTTGGGGTGGTCCAGCATTTCCACCACGACCTCGTCGAGCCCGTCTCCGGTGAGGTCTCCCGCTCCCGACGCATGGACGCCGGCGACCTCCGCGCCCCGGGAGAAGAGCAGCGAGCCCACCGTCGCGCGGGCAAGTGCCCTCCCGTCGGCGCCTCGAAGGGAGATCGCGCGAGCGACCTCGCAACCGCCGGCGCCCTCCCGCCAGAGGACGAAGACATCGGCGCCCGCACGACGATCCAGCCGGAGGTCCGCGAAGGCCGCGAGGATCGAGGAAGGGGCGGGGCCGTCCGGGGAATCCACCTCGCGCCGCCACAACGTCCGGCCGGTGCGCCCGTCGAGCGCCGCCACCTGCCGGAGATCGGACCCGACCAGGACCAGGTCCTCGAGGACCGGGGACCTCAGGCGCGCGGCCTGAAGGAGATCCGGCTGCGCGGCGAAGGGCGGAAGAGCGCTCTCGGAGCCGCAGGCGGCCCCTGCCGGCGCGGCGACCGATGCGAGCGCGCACGCGAGCGCGCCGGCCGCCGCCGCCCGCCGGGAGAGCGAACGTCCCGCGCGAGGTCGCGCCGTGCGAGCCGGCGCGACCTCGCGGCTTCCGCCCCTCAGCACTGCTTGATGACGCCGAAGGGAACGACCGACTTCCCGGTCGCGGGGTCGCGCGCCACCCAATGAGCCTCCCCTTCGCACGTGGCCGCGAACGTCGCGAGCCCTGCCGTCGCGACGGCGCTCGCGCTCACGACCACGAGGCCGCTCCCGGTGGGTCTGCTCACGTTGAAGGCGCCGGTGCATCCGTCCACCTGGTTGGCCCCGGGCCGGCTCTCGCTGATCCGTGCGCTGATCGGCTGCATGCCGAAAGGATGAACTTCCGCGCCGTCCATGTCCAGTTGGATGGTGATCACAGCGGGGGTGAACCCCGACGCCGTCGCCGTGGCGCAGGCACGCAGCGCGTTCGGGAACCCGTCCATCGTGAACGTCACGGTGAGGGACGCCGCGCTCGCCGGGCGCGCCGGCGCGATCAACGTCCCGGCCAGAACCGCCGTCGCCACCACCCGGGCCGCCCGACTCCCCCTCGGAGCGCCGGCCGCGCCCCGCCGTCCCGCGAAGAGATGCGCTCGCATCTGCCCCTCCATTCCGCCTCGTCCCGCAGCCGGCGCTCGCCGGCCCGAGACCACTATTCAGCGCGCGGGGGTGCCGCGGTCAAGGGGAGGAAAGCCATGAGCGTCCCGACCGCCCCGATCCCGAAACGGCATCGCGAGTTGCGTTCCGAGAATCTCGTTCGCGCAGATCGCGCGGAGCAGCCGGAAGGCCCGGCAGAGGGGGTCGGGGGGCTCCTGGGTTCTGGGCCCTTGTAGACTCAGGCTCGTGGCAAGCGAGTTGGACGCCGCGAAGCGCCGGGAACTGCTGGTGCGTGCCGGGCTGGCGCTCGCCTCCGAGCTGTCCCTTCCCGCGGTCCTGCAGAAGATCGTGGACCTCGCCTGCCGGGTCACGCGGGCGCGCTACGGTGCCCTCGCCGTCTACGGCCCCGACCGGCGGATCCAGGAGTTCGTCACCCACGGAGTCACAGCGGCGGAGCGGGAGGCGATCGGCGCGCCACCGGAGGGCAAGGGGCTGCTCGGCGCGCTCCTCCTCGGCGGCCGGCCACTCCGGCTCGCGAGCATTCCCGCAGACCGCAGGTCGACCGGGTTCCCGCCCGGCCACCCGCCGATGACCTCGTTCCTCGGCGTGCCGATCGCCACGGGCGGGCGGGCGTTCGGGAACCTCTATCTCACCGACAAAGTCGGAGCGCCGAAGTTCACCGACGACGACGAGTGGGCGGCGGCGACCCTGTCGAGGCAGGCGGGGGTCGCCGTCGAGAACGCGACTCGCTACCGGGAAACCCAGGTCGCGCGCCGGCGCCTCGAGGCGGCGAACGAGGTGACCGAAGCCATCCTGGAGGGCCGCGACACCCTCGACGTCCTCCGGATGATCGCGCGGCGGGCCCGCGAGCTGGTCGGGGCGACGATCGCGACCGTGGCGACCCCGGACCGAAACGGCGACGAGCTGGTCCTGCGCGTCGCGGATGGGGACCGGGCCGAGGAGCTGCTCGGCACCCGATTCCCGGCCGGCCGGATCGGGGACATCGGCCCCACGCTCTTCGTGCCGCTCGCCGGGCGCGGGCGGGTGTTCGGAGCCATCACTGTGGCCAACCGCATCGGGGAGAACCCTTTCTCGACCGATGACGTCACGGTCGTGCAGACCTTCGCCGGTCAGGCCGCGGTCGCCCTCGAGTACGCGCGCATCCAGGAGGAGCTGCAGCGGCTCGCGCTCGCCGAGGAACGCGAGCGCATCGCGAAGGAGCTGCACGACGACGTGATCCAATCCCTGTTCGCGGAAGGCATGGCCCTGCAGGCCGCCGAGGCGATGGTGGACGATCCGGAGGCGATGACCGCCCGGCTCTCCTCCGCGGTCGACCACATCGACCGGGTGATCCGGGACCTGCGCAGCTACATCTTCGGGCTCCGGCCGGGAGCCTTCGCCGATCGGCATCTGGACGGGGCCCTCCGCGCGCTCGCCGAGGGCTTCGCCGAGGGCGGCGCCGCGTCGATCACGGTCGAGGCCGACCCAGAGGCGGTGTCGAGGCTCGCCGGCCGGGCGAGCGACGTGCTTCAGGCCGCGCGCGAGGCGATCTCGAACGCCGTCCGGCACTCCGGCGGCGAACACGTGTCGGTGACCCTCGCCGGGACCGAGGACGGCGCCGCCGTGCTCGAGATCGAGGACAACGGCAAGGGGTTCGACCCGTCCATCATCGGCGAGCGGGGGCAGGGCTTGCTCAACCTCCGCGCGCGAGCCGAGGCCTTGGGGGGAGACCTCGCGATCGACTCGGAGCCGGGCCGGGGAAGTCGCCTGCGAATCCGCATCCCCCTGTAGCGGGGAGATTCCGGGGGGGAGCGATGGAGACGACCGGCCGGCCGATCGAAGTGATGATCGTGGACGACCACGAGGTCGTCCGCGAGGGGATCCGCGCGATGCTCGAGGCCGCGGGGGGCATCGCCGTTCGCGGCGAGGCCGGAGGCGTGGCCGAGGCCGTTGAGGTCGCGAACCGCGTGCGGCCGGACGTGGTGGTGATGGACGTTCGCCTGATCGACGGGAGCGGCATCGAGGCGTGCCGGGAGATCCGCGCGCGCCGTCCGGACACGAAGGTGATCATGCTCACCTCGTTCGCCGACGACGAAGCCCTGTTCGCCTCGCTCATGGCCGGCGCGGCCGGCTACGTCCTGAAGCAGATCCGCAGCAACGACCTGGTCCGCTCCATCCGCGCGGTCGCCGCCGGCCAGTCGCTCCTCGACCCCGCCGTGACCGGCGCGGTGCTCGACCGGCTCCGGAAAGGAAAGCACCTGATGCGGGACGAGAAACTCGCGCGCCTGTCGCCGCAGGAGGAGAGGATCCTCGGTCTCGTGGCCGGCGGCAAGACCAACAAGGAGATCGGCGAGGCGCTCGGGCTCGCCGAGAAGACCGTCAAGAACTACGTGTCGAGCATCTTGACGAAGCTCGAGGTCAGCCGGCGCGCCGAGGCCGCCGCCTACCTCGCGCGCCACACGGCGACGCCGGGCACCTGAGAAGGCGCCTCAACGTCCCCGGCGCTCGATCTCCCGCAGGACTCGCTCGACCGCCTCGCCGACCGCATAGGGGTCGGTGGTTTCGGTGCGCACAGCGGTCGCCGGCGCCGGATCGAGTCTCACGTGCCCCGCCACGACCACCGCCCGGGCCGACCGCGCGCAGAGCACCAGCCCCGCGGCGGTCCCTCGCGCGTGGCCGGGGTAGGGCAGGATCACCGCCGCGTCCACCGAGTCGACGATCGCGCAGCTCTCGTCCCGGAGGATCGCGCACGACTCGGGGTCCGACGACGGCCCCCCGCAGATGACGACGGCAAGCCCCCGGCCGATCAGCTCGCGAGCCACCTCGCCCCGCTCGGGGACGTCCTGGCCGACGAGCACCACCAGCCGGCGGCGATCGCGCGCGCCCGGGAGTCCGGGGCCGCTCGTCTCGCTCGCGCCCGCCGCCGCCATCTTTCGAGCCATCTCGCCGTCACCGGTGGCCGGCGGCGCTACCCGGCCTCTTCAGGCTCCTCCCCGCGGGCCCGGGTGAGCACTGCGAGCTTCACCGGTTCGTCGCGGAAGAGATCGGCCGTTCGAACCCGCACCGACTCCTGCTGGCTTCCCGAGGCGAACACCACCGTGTCGTGGCCCATCACCGCCGGGTCGACGTACACCGGCGCCGACAAGAGCGAGCCGAGCGGCGGCAGCGCCCCCAGCTCGTAGCCCGGGAAGTCGCGGCGCAGCTCGTCCTCGGACGCGAGGTGGGCGCGGGCGTCCCCCACGGCTTCGCGCATCCGCTTCATGTCGAGCCGGCGCGATCCGGGAACCACCGCGAGCGCGTGGCCCGACGCCGTGTCGAGAACGATGGTCTTCACGACCTCGTCGGCCGTGATGCCGAGCGCCCGCGCCTCCTCGATGGTCGTGAAGGAGCGGTCGTGCCGGAGGCATTCGAAGGGGACCCGGCGCTTCTCGAGGGTCTCCGTGACTGTGGACAACGGGCACCTCCTCCCCGTGATCGAGATCCCGGCGTCCACGGCCGCGGCCGCGTCCGCCGGAAGCCCTCGAGGCCACTCTACACCGGCGCGCCCCCTCAATCCCCGGCGCGCCGCGAGCCTTCCCGCCGGACGGGATCCCCGAGGAGCGCGCGCGCGGCGCCGACGAGCGCGCGGCGCCCCGGAGGCCGCGCGATCACCACGACCTGCTCGTCCGGGAGAGGACGGACCGGGTCGTCCTCACCGAGCAGGGCGACGACGCGCTTGCCGGTCGAGACGTAGTGAAGGAGGATCTGCCACCCGGGCGTGCCGCGCTGGAGCACGTCGCTCGCGAGTCGGAGGCTGAGGACCACGAGATCGGCGCCGACGGAAAGCGGGCAGGACCCCTCCCGCACTCCGATACAACCGTAGTCCGGCGCGCACGGTCCCGGGCACTCCAGGACCTCGGAGCACGCCTGGCCGATCCAGGACCCAATCCGCTTCCGGGCGACCGGGTCGGCCTCGACGATCAGCGCGCCACGCCGGTCAGGCGTCATGAAAGCCTCCGCCCCCACTATGCCCGGATCCCCGGGCCCGGTCCAGGGCCGGAGGTCCCTCGATCTTCGGCGGCCCTCGGGACCGGTCAGCGGTCCTCGACCCGCAGGACCCACCTCACCGCCCAGCCGAGCACGCCGGCCAGCACGATCACGAAGGGCGCCAGAACCCAGGCCGGGATCTCCCTGGCTATGACGAACGCGAGCACGGCCGGTCCCCCTTATCCCGCTGCGAACCGCTCGAAGAACGTGGGAAACGTCCCCAGCACGCCCAGGCCGATCAGCACCGCCGACAGGATCACCGGCCTGCGAAAGTCGATCTCACGCCGCCGCCAAACGAAGCCGAGCGCGATCCAGGTTCCCGCCCACGCGGCGAGGCCGAGGCCGATCTTGCCGGCGAGGGGGCCGACGGGCCGGCTCCACTTCAACCACTCCGCCAAGGACTCCGAGGCCTCCGCGAGCGTGGTGAAAAGCCCCAGGACGAACGTGCCGGCGGCCGCCGCGACGACGGCCGCCATCGCCGGGCCGTTCGGCAGCTCGGGGGCGGGCTCACGATCGGCGACGGGCCTCATCTCTGCGCTCATCTGCACCCCCTATCGGATCGGCGCGGCCTTGTTCAGAAACGCGCCGAACAGCCCGGCGACCGCCGCGGCAATGAAGGCGCCGCAGAACAGCGCCAACGCGAGCTTGCGCATTCGCTGCTCGCGCACGAGCCGGGACCCGTAGCGGCCCACGATCACGGCCACTGCCGTGGCGAGCATCGGGGAGATCCAAGCCACGTGCTCCTTCCACTCCATCCCGAATCCGTGCCACAGCGCGGTGTCCGGGTTGGCGAGCAGCAGGGACCTCGGGCTCGTCGGAGCCTTGTCCCGGTACCACGGGTAGACGATGTAGGTCCCGGTGATGACGGTGCCCCAAGCCACCACGGTCATCGTCCAGACGCCGACCCTCAGCCGGCGGATTCGCTCGGCGACCCCGGCGCCGGTCACGAGCGCCGGTTTCAGGCTCCACAGACCGGCGAACCCCCCGGCGAAGGCGAGCAGGAAGAGCGTGCCGAGCCCCATGCCGTGGACCACGGTCCAGAACTCGCGATCGGTCAAGCCCAATCCATCCACCCCCTCCGACAGCGTGCTCGCCTCACCCTAGAGCCTTCGCCTTCGGACGGCCCCGGACGAACGCCTCCACCCGTGCAGGTCTCTCGACCCCCCCGGAGATTGGGGAGCCTTCCGATCTGGATGGAGCGGATCGGCCCCAGGTTGCCGGGACTTCCTGCCCTGTCGGCGGGCGGCGGCCGGGGAGAGGATCCCCCCGTGGGGTCACGGTGAGCCGGGGACGGCGCGCATGTTCGTCTACTACTACGTGCATCTGAGCCAACCGTTCGAGACCGTCGAGCGCGGGCTTCTCGACGCCCTCGGCAGCCTCGATGGCTGGGCCGCGGCGGCCTACCGCGAGGGCGAGGCGATCCGCGCGCGGATCGGCGTCGGCGGCGAGCGCCGCCTGATCGCCAAGGCGATCCGGATGGAGGCCGGTGCCCCTCGGCGCGGAACCGTCGAGACGACCGTGCCCCTCACGTGGGAGGCGACCGGGACCCCCGGGCTGTTCCCCCGGATGGAGGCCGACCTCGTCGTGGCCGCGCTCGGCCCCGACCTCACCCAGATCTCGCTCCGCGGCTCCTACCGGCCGCCGCTCGGCGCGATCGGGCGCGCCGTCGACCGCACGCTGCTGCACCGCCTCGCCGAGGCGAGCGTGAAGGGGCTCCTCGACCGCGTCGCCCACGAGCTCGGGCTCGACACGGCGGTCGCCGGCTCCCCGGCGGAGTGAGGCCGCCGCCCTCCGTCGGCTGGGGGGAGCGGGCGGGGAGGAACGGAGATCGCGGCTGGCTCTATGGGGAGCCAGGTACTAGAATATTGCTACCCTTATGAAGACGACCGTCGAGATCTCCGCGCCGCTCCTGGAAGCGGCGAAGGAGCTGGCCGCACGCGCCGGCACGACGCTGCGCGCCCTCGTCGAGACCGGGCTGCGCCGCGTGCTGGCCGAGCACCGGGAAAGCGGGCGCGCCTTCGTGCTGCCCGACCGCAGCGTCGGCGGCAAGGGTCTTCGCCCCGAGTACCAGGACGCCGACTGGGCGGAGATCCGCCGCGCCGCCTACGAGGGGCGTGGCGGTTGATCGCCGTCGATACGAACATCCTGGTGTACGCGCACCGCCGCGACGCGGAGTTCCACGAGGTCGCCGAGAGCGCCGTACGCCGCCTCGCCGAAGGGAGCGGCACCTGGGCGATCCCGTGGCCGTGCCTGCACGAGTTCCACGCGATCGTGACCCACCCGCGCGTCTACGACCCGCCGACGAAGCCCGAGCGCGCGATCGCCCAGATCGACGCCTGGCTCGGATCGCCGTCGCTCGCGCTGCTGAGCGAGACCGCCGGATACTGGGAGGCGCTGCGCCGGCTGGCGCTCTCGGCCAGGGTCATCGGCCCGCGCGTCCACGATGCGCGCATCGCGGCGCTCTGCGCTCTACACGGTGTCCGGGAGCTGTGGACCGCCGACCGGGACTTCAGCCGCTTCCCGTCGCTGGACGTGCGCAACCCCCTCGCCGCCACGGACGGCTGACTCGCGCCCGCCCGAGCGGGCGGCTACCCGGGCAGGCGCGCGGTCACCGGGGAATCGCGGCGCGCGAGGTCCACGCGCACGCGCGCGTCCACCACGCAGGCGCCGTCCGGAAGCACGATCACCGGGTTGAGGTCCATCTCGGCGATCTCGGCGTGCTCCTCCACAAGCGCGCTCACCCGCGCCAGGATCTCCTCGAGGGCCGCGACGTCGGCCCGAGGCGCGCCGCGGTAGCCGTCGAGCAACGGGAAGGTCGCGAGCGAGTGGATCATCTCGGAGGCGTCGAGGTCTGTCAGAGGGGTGATCCGCACCGCCACATCGTGCAGCAGCTCGACGGCGGTGCCCCCCGCGCCGCAGGCGACCACGGGGCCGAATACCGGGTCGTGCACCATGCCGACGAACATTTCCACCCCCGGAGGAGCCATCCGCTGGACCAGGAACCGCTCGACCCGGTGCCCCGCGCGCTCGACCTGCTCGCCGATCTCGGCGGCCGCGCGCGACACGGTGGCGGCGCCGCGCAGGCCCAGGCGAACGCCCCCAGCCTCGGTCTTGTGCACGAGCGACGGCGCGACCCCCTTGAGCGCCACCGGCCCGCCGAGGGCGCGCGCGGCGCGCCCCGCCTCCGCGGCGTAGGCCGCGAGGCGCCACTCGACGAGCGGCACTCCGTAGCAGGAGAGCAGGGTCGCGACCTCGTCGGGTCCGAGCCAGCGGGTGCCCTCGCCGGCCGCGATCACCGCCGCGGCCTCGCCCCGCCGCGCATCGGCGAAAGACCGGACGCCTCCCTCGGGCCTGCGGCGCCAGTCGGCGTGCCGCGCCGCCCGCGAGAGCGCCCTCGCGGCGTCCTCGGGGAAGGAATACGAGGGAATCGGGGAGCGCCCGGCCCGAAGGACGTCCCCGGCGCCGCCGGCCGACATCATCACCGCGAGCACCGGGATCGCCCGCGGCAGCTCGTCGGCGGCGGCGCGGATCTCGCGGGCGACGTCCTCGCCGCGGGTGACGAGCGGCGGGATGAAGATCGCGATGATCGCGTCGATCTCCTCGCACGCGGCGACCGCGGCGATCGCGCGGCGGTAGCCCTCGGCCGGCGCGGAGGCGATCATGTCCACCGGATTGCCGGTCGACGCCTCGGGCGGCAGGAACGAGCGAAGCCGCGCGCGCGCCTCCTCCGGCAAGGGCGGCACCGAGAGGCCGTTCGACTCGCAGGCGTCCGCGCACAGGATCGCGGGGCCGCCGGCGTTGGTCACGATCGCCACGCGGTTGCCGGGGGGCAGCGGCTGGTTGGCGAGCAGCGCGGCGACATCGAACATCTCCGCGAGAGTGTCTGTGCGGATCGCGCCGGTCTGGCGGAACAGAGCGTCCACCGTGACGTCGGAAGCCGCAAGCATCGCTCCTGTGTGCGAGGAGGTCGCGCGCGCGCCGGCCGCCGAGCGGCCGCTCTTCACCGCGACGATCGGCTTGGCCCGCGACACCCTCCGGGCGATGCGCGCGAACTTGCGTGGGTTCCCGAAGGACTCGAGGTACAGCAGGATGAGGCCGGTGCCCTCGTCGGCCTCCCAGTACTGGATGAAGTCGTTGCCGGACAGGTCGGCCTTGTTGCCGGCCGAGACGAACTGGCTGAGCCCCATGCCGAGCGCGGTGGCGCTGTTGATCACGGCGATCCCGAGCGCGCCGCTCTGCGACAGGAACCCGACCCGCCCGGGAGGCGGGAACTCCGGGACGAAAGTGGCGTTCAGCCGCACCTCCGGGTCGGTGTTCAGGATCCCCAAGCAGTTCGGGCCGATCAAGCGCATCCCGTTCTCGCGGCACACCTCGACCAGGCGCCGCTGCCGCGCCGCCCCCTCCCCGCCGACCTCGGAGAAGCCGGAAGAGATGACGACGAGCGCGCGGACTCCCTTCTCCGCGCACTCCCTCGCCATGTCCTCGACCGCGGCCGCAGGCACGACGATCACGGCGAGGTCGACCGGGCCGGGGATGTCGCGCACGCTCGGGTACGCGAGGACCGACTGGACGACGCCGGCTTTCGGGTTCACCGGGTACACCGGCCCGGAGAACCCCGTGGCGAGGAGGTTGTGGAAGGTCTCCCCCCCGATCGTGCCTCGCGCGCGCGACGCTCCGATCACCGCGACGGCGCGCGGGTGGAGGAAGCCGCGGACGGCGGCAACCGCCGCCGCTCGATCGCGCCCTTCGAAGCGATCGAGCGCCTCCGGGGTGAGCGACGCGGGGAACTCGACGTGGATCATCCCCGGCTCCGCGCGCATCTGCACGGGGAAGCCGCTCTCGCGGAAGACCTCGATCATCCGGTGGTTCACCGGCAGCACGGAGGCCTCGAGGGTGGCGATCCCGCTCGCGGCCGCGTGCTCGGCGAGGTGCGCCAGCAAGATCGTGCCGACTCCCCGGCCGCGGTGGTCATCGGCGACCTCGAAGGAGATCTCCGCGCGCTCCCCGGCGCGCGTGTATGCGGCGTGCGCGACGATCCGGTCCTCGGGGCCGGTCGTCGCGACCAGTCCGTAGCGGTCCCGGTAGTCCACGTCGGCGGCCCAGCGCGCGGCCTTGCCCATGTCGGTCGCGCCGGAGAAGAACCGGAGCCAGCGCGCCTCCTCCGAGAGCGCGTCGAGGAAACCGTGGAGGGCCTCCTGGTCTGAGGCGCGCACCGGCCGGACGCGAACGGTGGATCCGTCGCGCAGCACCACATCCGCCACCCGGTGCGCGGGGTAAGCCACCGCCCAATACTACCGATGTCGCGGTCCGGATCGAAGACCCGTCCGGACTCCCACCGAGCGCCCCCGCTCGCGATCCGCCACAATGACCGGGTGCGATCGCGCGAGGGATTCCGCGCCGGGGCAGCGCTCGCGTCCTGCGGGCTCTTCCTCGCCGTGGGTGGGCTCCTGCCGGCCCCGGCGGGGGCCGCGGTGGATCCCCTGCGCGCCAAGCAGTGGGCCTTGGACGTGATCGGTGCGCCGCGCGCCTGGGAGAAGGCCACCGGCCGGGGAATGACGATCGCGGTCGTCGATAGCGGCGTGGACCTCGGCCACGAGGATCTCGAGGCGAACCTCGCCTCCGGCCACGACTTCGTCGAGGGCGGAGAGCCGCAGGACGACTGCGGCCACGGCACGCACGTCGCCGGGATCGCCGCCGCCGTAGCCGGCAACGGGGTTGGGATTGCCGGGGTGGCGCCGGGGGCGCGAATCATGCCGGTGCGCGTGCTCAAAGCCGACTCCACCGGGGAGTGCACCGGCAACACCGCCGATGTCGTGCGGGGGATCGAGTGGGCGGTGGACCACGGGGCGCGCGTGATCAACCTCTCGCTCGCAGATCTGCTGAAGGGCCTCGGCGGCGCCGATTCCGGGTTCAGCGCGGCGCTCGACGAGGCGTGGGCGCGCGGGGCGATCCCCGTGGTGGCGGCCGGCAACGACTACATCCTCTCCTCGGGCTACGCCGACGACCACGCGCTCGTCGTCACGGCCACGACCCGCGACGACCGCGCGGCTAGGTACTCGAGCGGCGTCGGCGAGGCGATGTGGGGAATCGCCGCGCCCGGAGGCGTCGGCTCGCTCTGGTGCGACGACGACGACATCTGGTCGACCTACCTGCGGAGCGAGGACTCCTGCGGGGATCAGGTGGGCTACGAGACGTTGGCCGGGACCTCGATGGCGGCGCCGATGGTCTCCGGCGCCGCCGCGGTGCTCCTGTCGCTCGGCCTCACCCCCCGGCAGACGGTGGACCGGCTGCTCGCGACGGCGAAGGATCTCGGCGCGGCCGGCCCGGACTCGGACTACGGCCACGGGCGGCTCGACCTCGCGCGCGCCGTCGCCGGCTTGCCCCGGCCGGATCGCTCGGCCTCGCCGTCCCCTTCGGCCTCGCCGCGCCCGGCGCGGTCGGGTCACGCGGGGTCTGCGCCCGGGGTCGCGCCGAGCGCGAGCCCGCCGCCGCCGGCCGGGCCGCCGGCCGGGCCACCGCCCGGCGAGCCCTCTCCGCGGACGGCCTCTCCGGGACGGCCCTCCCCCAAGGCCCACGCGCCGGGGGGTCCCTCGGGACCCAAGCGCGGATCGTCGGCGCCGTTCATCCTCGCCGGGCTCGGGGCGGTCGGGCTCGCGGCCGGGGTCTGGGGCCGGTGGCGAACGCGGCGCCCGCCCACCACTTGACGGGTACGGCATATGTCCGTACACTCCAGGCACGGCCGTTGTCCGTACAAGGAGGAGACGATGGACGCGAGGCGCGAGGCAAAGATCGAGCGAGTCGAGCTACGGGCAACCTCGCGGCAGACCACGATCATCAAGCAGGCCGCGGAGGCGACCGGAAAGACGGTGACTTCCTTCGTGCTCGACGCGGCGTTCGTGGAGGCTCAGCGAGCCCTGGCGGACCGCCGCACGTTCCGGTTGGACGCCGAGCGCTGGGCCCGTTTCGTCGAGGCTCTCGATCGCCGCGTCAAACCGAAGCCTCGCCTGCGCAGGCTGATTGAGCGGCCGGGCGCCGGCGACTCGGCGTGACGGCTTACCGCTCTGCCGAGCCGCTCTCGCCCAGCCACGAGTTCGGCGGCTTCGAGAGCGGCAAGCCCGAACTCGACGATTGGCTGCGCCGGCACGCCTTCGCGAGTCATCAGGCCGGCAGCGCTCGCGTCTACGTCCTCAGCCGTGAGAACCGCGTCGTCGGCTACTACGCGCTCGCCGCCGCGAGCGTCGAGCCGGCCGATGCGCCCGCGCGTGTCAAGAAAGGGCTCGGAAGACGTGCCATCCCCGTCATCCTCCTGGCAAGACTCGCGGTCGACCGCCGTGAGCAGGGGAAGGGTCTCGGGGCAGTCCTCCTCGGGGACGCCCTACGACGAGCCGCATCCGCGGCCGGCGAGATCGGGGCTCGAGCCGTCCTCGTTCACGCAAAGGACGCCGATGCTCGCGCGTTCTACGAGCATTTCGACTTCGAGCCATCGCCCACGGATCCCCTCCACCTGCTGCTTCTCATGAAGGACCTGCGAGCCCTTCTCGCCCGGAACCGCAGATAGTCCGGCTTCCCCGGCCGGCGCGCGCGGCGCTCACCGGGACCACCCGCGCTACCATCCGGCCGTGCCGCGGATCCTGCTTGCGCGAGGCGACATCACCGTCCAACGGGTGGACGCGATCGTCAACGCAGCCAACTCCTCGCTGATGGGCGGGGGCGGCGTGGACGGGGCGATCCATCGCGCCGGCGGGCCGGAGATTCTGAAGGAGTGCAGGCTCCTGCGCGCGGAGCGCTACCCGGACGGCCTCCCGACCGGGGAGGCCGTCGCCACGAGCGCGGGGAGACTTCCCGCGCGCTGGGTCATCCACACCGTCGGCCCGGTGTACTCGCGCTCGACGGATCGCTCTGGGCTCCTCGCCCGCTGCCACACCTCCTCGCTCGGGGTCGCCGACGCCCTCGGCGCGCGCACGGTCGCGTTCCCGGCGATCTCGACGGGGGTGTACGGGTACCCGCTCGATGAGGCCGCGACGGTCGCGGTGCGCGCGACGCTCGGCGCCGAGACTCGCGTCGAGGAGGTGCGCTTCGTGCTCTTCGACGAGCGCGCCCACTCGGCGTTCGAACGCGCGCTGCGCGCGGCCCTCGACTCCAAGTAGGCCCGGGACCCGTCGCCGGCACTCTGCCGCGCGCCGCGCAACTCGTCTGGCCCCGGAGTCCCTCTCTTGCGGCCGGAGCGTCTGACGCGACTGACGTGACTGACGTGACTGACACCCCCGGAGGCGTCCGTAGCCGCTCGCGCGGACGCCGGGCCCAATGCCGGGGCACCCTCAGCGCGGGAGGCGCGTGCGCTTCAGCTCGTTCAGCCCCGTCCAGCCGGCCAGATCGAGCGCGCGATCGAGGTCCTCGGCCAGCCGGATGCGACCTCGGCGGCGACCGCGCCCGGGTCGAGCCCGCGCGAGGCGACCACGTCGCGGAGCACGGCCTCGTCGTCGATCTTCCGCCCCTCGTCGTGCCGCGCCGCGAAAAGCGCGAGGTGCACGTCGAGGAATCGCCCGGGGGAACGCGTCGCGCGCGGCGATCCCCCATTCGAGGGCCGGCACGCCGGAGCCCCGCGCGCAACCCGGCCACGGCCGCCTCGTGCGCGTTGCGCGCGAAGGGGCAACGGTAGTCGAAGGTCAGCGCGAAAGAGCGGGACATCAACCTCTCCGAACGGCCGTCACGCCCAGAAGTATTCCCGATGCGCGACCGAGCCGCCCGGGCTCCACGTGACAGCATCCTCCCTCGCGCGCGAGGATGGGTGCCGCGCCGCGAGCGCGACCGAGTCCGGGGGAGCGACCGAGGGAGGACGGGATGGCCTACGAGACGATCCTTTACGACGTGTCCGGCGGGGTGGCGCGGCTCACGATGAATCGCCCGAAGCTGTTGAACGCGCTCGACGCGGCGCTCGCGGCGGAGATCGCCACGGCGGTCGGCGAAGCCGGCGTGGATCCCGACGTGCGCTGCCTTGTGATCACCGGAGCCGGGCGGGCCTTCAGCTCCGGCGCCGACCTCACCCAGATCGAGCCCTTCCACCGGGCCGGCGAGACCCCGCCGGTGGGCGACGCCCTCCGCACCCTCTACAACCCGATGGTCGAGGCCATCGTCGGGACCCCGAAGCCGATCATCGCGATGGTGAACGGGATCGCCGCCGGGGCCGGCGCCTCCATCGCGCTCGCCTGCGACTTCCGCATCGCGAGCGAGGAGGCGAAGTTCTTCCAGGCGTTCGTGAAGATCGGCCTCGTGCCCGACTGCGGCGCGACCTACCTCCTCCCCCGGCTCGTCGGCCTCGCGAAAGCGATGGAGCTGACGCTCCTCGGCGACATCATCGACGCGGAGACGGCGCTGCGCGCGGGGCTCGTCACCCGAGTCGTCCCGGCGGCGCGCCTGGAGGAGGAGACGCGCGCGCTGGCCGCGCGCCTCGCCGCCGACCCCACGCGCGCGATCGGCCTCACCAAGCGCGCGCTCCAGTTCGGGGCGACCAACGACCTCACGGCCGCGATGGACTTCGAGGCGGATCTCCAGGAGATCGCCGTGCGCACCGCCGATCACCGGGAAGGCGTGAGCGGATTCCTCGAGAAGCGGGCGCCCGCCTTCCGGGGGGCCTGAGGCGGAAAAGCGACTACGCGCGTAGCCAGTTCTGGCCGCGCCGAAAACCACCCGGATTGGGGATTGCGGGCCTTCGCCTGCTTCGCGGATGATCAAGGCGCCCCGCCGCTGTTGGCATGGTCTGGGAGAGAGAATGAGTTCGAAGCGCCGCTTCTTCGGAGCCGCCTTCGCCGCCTTCGCCGCCTACGTCGTCGCCCTCGCGAGCGGGCTCGGCGGTCCCGCCCTGGTCCAGGCCGTGAGCGACCTCGGGATCCTCGTCGGCGCGCTCGCGGCGGCCGTCGCGTGCGCGCTCGCGGCCCGGCGAGACACCGGCGCCGCCCGCCGGGCCTGGGGACTCCTCGCCGCGGCGTCGCTCTCGTGGGCCGCCGGGGAGGCAATGTGGTCGTTCTACGAGCTGGTCCTCCGCCGCGAGGCTCCGTTCCCCTCCCTTGCCGACATCGCCTACCTCGGCGCGATCCCGCTCGCCGCGGCGGCGATGCTCTCCTTCCCGGCGGCCCCGGAAAACAGGTCGTCGCGGATTCGCGCCCTTCTCGACGGGCTCACGATCGCCGGCGCGACGCTCTTCGTCGGGTGGGCGCTGGTCCTCGGCCCGCTCTACCGGGCCGGCTCCGGAGACCTCCTCGGTCAGGTGATCGGGCTCGCCTATCCCCTCGGCGACGTCGTCCTCATCTCGCTCGCGATCTTCGTGGCCGCCACCGCCCGGCGGGGAACGCGCGCGCCGCTGGAGCTGGTCGCGCTCGCGCTCGGGAGCATGGCCGTCGCCGACAGCGGCTACACCTACCTCATCCTGAAGGGCTTGTACTCCTCGGGCAACCTGATCGATGCCGGATGGATGGCCGGGTACCTGCTGCTCGTCGTGTCCGCGCTCCGGCCCTCGAGACAATCCGCCGGGACCGGCGCCCGGCCGTCCGAGCGCGCGCGGGCGGCCCTGCCGGCGGCCGCCGTGCTGGCAGCGGTGGCAGCCGCGGCGGCGGAAGAGGTCGGGAGCGGGGCCCTGGAGCCGTTCCTGTTCTGGAACGCGGTCGCCATCGTCGTGCTCGTGCTCGCCCGCCAGATCCTGACGGTGCTCGAGAATCACGCGCTGACGCGCAACCTCGAAGCGAAGGTCCAGGCTCGGACCGCGGAACTCGGCGCCGCCGTCCGCGACCTCGAGGAGGCGGCGCGCCTTCAAGAGCGGTTCGTCTCCAACGTATCCCACGAGCTGCGGACGCCCCTTGCCGCCATCATCGCGGCCGAGCGGACTTTGCTGCGTCCGGAACTCGGGCTCTCCGGCGAAATCCGGGAGTTCGTGGAGCGCGCCGAGCGAAGCGCCACCAGGATGTCTGACCTGGTCGAGAGCCTCCTCGCGGCTTCCGGTATCGAGGACCACACGGCGCACCCCCGGGTCGTGTTCGATGCGGCCGAGCGCCTCCGGTGGTGCCTCGCAGGCTTCCGGCCGAGATCCAAGCGCCTCGAGGCCGTGATCCCGGACGTGCTCCTCGCCGCCGGCGACCCGCAGCGCTTCGACATGATCGTCGAGCAGCTCCTGTCGAACGCCGACAAGTTCGCACCGGCCGGAACGAGGATCCACGTCCGGCTGGAGAGCGGCGCTCGCGCCGCGAGGTCCCCCGCCGTCGGCCACTCCGACCCGGCCTCCCCAAACGTCTGTCTGACCGTGGCCGACGAGGGTCCCGGAATCCCGCCCGCGCTGCGAGAACGCGTCTTCGAACGCTTCTACCAGATCGATGCCGACCACACGCGGGCCCACGGTGGGGCGGGGGTGGGTCTGCACATCGCCCGGAGCCTGGCCGAGCTGATGGGCGGCGGGCTCGTCGTGGAAGACTCCGCGCGCGGAGCCGTGTTGCGGTTGACCCTTGCGGCGCCCGCGACCTCCCTTGTGCCCGCGGCACCCCGTGACCGGCGCCCCAGGCTTCTCCGCGCGTCATCCTGACCGCGCCGGCGGCGTAGTGTCGCCCGAAGCTCGGGTAGTGGGTCAGTTTGTTGTATGGACGACTGGTCCCCCCACCTCGCGGCCGCCGAGGATGAGTTCGGGGCGGACGTCGATATCCGAGTCAAGGGAAGCCCAGCCCTGCACATATCTCCACGTCCTACATGGAGCGCAACAACCTCACCATGCGCATGTCTATGCGCCGATTCACACGGCTGACCAACGCCGTCTCGAAGGAGGTCGAGAACCTGGAAGCGGCGGTGTCGCTGCACTTCATGCGCTACAACTTCGCCCGCCCCCACTCCTCGCTTGCCCCCCGAACGACCTCGGCGATGGCAGCAGGGATCGCCCCTGGACGGTTGAGGAGATCGTGAGACCCTTGGATCAGTGAGCAGGCGGCTTATTGGGAGCCCGCGAGAAACTGCTCAATCTGAGCCTGAATCGCCTCAGCAGCCTTCTTGGGGTCAGAGGCCATGCGTATCGGTCGTCCGACCACGATGTAGTCCGCGCCGCTCTCGAAGGCTTGCATCGGCGTAACAACGCGCTTCTGGTCGTCGCCCTTCGGGCGCTGGTCGCCGAGCCGGATGCCAGGGCAGACGATGAGCGGGTTTTCTTCGGCGAACTCACTACGGAGCAGCGGCACTTGAAGGCCGGAGGCGATCAAGCCGTCGCATCCGATATCCAGCGCCTTCTTGGCCCGTCTTCGTGTCAGTTCATCAACGGAGATTGCGAAGCCCATTTCCCGAAGATCACTATCGTCCAAATGGGTCAGCACGGTGACCGCAAGGATCTTGATCCCGTTCTTCTTCTCGACGGCTGCCTTCACCTGTGCCGGGTCGTCAGACATGACGGACGTGAAGTTGCAGTGGATATCGCGCAACTGACTGACAGAAGCCGCCACGGTTCGCGGTGTCTCGGAGAACTTGAGGTCGGCAAAGACCTTCTTTCCCTGCTTGATCAGGTCTTCCGCCAGCTTGAAGTAGGCTCCTGTCATAGACAGTTCTGCGCCGAGCTTATAGAACGTGACGGCTTCTCCAAGTTTCTGCACGAGATCCCGAGCTTGATCCTCGGAGGGTACATCGAGGGCAAATATCAAACGTTCATTGGACGGGATCTCCGGATGGGGGCGGAGGCGCCTCCTGGAGTCGAACATTACCCCCTCCATTGTCCTCCTGCTCGCAAGTATGCCATAGGAGCCCCTCCGTTGCCCGGAACCCAGTCGAGGCATCCTACCGTGAGCACACGATGAAGTGAAATCCAGCGCGGCGCGCCCGGCAGTTCTCGTGCTGCCCGACGCGAGGGTCTCGATTTCCCCCTCCCACAGCAGCTTCACGGTTCCTTATCTCGCCATTCCCGGTCTGGGCAGACTACAGGACCGGGAGGTGAACGGTGGGGGTCGCCTGGTTTACAGAACGAGATCGACCCACTACCGAAGCTTGGCCCCCCGACGTCCACCCCGTGGAGCGGCATACCAAACTAGAAAGTCCTCCTTGACGTTCTGCCAGATGCGGGTTATAGGTTTCTTGACGATGCTCAGGTCGACTCGGCCGGCGGTTGGGAGGGCGAGATGATCACCGACAACGAACGGCGCCGGATCCTGGAGGACGTCGCCGGGGGCCGGACCACCCCGGAGCAAGCGGCTGCGCTCCTGGAAGACGCCGGGGAAGGGCCTCAGCGGGAGGAGCCGGCCGAGACCGCGCGCCGCGTCCGCGTCGAGGGCTCGTTCCACTCGCTCAAGATCGTCGGCGATCCGGAGGTGCGGGAGGCGGTGGCCGAAGGGGAGCACAGCGTCGTCCGCGACGGCGATGCGCTCGTCGTGCAGGCCGGAACCAGCCGGCGATTCGGCTGGACCATCCTTCCTCGCCACGGGTTTGTCGTGTACCGCGGCAAGCCCTCACTGGAGGTGCGGGTGAACCCCCAGCTACCCCTCGAGGTGGATTTGGACGCCGGCAATCTCGCGGTTTCCGGCGTCTGGGGACCGATCCGTGCCGAAGTCGATGCGGGCAGCGCGCGCATCGAAGGCTTCCGGGGGCCGATCGACCTGCGGGTGGACGCGGGGGCAGTCGACCTCAAGGGCACGCTCGCAACCGGCGAGTCGCGCATCCGCTGCAGCGCGGGCGTCGTGCGGATTCACCTACAGCGCGGATCGAGCGTTCGGATCAGAGCAAGGGGCTCAGGGGGAGCGATCAAGCTTCCCGGGCGCCCGGACGCGAGCGCGGTCGTGGCTCTTGGGGGCACCTCCGAGGCCGTCGTCGGAGACGGGGCGGGCTCGCTCGACATCGAGCTGTCCGCCGGCGCGGTGAAGGTCACCGCGGACTGAGGGGGCCCATGATGGACTCATCCGACCCAACCCGTCGCCCTCCGCGCGACTGCCCGGTCTGCGGCACGCGGCTCCGTCTCACGCGCCTCTCCTGCGAGGGATGCGGCACCGAGCTATCCGGGTCTTTCGACTCGTGCGAGTTCTGCGCGCTCGGCGCCGACGACCGGGAAACCCTGCGGGTCTTCCTCGCCTCGCGCGGGAACATGAAGGAGCTGGAGCGCCACCTCGGGGTCAGCTACCCGACGGCGCGCGCGCGCTTCGACGCGATCCTCGCGCGGATCGGGATCGAGCCGGGCGCCCCGTCGGCGCGCCTGGAGATCCTGGAGGGCCTCGCGCGCGGCGAGATCGGCGTGGACGACGCGCTCCGGCGCCTGACCTGACCGCCCGGCGATCGGCGGGTCCCGCGCCTCGAGCTGGGACCATTGCGCCATAGCCGACAACCGCGCGACCTCGCTCCTTGCGGCCTGGATCGGGAGACCGGTACGATATATGGGTTCTGTCGCACCGTGGACGTGACCGGGGAGTGGGTGCGATGCATCGGGAACGCGACATTGGTCCATCTCCCCAGCAAGGTAGACTGGCAGACAACCCATGGCAACCACGGCACCGACCCTCCCCGCTCTACGCGGCTCCCGCTGGAGCCGGGACTTCCCGCCCCTCGCGCTCGTGGCGACCACGCTCGCTCTGCTCGCTCTCATCCTCCCCTCTGCCCTGCGCGTGCCCCAGCAGGACCCCTCGCCGGTGCTCGAGTACGCGCCGGTGCCTCCGTCGGAC
>JACQXY010000019.1:0-4438 GCA_016208485.1 Acidobacteriota bacterium | reverse complement strand
CCAATACCCTGACCGAGGGGGTGGAGATACCTCCACCGCCGCCCGACAAGGGGAAGGGGGACACGCCCGGGCTGCCCTGCGTGGGCGATCCCCCCCGCCAGACCGAGGACCCCATGAGCCCGCCCTGCGTGCCGTACTTCGAGGGGGACAACTTCGGCGCGACGTGGCAAGGGGTGACCTCCAAGGAGATCCGGGTCCTCATCTACCTCGACACGAGCGTCTGCCACTCGCAGGAATGCACTCCACCCGACGACACCTACCAAGATGTCGACAAGATCCCGAGGGGGGCCTGCCCCAAGACCTACCCCGCGGGCGACCCCAACTGGGAAACCTGCGCGCACGTCCTCATGCGCGCGGCCCGAGCCCTGAACAACTTCTTCAACGCCCGCTTCCAGACCTACGGCCGCAGGGTGCACCTGTACGCCTTCTGGAGCGGCGCGCCGGACGCGGCCGGACGCCGAGCCGACGCCTCCGACAACCTGAAGAAGATCCGCCCCTTCGCGGTGCTCGACTGGGCAGGCGGGCGAGGCGGTCTCAACGAGGAGTACGTGGCCGCCGCCTCGGCGCGCGGGATGCTGGTGTTCTCCTCGCAGGAAGCGTCCTACACCAACAGCTTCTACCGGAAGAACGCCCCGCTCGCGTGGGGATTCTGGCCGGACATCGAACACTGGGCGGCCTCCTACTCGAGCTACGTCTGCACCAAGGTGAAGGGCTGGCCGGTCGCCCACTCGGGCAGCCCCAACGGCGCCGGCGACATGAATGGGAGGCCCCGCAAGTTCGGCCTCTTCTACACGACCGATCCAACCCAGCCGGGCCTCAAGCGCTTCCGCGAGATGGTCGAGGGACACCTCCGCCGGTGCGGGCTGAACGTGGACGGCATGCCCCGGGGCACGTTCCCCGAGTCGGGCCCGATCGTCAACCGGAGCGACACCGGCGTCGAGCAGCAGCAGGCGGTCGCCAAGTTCCAGAGCGAGGGCGTCACGACGGTCTTGTACCTCGGCGGGCTCGAGGGCAAGTTCTCGCAGGAGGCCAACGCCATGCAGTACTACCCCGAGATCGTGGTGGCGGGCGACCTCGACAACGACAACTATGCCACGGCGCGCTTGCAGAACCGGAACGTCTGGGGGAACGCCTGGGCGGTCTCCTTCAACCTGCGCGAGGACCGGCCGGCCGACCGCCCGGGATACCAGGCCGCGACCGAGGGGGATCCGGCCATCGACACGGACGCGGCGGCCTGGGCCGGGGGCTTCTACCGTGACTTCTTCATGCTGTTCCAGGGAATCCAGGTCGCCGGACCCAAGCTCACGCCGGAGAGGATGAGCCAGGGTTTTCACGCCATCCCTCCTAAGGAGAGCAAAGATCCGTTCGTGGCGGCGTGCTTCTACGACTCCGGTGACTACACCTGCGTGAAGGACGCGATGGAGATCTGGTGGGACCCCAGCGGGCGGCGCCCGCAGGCGAACGAGCCGGGCTGCTGGCGGATGGTGCGAGGGGGGCGGCGCTCCCTGTCCTGGAACTGGAAGGGCGGGGACGAGGTCTTCGGGAACGCGACTGATCCCTGCAACGGACATGGCGGAGCCTACACGATCGATCCGGCCTGATCGCATCTCCCGGAGCGCCGCGCTCCTTGGGGCGGCGACCGCCTTCCTGGCGGCCGCCGGGCTGATCGCGCCCCCGGCGGTCGCGCGGGACGTCGAGGGGATCACCCTCACCGCCAAGAAACCTCGCGTCCAGAAACAGTACCCCCCGATCCCAGGACAGCGCAGCAATCCATCGATGCTGGACTGGAACCTGGACGAGTGCCGCACGGCCGAGTATTGCGACTTGATCACGATCACCTTCGACCCGGGGCGCCCCAATGGGCACCTGACCAAGCTGCGGATCGAGTGGCGCGAGAGCCAGTCCATCGAGGCCCGGCTCTACGAGGACCGGGCGCTCGAGGTCGGCGAGGACGACCAGGACCGGATGGTCACGGACCTCAGGCAGGGGACCAGCAACGACCCCGCGGTGAGCGTCCTCGAGGGAACGGTCGTCGACCTCCAGAAGGGCAAGTGGCCGCTCGCAGTCATGTGCTTCACAAGCACCTGCGACTTCCCGCACACGCTGAAGGCGACCATCGAATTCGAGGAGCTCTTCACGCCCTCGCCCGAGACGGAACCGTCGTTCACCCCCTTCACTCCGCCGCCCGAGGAGAGCCCCTCACCCCCCCCGCAGCCCTCAGCCGGGGGCCCGCTCCCCCCGGACCCGGCGCTCACACCGGGAGCCGACGGGCGCGCCCGGACGCGCTCGCTCGACCCGGTGCCTCTCGGGCAGCAGGCGGAGCCCCCCTCCAACCGCGTCACGGACATCACCAACATCACACTCGCGTTCCTGCTCGTCGCAGTGCTCCTCGGCGGCAGCGTCATGGTCGCGATCAGGATCCGCCGCGATCTCCGGAGATAGACGGTGGCGGTCCAGGCGAGATCGCTCCCCCGCCAGAGCGTGGCGCAGCGATACCCGCCCCTCGCGCTCGTGGCGACCACGCTCGCTCTGCTCGCTCTCATCCTCCCCTCTGCCCTGCGCGTGCCCCAGCAGGACCCCTCGCCGGTGCCAATACCCTGACCGAGGGGGTGGAGATACCTCCACCGCCGCCCGACAAGGGGAAGGGGGACACGCCCGGGCTGCCCTGCGTGGGCGATCCCCCCCGCCAGACCGAGGACCCCATGAGCGCGCCCTGCGTGCCGTACTTCGAGGGGGACAACTTCGGCGCGACGTGGCAAGGGGTGACCTCCAAGGAGATCCGGGTCCTCATCTACCTCGACACCTCCATCTGCCACAACCGAGAGTGCACGCCGCCGGCGGACACCTACCAGGAGGTGGACAAGATCCCGCGGGAGCCGTGCCCGCAAACCTACCCGCAGACCCCGCCGAACTGGAAGGACTGCGCGCACGTCCTCATGCGCGCGGCCCGAGCCCTGAACAACTTCTTCAACGCCCGCTTCCAGACCTACGGCCGCCGGGTGCGCTTGTTCGCCTATTGGACGGACTCTCAGGACGCGGCCGGGCGCCGCGCAGACGCCGCCGACAACCTGAAGAAGATCCGCCCCTTCGCGGTGCTCGACTGGGCGGCGGGCCGAGGGGGTCTGAACGAAGAGTACGTGAACGCCGCCGCCGCGCGCGGGATGCTGGTGTTCTCCTCCCAGGTCACCACCTACACCAACAGCTTCTACCGGAAGAACGCCCCGCTCGCGTGGGGATTCTGGCCCGACATGGAGCACTGGGCCGCCCTGTACTCGAGCTACGTGTGCACCAAGGTCAACCCCTACCCCACCGCGCACACCGGCGGGCCGAACGGTGTCGGCACCATGAACGGGAACCCCCGCAAGTTCGGCCTCTTCTACACGACCGATCCAACCCAGCCGGGCCTGAAGCGCTTCCGTCAGGTCGTCGAGGGACAGCTCCGTAAGTGCGCGATGGACGTGGACAACATGCCGCGCGGGACGTTCCCGGAGTCCGGTCCCGCAGTGAATCGCAGCGACACCGGGGTCGATCAGCAGCAGGCGGTCGCCAAGTTCAAGAGCGAGGGCGTGACGACCGTCCTTTACCTCGGTGGGCTCGAGACCAAGTTCTCACAGGACGCGGACGCCCTGGAGTACTACCCCGAGATCCTCGTGGCTGGAGACCTCAACAACGACGTCTGGGCGACCGCGAGGCTCCAGAACCAGGCAACCTGGGGGAACGCGTGGACCGTGTCGTACCAGATGCGACAGGACCGCCCCGAGGAGCGCCCCGGCTATCAGGCCGCGGTGGAAGGGGACCCCGGCCTCGACGACGCCGGCCGCACGTGGGCCGCGGACTTCTACCGTGACTTCTTCATGCTGTTCCAGGGAATCCAGGTCGCCGGTCCCCGCCTCACACCAAAGGCCATGAGCCAGGGTTTCCACGCCATCCCGCCGAAGGACAGCACCAACCCGTTCGTGGCGGCGTGCTTCTACGACACCGGCGACTACACCTGCGTGAAGGACGCTGCCGAGACCTGGTGGGACGTCGATGGACGGCGACCCGCGTCGAACGACCCAGGCTGCTGGCGCCAGGTCCGGGGCGGGCGGCGCTCCATCGCATGGCACTGGCCCGGGCGCGACGACGTGTTCGGCAACCCGAGCGATCCCTGCAATGGGTACGGCGGAGCGGCAATCATCGACCCCGCGTAGCGGGGCCTACCCGGGGGAGGACAGACTGGCCGTCGAGGTCCCGACGCCCCGCCAGAGCGTGGCGCAGCGATACCCGCCCCTCGCGCTCGTGGCGACCACGCTCGCTCTGCTCGCTCTCATCCTCCCCTCTGCCCTGCGCGTGGCCCAGCAGGACCGCTCGCCGGTGCTCGAGTACGCGCCGGTGCCTCCGTCGGACGAGGAGCCTCCGAACCCGCCTCCCGGCAACGTCTCCTCACTCGCCCTCGGGT